>NZ_CP032094.1:0-319375 GCF_003544875.1 Vibrio alfacsensis
ATCTGTGGATAAGTTGTATAAACATGATGATCATAGTTTCAACACTGTTTTGATCATCTTTTCATGAACTTAATGATCATGCTTACGGCGTTTTATGATCATGCTTTCTCGAATCATTTGATCATCGTTTCAGTATTCACATGATCATAGTTCCGAGAGAGACTCAAAAAAAACATCATAAAAACAACATCTTACACAGGCAAAATCAACCAGATCATTAGATCATATAATCAATTAAGATCAGTTTAATCAAAAGATCAGTTATTTAAAAACAAAGATTTTTCTTTATTTATGATCTGTTTTTCTTTATTCTTCGGAACTATAGCAAAACTACGGTTAGTGTGATCTGGATCTAAAATGACGGGCAATGAAAAAATTCTGATTAAAGCGCCAAGAAGCCATAAGGATGGGCACCTTTTTGAGGTAAGTGAATCTTCTGCCGATTGGGTAGAACAATACCAGCACTTCAAAGGGGTCACTAAAAGCATTTTGGAATTGCTGAATTTAATTTCACTCCGCGGATTCAGTAGCAAAGATGGTTTCGTTTCAACCACTGAAATTGTGGGAGCGACAGATGGTCAATTAACTCGAGCAGCATTGCAACAACGGCTACGAGCAGCGGTTAATATCGGGTTATTTACGCAAACGCCTGTTCGATTCGAAGAGGGCTTGGCGGGAAAAACCATGCTGCACAAGTTTGTCAATCCAAACCAACTCATCTCCGTTCTTGGTGCGACAAGTCTTGTCACCGAAAAAGTACGTCAAAGCGAAAAACAAAAACGCTCTAAAGCGCTTGCTCAAACGCAAGTGAATAAACGCTTGCTCAATGAGCACGGTCTTAATACGCCGCCGATGATGAAAGATGAAGCGGATCAATTTATTGTCTCACCAACCAATTGGGCCGGGATCATTGATCAAGCACTTGCGCCACCACGAACGCGTAAAAGTTATCAAAAATCCATGGTCTCGATCTCTGGCACCAAAGCGGTGATAGAAACACGATCGTCAAAAAATATCATGACCGTTGATGATCTCATGACGTTGTTTGCCTTGTTTACATTGACGGTTCAATATCACGATCATCACAAAGATCAATATCAAATGGATTCTGTTCATGTACCAAATAAAACGCCACTGTACATCACGGATATTTTGTCATTACGTGGCAAGAAAGACAGTGGCCCGGCACGTGACTCCATTCGAGACAGCATTGATCGTATCGAATTTACGGATTTTCAATTGCACGAGCTGACAGGTCGTTGGTTAAGTGAAAATATGCCTGAGGGCTTTAAGAGTGATCGGTTCCGATTTATTGCGCGCACCATTACTGCTTCAGAAGAAGCCCCAGTTGAGGGGGCGGATGGTGAAATTCGCATTAAGCCAAATCTGTATATTTTGGTTTGGGAGCCATCATTCTACGAAGAACTGCTTACTCGTGATTATTTCTTCTTGTTTCCTCCAGAAATCTTGAAACAACACACGCTTGTCTTCCAGCTGTATTCGTATTTCCGAAGTCGGATGGTTCGCAGACATACAGATTGCATGTTATTAAGTGAGTTGAACCAAAAATTAGCCCGAAACATTGAATGGCGACGTTTTTCTATGGATTTGATCCGTGAACTCAAACGGTTATCGGATGGTAAAGGGGCTGAGGATCTTTTCGTCGTCAATTTGTGGGGTTATCACCTGACGATCGAAACGGTAATCGAAAATGGCAAAGTGATGGATTACCAAGTGGATATCAAATGTGATGTTGAAGAGGTTCTTCGTTATTCACGCGCGCGTACAACCAATGCGGGTAAGCGCAACATGGCGCCTACGCTGCCAAATCCTCTGCGTAATGAGTTGGTCACCAGACAACAGTTAGACGAGCTGTCAGGCATCATAGACGGCGAATTTGAGCCTATTCAACGCAAAGCACCGTCTCCGCGTGGCAATTTGGGTCGTAGAGTTAAACAGAAAAAACACCTGGTTGAGATCAACGCAGACGAGATAACCATAACCTTGTCCAAATATACCTCTCCAGAGGCTCTAGAACGCAGTATAACGGCTTTATCAGCGATGACAGGGCATTCCTATGCCTCAATCAAAGAGGAGTGTTCTGAGTTCATTGATAAGCTTGATTGGTTAAGAGTTGAAGATGATCCTATCCCGTATGAAACCCTAAGTAAGACAGTCGAGTTGTTTAATGGTCAAAATAATGTGAAACATTTGACGATCGAACGATTGATCGCGGGTTTGGCGGTTCGCCGAAAAGTGTGTCGACAAATCTTTGAAGGGCATATGGATGAAATGGTATTTCGTGCACTTGATGAAATGGCAATTTAATATTTATTGTTTCAATGGTTTTGAAAGAAAAGTGTGGCGAATTAATTCAGAATGTAACAAGGGTTTGCACTGATGGAAATCAGACTTAACTCTTACAAATCACTGACATTTAATAGGTAGGGCTCGGTAGTATTTATCTCGAATAGACAACCTTTTTGTCCTTTCTGATGACTAAATAGATTGGCTCATATTGTTACATTCATTCTGAATAGATTTTGCGAGTTTCTCCTTAAGGAACTCGCTTTTTTTTGTCTAAAATTCCAGTCATTTGAATCAGTCTGCTCAGGATGATGGCACCTTACCTTGATCATTCTTTCGGACTAATGGCATAAACCATGATCATGCTTCCCTGATTCATTCCAGTTTAACGATCTCATGAGCGCGATATGGGATTGGATCACCTTTGTTGCCTGTTGCTTCCAAACGGTTTGATCATCTTGTTGACTGCAAAACTCTAAGGCTAAAACCGTTAAGTGTTGTAAACGCTTTAAACACCAATCTCGAATATGCAAATTGTTTGTCGGCTGAATGGCGGCTTGTTCGAGTTTGGCGCAGGTGTATTGCAGAGTTTGAAATGCCTTGTGATGGTGTTGGTACCTTGTTTGTTGAAAGAGGCGCAGACAACCATCAAGCCAACACGCTAGGGCTTTACTTTGTGCATCTGTAAGATCCGGACCAAACGCCGATGACGGAACCTGATACAAGATCATTTCTAACTCTTCTACTTGATCATGTTTCCGATTGTTATGCCAACCAGATAGACGATCTTGCCATGTCATCAAATCCATGAGGCAGCTTTACTCCGTTTGTTATGACGTCGTTTAAATAGTCTGGCTCACTTTCTATCAAGTTTCCAAATCACAGGTTGTTATTATCTAAACGCAATTAAGGTCGAGCTTTATCTTCAACTGCGGATTGGCTTAGCGAGTGGATGAATCATGGTGAAAGTGATGGGGACATCAGTCGCTGTAAAAGAACGGGTTGCGAAAATAAAAGGTTGAGACGAGTAAGTTTTCGTTCGAGAAAAGTAAATTGTGAAAGGAAAAATGAGAGCTGGATCAGCTCACTTTTCTTAGGGGGAATCCCTCAAATTTAATCGCTCATCGCGGGGTTTGCAAAACTTAAATGATGAATCTATTAACGAGTTGATGAAAGGTCGGGAATGGTCACATTTCGCTACAGTTTTGCTTACTTCCGCATTTAGGGTTTGCTATAGATTACTCATCGAAAACATGGTGTGTTCGGAGGAAATATGTCCATTAATTCTATCAACCATGAAGAGATGACTAACATTGCTCACAAGTGGGAGCTTCCTGAAGAAGAAATCGTTGTGAAGCCAGAAAAGACAGTGAAATCAGCAGAAGCAAGAAGACGCATAGAAGCGCTACGCGAGATCCGTGAAAGCGGTTTGAGTATGGAAGAAGCAAGGGAGCTTGGCTTGATTCACTAATTTCACTAAAGAGAAAAATATTGGGTAGTCTGTTGGCTACCCTTTTTATTTTTTGGTTGGTTGTCATCACTATTTTTGAGATGCCGTTCACTTCCAAAGGGGGAAATTGCAGCTTGCTCGCTTGAAACGGCTCGAATTTGATCAAGATCAGTGCGTTTCACTTCTGTTAACTCGACTCCATGTGTTATAGTGCGCGGCTAGTAATTTTAGGTACCTTGAGGCTGTGAATGTCGTTTAATCTTTCCCTGTTACCGCCTAACGAGAAAAACAAGATCGAGCTTGATAAACAAGCGTCGTTTTTGGTTTGGAAACTCAAAGAGGCTAAATGTGGCCCTGAGGCGATCCAAGAACAGTTGTCTATGATTAACGATGCTGACGAAAAAGTTGTTTTTCAACAGTCAGTCGAAAAGTACAAACGAGTGATGGGTGTCGCGTAAAGCGAACCATCGTAATAGCGAACACTATTGCGATGATTGAGGTTTCCTCCCCATTCCTTTGCGGAAGTGAAAATTGAAAAGGTTTCGCTTTTGCTAAAATCCTTCGCATTAAAATTAAATTTAGAGAGACATCCCGATGGGAAGAAGTTTGAAGTGCGCAAAGCCTCTATGGCGAAAACTGCAGGCGCGAAAATTAAAGTTTATTCCAAATACGGTAAAGAAATTTACATGTGCGCGAAAATGGTGGCGGCGATCCAGACATGAACTTGTCTCTGAAGCACCTGATTGCGAAAGCGAAAAAAGACCAAGTACCAGCACACGTGATCGACAAAGCGATCGATAAAGCAAACGGCGGTGGCGGTGAAGACTACGCACCAGCGCGTTACGAAGGTTTTGGCCCTGGCGGCACAAGCGTGATTGTTGACTGTCTAACAGACAACGGTAACCGTACTTTCCAAGACGTTCGTCAATGTTTTGTTAAAACAGGTGCGAAGATCGGTGTTGAAGGCTCTGTTTCTCACATGTTCGACCACCAAGCGGTATTCCAGTTCAAAGGCGAAGATGATGAAATCATCCTAGAAACGCTAATGATGGAAGACGTGGATGTTACTGACGTTGAGCTAGAAGATGGTGTGATCACGGTATTTGCACCTCACACTGAGTTCTTCAAAACGAAAACGGCACTTAACGCAGCATTCCCTGATCTAGTGATCGATGTTGAAGAAATCACGTTCGTTCCTCAAACTCACACGCCAGTAGCGGGTGAAGATGCAGAGAAATTCCAGAAGTTCCTAGACCTTCTAGATGACTGTGACGACGTTCAACAGGTATACCACAACGGCGAACTATAATTCGGTTCTCCAGTTGTAAAAAAGGCTTCCCGAGGGAAGCCTTTTTTGATCGTGTTACTTGTCTTTTCTATTGTGACTAGCGTTTAGGTGTTTCGGTACTTGGAGTAACACAGCGACATGATCACGCCAAAACAGATGCCTTGGGTTAGCATTGCAGTACCACCGTAGCTAAAGAATGGCAGTGGGCTACCCATTACTGGCAACAAGCCACTTACCATGCCTGTATTGATAAAGGCATACAAAAAGAAGCTCATTGCTAGTGCGCCACTAACTAGACGGCCAAAGAAGTGCTCAGATTGGCATGCTAACAGCATCACACGCGCTGTAATGAACAAATACAGGGCCAATAGCACCACACAACCAATAAAGCCCCATTCTTCCGCATACGTCGAAAAAATGAAGTCAGTATGACTTTCTGGAATAAAGCCTAATGTGCCTTGGGTGGCATTCATCCAGCCTTTGCCCTTCATACCACCGGAACCAATTGCAATCAGTGACTGAATGATTTGGTAACCTGAACCAAGTGGATCTGATTCTGGATTTAAGAATTGGGTGACGCGACTCTTCTGATAAGACTCCATCACAAAAAACCATAAAATCGGTACAAGAGTCAAAATACTCACTACAAATCCACCGATGATTTTCCAGCTCATGCCTGCAAAGAACAACACAAATAAAGCATAAATGACGGTAAATATCGCGCCATCTAAATCGGGTTGCAGAGCGATTAAGCCTGCAGGAATACAGGTGATCGCTAAACACAATGCAATTTTTCGAATGTCAGGTCTGCCGCCTTCGATGTGCAGTATCCAAGCAATCATTATTGGAATCGATAGCTTAATCAGCTCCGATGGCTGAAAGCGGAAAAAACCGATATCTAACCAGCGTTGAGAACCATTGGTGCTGTCTCCAAATAATGCGACGGCAGCCAACAAAGCCACGGCAACGAAATAAAGATACGGGGCTGAGCGCTGGTAACTGCTTGCCGGTATTGAGGACATGACCAAAATACACACCAGAGTTAACGCACAACGCGCCAAATGTTTAAACAGCATGGCTTCACTAAATCCGCTGGCACTCCAAAGAGTCAGTGAACTGAGAAGCATGATTGGAATGATCGCCATAAGTAGTGGCAAATCAACCCTAGGATAGAAACGCTTATTCATCTTCTACAACCTAATAACGCCCTGATATTAGGGCGAAAACAACCAGAACTTGATAAGTTCAATCTATTCCAATGCTAAGGATCCAATTGGGAAATAACAGACGCGACGCAAAGGTGAGGTAGAAAAGAAAGAGCGATGCTATCTGTTATGAGCAAGCAAGTCGGAAAATAGTGGGATGGATATACACTAGGCTGAAGATTTGCGCCACACTTTTTATAGGATCGTCTCGGATTTTGTAATAAACCGCGCAGCTAAGATGGGAAAGGCATACAGGAAAAGTGCCTCAAATAATCGGGTATTTGAGGCGAGATATTAAACGATTTGCTTGTGCGTAATACGATACAAGGCATAGAGGATAAATAGCGTAATCGTTAGCTCCCAAGCTCGCAGAAAAGTGCTTTCTAAACCGAGTTCATTGCTGGTCATGTACAGCTGAATCGGCAACATGGTCGCCAATAGCGCGTCGGCATGGACGTCTTTGGCTGGGCCTTTCGCTTTTGCCATTGATGCGGTGATCATAAAGGCAAGCAGACCTAATATGATGGTGTAGTAACCGAACGTGGACTGATGCCCAGCCATCAGTAAGGTGAACACTACAGCTAATGCACAGCCGCCCACCTGAGTTTGAAAACGGCGGTCAACCACGTCGATAAAGCTTTTGTGTGTGGTTTGCGTTGCTGCGGCAATCACTGGCACCAAACAAAACGTTGCTGAGATGAGGTCGACAATCATCAAAAACGCGACACCAAGACCAATCAACGCGAGTGAAATGGCTCGGCTTTCAAACGTGACGGGTTCTTCCTTAAATGCTGGAGGCTTACCGCCACGTTCAACAGGGAACAGAGCTACCATGGTTTTTGCGACGACCATGGTAATCAGCATCGACAGCAGGATTTCATGAATGCGCATTGGCATGTCCATGGTAGTGTGCTGAGCAAACACCACAATCAGAATCCAGTTGAAAGTTGGCATGAGCATCTGACCTTTCTTCGGCGGTGTGGTTGCTCTACGGCGCATAAAGTCGAAGAAGAACAAGCTAATGGTCCACACCACAAACGGATGCTGTGAAAACACTTCAGTCACCACCAATGCTGTACTTGCTGCTAATAACGTAGGTAGCAAGGTGCGAAGCAGACCAAGCCAAGAATAGTCTTTGTTCTTGGTCATGATGATGGTTGGATACAGCGCCAGATAAACTGGAGAATCCAGGTTGAGCAGTTTGCCCAGCACCATACAAATCGTCACAGTAAGGGCGACACGCAGTGCTTCATTGCGCTCAGAACGGTTTTGAAACAGGCTTTCGAAGGTCCACATGGTTCACCCCCTAGTAGATGTAGCGGAACATCGCCACCAAGTGAATCCAAGCCGAGCCAATGACGTCCATAACAGGATTGCCGCTTTCAACGATCACACTCGCTCGTGAACCAGAAATCATCGAAGGATCCAACTCGTTCACTG
Organism: Vibrio alfacsensis; assembly: GCF_003544875.1. NCBI lineage: Bacteria > Pseudomonadati > Pseudomonadota > Gammaproteobacteria > Vibrionales > Vibrionaceae > Vibrio > Vibrio alfacsensis. Next base: position 7,691 of record NZ_CP032094.1, read on the forward strand.
TAATGCGAGTACGCACTTTCTGTTGCTCACGGATCCAACGAGTATCATTGGTCACGCTAGAAAGCTGTCCATTAGCATTGTTGGTATCGTAAATCGCACGCTCTTGGCTGCTGACTTCACCAGTAAACACTTTGCCCGGTAGTGCATCGAAGGACACCAACACTTCGCGACCATTGGTCAGCTTATCAATGCCTTTTTCGTTGAAGTCAGCACTGATCCACGCATGGGCTTCGTCCACCAGCATCAATGACGCAGTGCCTTGTGTAATGTAGCTGCCTGATTGCAGTTGCAAGTTCGTTACCACGCCTTCGGTTTGCGCCACGATTTGGGTGTGGCTTAAATCCAGCTCCGCACTGGCAAGTTTTGCTTCTGCCAACTCGATAGCTGCCGTACGGTCTTGAGTAGAAAGCTCTGCTTCAATACGCTTCACTTCTGCGTTCGCCGCTTCAACTGCGCTGCTGGCGACTTGTGTATTAGTGATCGCGTCATCCAGCTCTTGCTCAGTAGCCAACCCTTTGTTGCGCAGTTTTTGGTTACGCGCCAGTTTTTGCTTCGCGTTGTGGTATTCGAATTCGCGTTGGCTTTGGGTTTGCTTCGCTGCTGCCAATTGTTGCCATTTCGCGGAATCTGATTCACGTGCTTGGCGCAGTTCGGCTTTCGCTTGTGCCACTTTCAATTGGTAGCTGCTGGCATCGATAGCAAACAGTGGCTGACCTTTTTCAACCAATTCACCGTTATTCACCATCACATCTGTGATCACACCAGATACCTCCGGCGCAATGGTTGCGACATTACGATGCAGTGTCGCTTGGGTGGTGAAAGGGGAAACATTATCTGAGGTGACTAAAAAAGCGGAGAACAAAGCTGCCGCTGAAAAAACAGTGTATATCGCGTATTTATAAAAATTTTCTTTCACGTCTGTACCTAGTATTCATTCGTTATTACGCGCCGCGTTCACGGCATATTCGGGTCTCTTTTCTACGTGGGCTAGGTTATACTCATCTAAAATTGGAAAAATAACCAATGGAAGAAGCATGAATTCCATATTTGGAAACGTTGATGATTTGTACCTGTTTTGCTCAGTGGTTGAGCAAGGTTCTCTGCTCGCGGCAGCGAAAAAGCTCGAACTGCCGGTCTCTACTATGTCTCGTCGTTTATCGGCGCTAGAAGCACGTCTAGGGCTTAGATTGTTGGAGAAGAAAGGCCGTGAGTTGGTGGCAACCGAGACAGGCTTACAGGCGTTTGATCAACTCAGCAGTGCGATGGCGCAGATTGAATCCGGTATCTTGCAGCTCAATCAGCAAAGCCAACAAGTCGAAGGGCGAATTCGATTGGTGATGCCAAGCCGTTTCTACAATGACTTGGTCGACAAGGTGGTTGAAGATTACATCAAAACCTACCCAAAAGTGACCATTGATCTGCTGCTTAGCCAAGTGAATTCGATTCCAGAAACCGATCGCGATCTGGTGGTGACATTCGAATTGGATGGGTTAGATGACATGATCGCTCGTCCGTTGTTTAAAGCGGAGCACGCCTTTTTTGTTAGCCCAGAGTACTTAGCGCAAGCGGGCGGCAGCATTGAAAGCTTAGAGGATTTAGCTAAGCAAGATTGGGTTGCCAGCACGCACACCACGCAAGTGCCTATTTACCAACAAGACAAGCTGGTGGACATGCTCAACTGCAAGCCGCGTTTAGTGGTCAATGACATAACTGCAGTGATCAAAGCGGTGGAAAACGGCTTAGGGATCGCCTCGATTCCCATTCGTCATGTGAAGCCAGAGCTGAATCTGGTGCAAGTCGCGCAATCTTACAGCCGTGGGGATCGTCAAGCCTATTTGGTTTATCGCCAACGAAACTACCAGCCTAAGGCTCTCAGCTTAATGATTGAGGCGATATTGCAGGCTGCCGAAATACAAAACCATTCATCCTCTCTCAATACCATTCACTCCGCATAACTGCCATTGGTCGCATGCAAAAGCAGCGTGCGATCTTCTTCCTTAATCTGAAACCATCAAATCACGTTCAACTAAGGACAGTACATGATGGTTTCTCAATCTCGCTCAATCAAAGCTCTTAAACTGGCAAGTACGTTTATCGCCGCATTTGCACTCAGCAGCAATCTGGCTCTGGCTAATCCAAGCGAGCGCACACTCAGTCAATTCAACCAAGCGGCGCAGGGTGACTCTGGCTTAGTTGATACTGTTTACGGCGAATTATCCAAACAACTCGAAGAGCAGGGCGCAACGCCCGTAACCTTGGTGTATTTAGGCAGTGCGGAGACGTTGCAAGGTCGTGAGGCGTTTATGCCTTGGAACAAGATGAAGTTCACCGAGCGCGGTCTTGCCACTATCCAAAAAGGTTTGGATTTAATGGCGAATCAGCCGGTACCACTGCAAGAGCAGCAACGCTTACAAGGCTTGCCGGAATATCAATTAGCCACCGCCATGGCAGCCACTACGTTTACCTCTCTACCTGACATGTTCAATCACTTTGAGCGTGGCTACGAGCTGTACCTTTCTCTGCTCGATGAGCCGAGTTTTAGTCAGCAACCTTTCGCCGCAACGTCTTGGATTTATCGCTACGCCATTGAAGCTGCACTGCGCGCTGAAGATGTTCAACAAGCCAAAACATGGTTAGCGCAAATGGAGCAGTTGGGTGACAGCAATTTAGAAACGCAAACCGCGAAAGCGCTGCTAGCGAAATATTAGGGAGGCGTCATGATCGTTTTTAATCAACTTAGCCGCGATTACGCCCTTGGCAGCCAAACGGTACGTGCATTGCGAGACGTTTCTGGTGAAGTGTTTTCCGGCGAAATGGTGGCTCTGTGCGGGCCGTCTGGTTCAGGCAAAAGCACCTTACTTAATGTGCTTGGCATGCTGGATACTCAATACCAAGGTCAGGTGACATTTGCGGGCAGCCCATACCCAACTGGGCAAATGCAGGCGGCGAAAATGCGCCGTGAAAAGCTTGGCTTTGTGTTCCAAAAATTCAACCTTGTCCCCGTGATGACGGCACTAGAGAACGTGGCGTATCCGCTACATCTCAATGGCTTTTCAAAAGTAGAACAAACCGAGCTCGCCACACAAATGTTAGAGCACGTTGGCTTAGGCGAGTTTATTCATCACATGCCAGACAACCTATCAGGCGGCCAGCAGCAGCGTGTGGCAATTGCTCGTGCGTTAGTGCACAAACCGGCATTGGTGATTGCCGATGAGCCAACCGCAAGTCTTGATAGTCAAACTGCTAACAAGGTCATCGACATTATGAAAGGGCTCGGACACGAGCTTGGCACCACTTTTATCGTCGCTACTCATGACCCTCGTATGGCATCTCGCTGCGATCGCACCATTGAATTGGTGGATGGCAAAATCACCCAAACGCACGCAAGTGTGGAGGAGGTTTCATGGGCAAGCTAATTCCTGTTTCGGTTCGCCTTGCTTGGTTGAACCTGCAACGCAATCGCCGCCGCAGTTTATTGTCGATGCTGATCATCGCCATTGCCGTGTTTGCGTTAACCAGTGCGGGTGGTTTTGGTCTGTACACCTACGACAGTTTGAAAGAATCGACAGCGCGTGACACGGGGCATCTGACGTTAACCACGCCAGGTTACTTCGCTAAAGAAGAGGAGATGCCACTGAGTAACGGTTTAACTCACGCCGACGACATCACCAAGCAATTGATTGGCTTAAACGAAGTGCGAGGCGTGCAGCCACGAGTTGAGTTCAGCGGCTTGATTTCCAACGGCAACAAGTCCTCGATCTTTATCGGCATTGGCGTGAACGAGCGCGAATTCGATATGAAAGGACCGTTTTTGGATGTGCGCGAAGGGCAAACGCTGTCCAACATTCATGCATCGCGTTATGACCCTGCAGAGCCAGAAGTGATGCTTGGCGTTGATTTGGCGAACAACCTAAGCGTGCACGTTGGCGATTGGATTACCTTGCTGGCGACCACAACCGACGGTGCATTGAATGCGTATGACTTCAAAGTTCGTGGCATTTACTCAACAGGCGTGCCTGAGCTTGATAAACGCCAGTTGTACGTGCACATCAACAGCGCGCAATCGCTGCTCGGTTCAGACAAAGTCAGCGCGTTATCTGTCTTTCTGTTCGATACCAGTTTAACTAACCAAGTCGAGCAACAAGTTGCTTCGGTTCTGAGTAAGCAAAAACAGAACTTTGGTGATCAAGATATTGAAATTACGCCTTGGCAAGAACGTGCGTTCTTTTATCTCAAAGTGAAAGATTTGTACGACCGTATCTTCGGCATCATGGGGGCAGTGATGGCGCTAGTGGTCTTTGTTGCGCTGTTCAATACCATGACCATGTCGGTCACTGAGCGCACCCGTGAAATCGGCACCTTGTCGGCTCTTGGTAGCTACCCTAGCGAAATCATTGCTGGGTTCTTGCGCGAGGCAGGGTTACTCGCGGTGATTGGCAGCTTAATCGGCGCTTTGTTCACTGCATTAGTCACCATTTTACTGATGGTCGTGGATGTACAAATGCCGCCACCGCCAGGACGCACAGAGGGTTACCCATTGACGATTTACTTCTCTTGGGAGCTGGTGGCTGTCGCAGGATTTGCAGTATTGATGATTTGTTTGGTTGCGGCGTTTTTCTCGGCGCGCAAAGGGGTGAACAAGCCAATTACGGAGGCACTGATTTATGTTTAATTTCAAATCACTATTACCAATTGCACTGCTGACGGTAAGCGGCGTTGCAAGCATGAATGTCAGTGCAAATGAAACAGCGCTAGATGCACAGCAAGTTGCGCAATTGATTGAAAAAGCCGACAGCTACCGCTTGCAAGATGATTCCTCCAAAGTGGTGTCACTGGTGCGCTTATATCAAGACCAAGAGTTAGACAAAACCCGCCTTTACCACGTGTACACGCGTCCAAATCGTGAATCGCTGGTGGTGTTCAAATCAGCAGTCGAAGCTGGGCAAAAGATGCTGATGATGGGCGACAACTACTGGCTGCAAATGCCAAAGAGCCGCCGTCCGATTCGCATTACGCCAATGCAGAAGCTGCTTGGTGAAGCGTCTATCGGCGACATCTCAACCCTGACGTGGAGCCAAGATTATCAAGGTGAATGGAAAGCGACAGAAACCGTTTCGGTGAATGGAGAAAGTGTTGCGGCTTATCACCTTGCCTTAACCGCGAAAACCAAAGGGGCGAGTTATCAGAAGATCGACTTATGGTTGTCTGAGCAAGATGCATTTCCAATCAAAGCCGATCTCTACTTGCGCTCTGGCAAACTCGCCAAGCAAGCGCAATACGGACGTGCAACTGACAACGGTGAAGACTACGTCAGTGAGATGACCTTGCTTGATAGCATTCAGCCGAGCAAAAAGACCGTTATCGAGTATCAAGAGATCGTGCCTTGGCAACTGGATAACAAGTTCTACAACCCAAGTTATTTGCCGAAAGCCAACACGACTCAGCTTTAGCCTGAGCTTTGCAAATAGAAGCATGAAAACGAGCAAGGAAGTCACATGAAACCGCACCAGCCTAACCTTAACAAAAGCACCAGTTTGTTGATTGCAGTCTCATTGTGTGTGGGCGCAGCAGTCCCTGCTTTTGCCAATGATGAGCTGAGTTTTGAGTGGGATTGGGCTGTCAGTTACGAAACGGCCAAGCAGCGTGATAGCGCGTTTATGCAGGCGCAGGGCAGTTCTCGTGATTCACTGAATGCACTGTTGGATGTGCAGGTGAATTATCACAACTTCAGTGGCTTGTTTGCTCTGTACAGCCAAGGGTTGTACCTCAACCAACAAGGAGAGAGTGACTGGTGGAGTGAAGCTGATAACCAACTGCTGATTCGAGAGCTTGCTTGGCTAGGAGAGTGGCAAGTCGGTGAAACCACACTTGATGTGAGTTTGGGTAAGTTGCGCGTGGATTGGGGAGTGGGTTATGGCTACCGACCTTTGGATCTGTTTAAGCCGTATCGACAAAACCCGGTTGGCTTAGTCGCAGAAGAGGGCGCGGGTGTGTTTTCACTTTCACACTACGATATGTCAGGCGAATGGACCGTAATTGCGACGGACTCAAGCTGGGGGCAACAAGACCAAAGTGCACTTGATCAAGCCGCAGAGCAGCAAGGTGTTGGTATTCGTCGTTATGCGCTGGTCGGTGACACCGAGTATCAACTTATTGGTTATTACGATGATGTGCGCCGAGGTTTACTCGGAGCCAGTGCCATTGCCGTGTGGGATGAATCCATCGCCATGCACAGTTCCATGCTGTGGCAAAAGCAAAGTGTCGGCTATGAGTTTCAGCAGGGTGATCTTTACCAACCTGTTTCGGTTGAGGAACAGGGCAGCGCATTTCAAGCCTTAGTTGGGGTGAACTGGGCAAACCAAGCCGGACATAACGTGATTGCTGAATATTGGTACGACAGCCGTGCATGGTCGAAAAGCAAATGGCAACAAGCAATAGGGCGTGGCGAATTACTCTCTCAGATCCCTGATCCTAACAACTCTCTGTTGGCTAGCAGCGCTCTACTTGCGACAAGCTACGCCCAAGGGTTTCAGCATGCCAATATCGTTCAGCATAACGTAATGCTGCACTGGAGTTGGGATGTGGAAGCGTGGGCTGCATGGAACGGCAAAGCGGATATGGGCTGGCTAAGTGATGTAACCCCTACGTTGGATGTGATGCTGTCGCCACAAGATGGTGGTGTGATTGTCACGCAGTGGCTTAACTACCAATGGATTGATACCGGCGATCAAAGTGTAGAAGTGGAAGTTGCCGCACGCTTTTTAACCGGAGACGACCAATCTGCTTACGCACAAATCAATGATAAGCATATGATTGTACTTAACATCAAAGGGAAATTCTAAATGAGTTCAGCAAAATCAGTGGTGAAAAGTGGATGGCCGCGTAGCTTATTAGTGACCACGGCATTTTGTCTCTTTATCGCAGCAATGACGCTCTCGGTTTGGGGCGGTCCATTCTACATTCATGTGGCGGTTAGCTTTGGATTTGGCTATTCGGCTATCTTCTTCTCATGGTTGATTGACCGTTTGTTTCCAACCATTCCACGTATGATAGAAGTGGTGTGTTCGCTTGTTGCCTGTTTATTGTTTGGGGTGATTAATGCGCAATTTTGGCTCGGAGAGTATTTTGGTATCTCCGATATGATCCCTGTTGGTTTAATGGGATTACTGTTTAGCGGTATGTGTTATTTCTATTTTTACTCGCGTGAGAAAGAGGCGGTTGCTCAGCGAGAGTTGGAAAGCATCAAACGTGAGAAAGCAGAGCAAGATCGTGCACTATTACTGAGTCAGCTTAAGCAGATGCAAAGCCAGATTGAGCCGCATTTCCTATTCAATACCTTGGCGAATATCAGCGCGCTCATGTCGCAAGATGTCGATAAAGCCAAGCTGATGCTAGAACAGTTAACCGCGCTGCTGCGTGCAACGCTTAAAAGCTCACGTGAAGAACACACCACCATAGACAATGAAACGGCGTTACTTGAGGCTTACTTGGGCATTCAGCAAACCCGTTTAGGTGATCGACTCAGTTACAAGATTGAGGTGGAAGAGGGTTTGGGCAGAACCGAATTACCGCCGATGATGCTACAACCCTTAATAGAGAACGCTATCATCCATGGTATTGAGCCAAAGCGTGAAGGTGGCGAAGTGAGTTTGCAGATTAAGCGCGAACAACAGAACTTGCAGATTGAAGTCAGAGACACTGGTGTTGGCTTGAATCACGTTAGTGGGCACATGGGTTCAGGCGTGGGTCTAAGTAATCTCAAGCAGCGAGTTGAAGCTTTGTTCGCCGGGCAAGGAGAGGTTTCTATCAGTGAGTCTGCTCAGGGTGGCGTTTGTGTTCGCCTGAGCTGGCCGATGGAATCGTAATCAAGGAAGAAAGGAATGAATACAGGGTTTACTGCCATTATTGCTGATGATGAACCGCTATTGAGGCGTCATCTTGATAAAAGCCTAGCTGAAGTGTGGCCAGAGCTAGAGGTGATAGCCAAAGTCGCAGATGGTGAACAAGCGTTGCAAGCCATTGAGCACAACCAACCTGACATTGCGTTTCTCGATATTCGTATGCCAGTTTTGGATGGCATGACATTAGCGCAAAAACTCAATCAACTCGCCAATCCACCTTTGATTGTATTTGTCACTGCGTACGATGATTACGCCATCAAAGCCTTTGAACAAAATGCCGCAGATTATTTGCTCAAGCCTATCTCGGATGAGCGCTTGCTGACGACGTGTGAAAGAGTGAGAGCACGCCTTGCTAAGCGAGAGCAAGAAAGCAGCAATGTGCAGATGAGCAGCCTATTAGAGCAACTGCAGCAATTATCCGCGCCACAAACGCCGCAATATCTTCAGTGGATTAAAGCGACGCAAGGGGAAGATATTCATCTGATTGCCACGTCTGATGTGTTGTATTTCAAAGCGGAAGAAAAATACGTTTCTGTGTATGCCCAACAAGGACAAGGCAAAGTGCAGGAGTATTTGATTCGCACATCGTTGAAAGAGTTGATAGGGCAGCTTAACCCAGAACAGTTCTGGCAAGTGCACCGTTCAAGCGTGGTGCAAGTGTGCAAAATTAGCAAAGTAAACAAAGACTTTACTGGCAGAATGTTTGTGCACGTTGGAGAAACTAAGCTCCCTGTGAGCCGTGCATCTCAAAGTTTGTTCAAAGGGATGTAATCGCTAGAACTGCTCACTCTTTACACTGTAAACTCGCTGCTCTTAACCCACATTATCAAGGAAGATAAATGAGTTATCGCGTAACCCTGTTAAATGCGACGGGAGAACTGTCTCCACTCGCTGAGTATTTACATCAGAAACTTGATGATCTGAGCTCACAACTTTCTAGTTACTTTGATTTAAGTAACAACGATTTAAGTAGTAACGATTTAAGTAACGTCGACCTGACTGTTAGCCCGTTTGATCGCAATGACGTACCGCAGACGGGCATTGGTGGCTATTGCTTAAGTGCCTATCGTGTAGAGATTCTGCTTGATACTCAACGTGCTGATATTAAAAACGTTATTGAGAAAGAACTGGCTGCGGTGTTAGCGCATGAGTTGCATCACCTGTTTCGTATGCGAGCGGGAGAGAATGGCGTTGCGCTTGGTGATGTGCTGATTATGGAAGGGTTAGCTTGTCATTTCGAACGTAAGGTGAATGGCGGCGTCACTCCGAGCTTGTTTGAGCAAATCAAAGATCAAGATTGGCGCCCTTTCTATGCTGAGATGAAAGACAAGTTGACCAGATTAGATTACAACTTCGACGCTTACTTTCTTGGCAGCGATGAAAGCCGCTGGCCGAAATACATGGGATATTGGGTTGGGTATAACCTTGTTGCTGAATATCTGGCTGATTTTCAAGGCTCTGAGCTTGATTTAGTCGGAGCAAAAGCCGAGCTTTTCTATCAATAACTCTGGCACAAGCCAAACTAATAGGCTGTGTCAAAAAAACAAAAAGCGCCTAGGTCATAAGACGTTAGGCGCTTTCTTCGTTTTATAGCGACGATTTCTCCGAAGAGGCGAATGGGCTTATTCGCTGATCGTCACTTTCTCGATAATGATTGGATCGCATGGAACATCATCGTGACCAAGCTTAGAGGTCGTTTTTACTTTCGCGATGCGATTTACGACATCCATACCCGCGGTCACTTTACCAAACACCGCGTAGCCCCAGCCTAGGTTGGTAGTTGCGGTGTGGTCTAGGAAATCATTGTCTTCCAAGTTAATGAAGAACTGTGCCGTTGCAGAGTGCGGAGCATCGGTACGCGCCATTGCGATAGTGCCAACAAGATTCTTTAGACCACGGTTTGCTTCGTTCGCAATCGGGGCGCGTGTTGGCTTTTCTGCCATGTCTTCGGTATGACCGCCACCTTGGATCATAAAGCCGTCGATAACGCGGTGGAAAATGGTGCCGTTGTAGAAGCCATCTTCACAGTATTTTTTGAAGTTCTTTGAGCTAACTGGCGCTCGTTCTAGGTTCAGTTCAATCTCGATGTCACCGAAATTGGTGGTCATGATAATCATCTGGTTTTGCCCTTGTAGGTGCTAAGTTGGCGGCATTATAGCTAAGACTTCTGAGGATAGAAGAAATAAAAACAGCGACGTTTTGGCGTCGCTGTTTAGGATGGCTTCGACGTAGTGTTGGTTATTTACGAGAACAGACGCCATTACTGCAACGGGAGTTACCCGTTAACCAATATGATATGCGATATCGATTGTTGGCAAACTTGAGGTAAAGCCAGTCTGCTGCAGGTTTGAAAATACGCCAACGCAGCGGAGCATATAACCAACCACGACCAACCAATTGCCATGCACGATGAGTCACATCCAACCCAAGCAGCAGTTCGCCTTTCTCGTTGAGGGCATGCAAGATGGTGTTGGCATGCTTGGGATCGATTTGCGGATAGTCGTTGAAAGCCTCGCTGTAGATGTCGATGGTTTTGATCTGTTGTCGAGTATCGCGTAGCTTTAGCGCGTCCATCTCTTTGGCGCACAAGGGGCAAGTGCCATCGTAAAATACGGTCAGTTTTATCATGGTTAGGCCTGTAGTTAACGGTGCCATTTTTACGTGATTATTTGTTTTTTAGTTCATTGTTTTGCAAGTAATGCAGCCAATTGTCACGGATGTTACGGTAATTGAATTGACAGAACTCTTTACGTTCGCGCAAATAATCTTTTTCCACTTCATCCAGTAACGCTTTGTATTGCTCTGGATCGCTGCCGTAAACCAAACACAGAGTAGAGAAATAGCGTTGTAGATCGAAACTGTGTTCATCAATGTATTCTCCAAGTTCGTAGTAGTCTGGCCTATCGTCAGATTCGAACGCAAACATGTCCGCAGCACTGATCGCCACATCTGATCCGTCTTCGACGTAGTCGATCAGTAAAATGGTGGCAAAGTTATCAACGGCATCTTCTTCTTTGCCCAATATAGGGATGTTTTGATCGGCTACGTAAGCGTGCCCGGCTTCGTGCAATAAAGTATGGAGTAAGGTATCGAGGGCGCCTACTTTTGGTGTTTTGCCATACCGTTCTTGATATTTGTTGTTGGTGAAGTAGTTGAGTGATTCGAGATAAAACGTGTACGGAACATGAATGCTGTGCGTATTAGGATCGTAAAATGGCCCATCTTCACCGCCATAAATGAGGGTTAACGGTGTATTAAACAGGAAGTGCTCTTGAGACAATTGAACAAAAGTGTCATTCACTTCGCTGCTCTCTATCACCTGTGCAGCAAAGCGGTCGTCAGTAGTTTCCGTTGGTAGATATTCTATTTTAATGTTTTCGCTCGCAGATGCTGTGGCAGCAAACAACATCAGGGAGGAAAAGGCTAAGCAAATTTTCATTTCTGCAATCTTGTTGTTTGTTGGTTTGCTTGAAAATTATACATGCTTTTTAAATCGTTCGTGTCTAACGAAGTGACTGTTTGCGAAAGCAGAAAGAAAACGGTGTAAAGAAAAGAGCCGACACGACGGCTCTTTGGAGGATGAAATTGTCACGGTTTGATTGAGATTAAAACACTCGTTGTTTTGCTAGATACACTGCCATGGCGCGAATTTCTTCATCATTGAATGGTTGCATCGCCACCTCCATAGGAATGTATAAACCGTTTTTGCGTCGCTTCTCTCGATAGTCGATCATTTGATTGTAGAGGTATTGTTCTGATTGACCGCCAATTTTTGGATACAGTGGCATGACAGGTTCATTACCCGATACGCCATGACACTGCCCACAGCCTCCTCTCCCAGGATTGATATAGAGCGCTTCCCCTTGATCGTAGATTGGATCACTTTGAGCGTGAGCCAAAGACAGCGGAAGCAAGTTGATGGCGATGAGCGCCATAATATGATTAACTTTCACCGATATTTTCCTCTAAGCACAGCAGCCATTGCTGATAATTCCCCATCGACTCGGCAAGGTATCCATTGCCAATGTATCGCACCTCACCTTCGAGTATGATTAAGGTGGCAGGTAATCCGTGAATCCCGATCTGGTTTAACTGGGAAAAGTCATCCATATGGCCTTGATTGAGTTTGGTTGCACCAAGTGTCTCTATGGCGTTGGTCACTTGCTCGTTCATCGCTCCAACGTGAATGGCACTCAATGAGATCTTATCTTCTAGAGCGCGATTCAGTTCCACCAGCATTGGCAGTTCTTTTCTGCATGGTGCGCACCATATTGCCCAGAGGTTAACGACACTCACTGGCGTATGGATTGGCTTTTGTATGGCGTTAGGTAAGTTTTCCGATGCAATGGTCACTGGCGTAAAAGGTGCAGGTGTCGGGCACTGGCTGGCCAAGCTGTCAGTATTCACGCCAAAAACCGAAAGCATGATCAAGGTGAACATTGCATACGATCGTTTGAGGTTTTTAGACATACAAGTTACTTCTCTGGCAGTTCTTTGAGCATGGCTTTGGCGATTTTCTCGGAGCCATCACCATAACCATAAACATCGATCAACTCACGATCTGGTCCGTATAGGTACAAGTACGTTGAGTGAAAAACTTCGTATAGCTCCGGTAAAGGGGCATAGACGGGCTTTCCATCACGAGAGTAGCCGTAAGTTGCACGCAAAGATTTTGCGACGGCTTTAGTTTGTTCCTCGTTGCCCACTAAACCAACTAATTTAGGGTGAAAATACTGTACGTATTGTGCCAAGTTATCGGCCGTATCGCGGTTAGGATCGATGGAGATAAACAGAGGAGTGACCAAATCTGCTTTGTTACCGAGCCGATGCATCACGCCTGCCATATCGAGCGCGGTGGTGGGGCAGATTTCTGGACATGAGGTATAACCGATTGCCACAAAAAGGTATTGATCTTTATAGCTTTCTTCCGTTACTTGTGTCGTAGTGCCTTGTTTTGATTCACTAAGGGTGAATGTGAGTGGCGCGGCATAGGCGTTGATGGCACTGAATGCTAGCGATGTGGTGAGAATGAAAGACGAGATGAGTTTCATGGTCGCTCCTAGTGACAAATGGTGTTAGTGAGTCCCATCGCAATGAGGTGTGGCTTTTTGAGGCCGGTTTCGAGTGATGGCAGCTGGGCCTCTTTACGCAAATCAAGGACAAGCAAAGCGCTGTTATTACCTTGTGTCGCAAATAAGGTTTTGGAGTCCGCAACTACTACGACGTCTCCTAGCGGTGCATTAAGCGCAAAGTGTTTGGTCGGTTTGTCATTGGTCAGGTTAAACACGTTCACGCCACTTTTTGTTGCAACTACGCCGATCGATTCGAGCCAGCCCGTGCGGATCTCTGTGGTTTGATCTTTAAAATCGATCGTTTTCACCGTCTGACCGCTCCAGCTGTTGACGACTAATCCTTGGCCATTTTGCGCCGCTAGGATCATATGTTCACTGTCTGAACTCACATACGGACGCCAAGGCGTATCTTCGAGCGTGATCTTGGCGAATTCTTGCTCCATAAAGAGATCCCAAACCGTCACGGTGTTTTTGTTGAGATCACCAACCATGACAAGGCGAGCGTCAGGAGAAAGGGTCACTTCGGATACTTTGCCACCACTGCCCAGTTGAATTTCTCGCGTTGCGGCATCGTGCACGCGCCAAATGAGTGTGCGTCCACTGTTTTGTTCGGTGATGTAGAGGTTGTAGCCACCAGTGTCGAAGTTGACGCTGTAAGGCTGAGCAAGGTTGGGAATTGTCTCTAGGTATCGGCCAGTCAGAGGTTCGATCATGACGATTTTGTCTTTGAGAGCAACGGCGAGGCGTGCGCCATCAGGGGCGACAATGATCGCTTCTGGCACGGATTCGACATCCATGCTCCAGTGTTTTTTTTCTACTAAATCATAGACGTACACTTTGGTGGTTTTGCCATCGATGTACAACAACATATCTTGGACGTCCGATACTTCCATCATGGTTGGAATAACTTGCATGGATAGGGTATCGATGTGTTTGTGGTTAAAGGTATCAACCACGGCAACATTGGAACTGGTTTGGTCAGTAATGAACGCCCAACGAGCACCGTCATCATAGCGGCCAGGTTCGTCTGCGAATGAGAATGAGCTCACGAGGAGCAATGCACTCAATAGGTGATGATGAAAAGCCATAAGTTTGCCTGTTTAAACTGAAGCGTGAAGTGGGAGATACGCAAATGCCCCCAAGAGGGGGCATTGTGTGGTTATGGATTGCGGATACAGCGAGTGTAGAACTCTACATCTTTGCTCATGCCAAGACCGGAACCAATTTGGTAGCCTTGCGCCCAGCCTTTGTTACCTTTATCGTTTCGATGATCAAGCATTTCTGGGGTTTGGTCTTTCTTACGTGGCGGTAGAGGACGCACAAACAGCGTTGGCCCCGGTAAGTCGGTTGAGCTACTCCAGAAGAAATACTTAATTGGCGTATTCGGGAAGAACGCTTCATCAATCGCTGGTGAGGTTTTGTTGTAGTTCACGATCGACACCAGCTCTCGGATGTTTGGTAGGCGCCAATCTTCATAGCCTGCATAATCCAAGTTTTCACAGTATTCGATAGAATCAAGCCAATTACGGCGCTTGTAATCGATGTTTTGTTGCCACATACGGTCTGTGATTTTTTCGGTTACCGTACCATCGCCATTGTCGACATAACTCATATTATGGTATGCCGCTCCGTTGTCTGCACGAACACAGCGAACAAGCTTAGTCGACGCCGTGTGCTGACCCATGATGTGGCCCTCAGGGAAGCCGATGTGCCAAGCATGATCGGGATGGTCACTAACCGGGAAGCCCCATACACCAGAGCTTAATCGTGGCATGTTGAGGAACGCTTCGGTGTTAATCGCAGGACGGAATTCACCTAGGTCAGCGATACTTTGCAGTTCTTTCATCAGTGGGTAACGCCAATCGTCGTAGCCATCTAACTCAAGATCCGCACAGTACTGTTCCCCTTCTTTTGCCGTCATCCAAAGACGAGAGGAATCGCGTTCCCAGACCAATTTGGTGTTGTTGTCGACCACAGTTTTGCCAGACTCACTGATGGTGTAGCTCATCGGGTTTTGTGGGTAGTCGTTGTCTTCACCGTGCATGTCGATGAAGTTTTGGATTTGGCCTGTGTCTGGCAGTACGAAGCCCTCAACGGGTGGCATACCTTTACCTGTGATGAACTCTTGGCGCTCAATCGGGGTGTATTCCATTCCCGTTACGTACGCCACGATATCCGCATAATCGTCTTCGCTGAGCATTTTGGCAAACGGTACCATGATAGCCGCTTGACGATTGGTGCGCTTGCCATCGCGGTATGCGGTCATTTGCTCAAATACGTAAGCTGGCATTTGACCTTTTAGTGGTGGGTAAGCAGGATTGGTTGAAGCGCCTTGCTCACCGTGACACATTTTGCAGCTCGCATCGTACTTTTGCTTACCACGAGCGTAGGCTTCACTTTTCACCACGTCTGGGCGCGGATTCCATTTCATTTTACGTTCGCTAAGCACCAGAGATAAGTCTGCGATCTCTTTTGGTGGGATCGTGTAAACGTACTCTTTCATTTGAGATGAGACCCCAGCTTGGCGCTCCATGTCCATATCGACAAATTGGTTGTAGAAGTACTGTGGGTCAAAACCTTCTAATTTCGGACTTAAGGTTTCTGGCACTTCTTCAACGGCTGGGCGGTGACAGCCTAAGTAACAAGCATAGATGTTACGGTTAGCCACTTGGCGTTCTTGCGCGGTAAGGTCTGCAGGCGTTCGACGAATGGTGTAATCTTCATAGCCGTTATCGATATCGGTCACTTTTACGCTATCAGCACTTGCACCAAATGCAACCGCACCTAGTGCTAATAGACTGATGGCAAGTTTGTTTGCTTTAAAGCACTTATCCATTGTTTTCTACTCCAAGAAGCGTCGCGATTTCATGCATACGTTCTTCTTCTCGTAAGCGCATTTCGCGTTTTAGGCCAGGGTGGGCAATGTCGTAATGACAGCTAGAACATTGCCAATTGCTGTCTGAATCTTTGCGAGCGAATGCAAGCTGGTGGGTTTGATCTGAAATTGGTGATTCAGTGGTTGCTTCGAGCGCACGGTCTTCAAGTGCTTTGTGGCAGTTCAAACAGCCAGAATCGAATACATACTCAGTACGTTTCGGGTGCAGTTCGTCATAATCGAGCGCTTCCATTTGCAGCACATATTCTCCAAATAAGTGGCGCATGCCTGACGTACCTTTAACCCAAAGCTCATCGACAACATTGGAATCGGGTAGGTGACAGGAAACACAGTCAGCAACAAAACCTTGGCTGTTGTTGCCGCCATGAATACTGCGTGCGAATGTCTCAGATGCAGGCTCCATCGTATGGCAAGTGCCACAGTATTCATTGGTACTAAAGGCGTGCAGCACTTCACTTGCAGGCAGAGATGCGAATAAACCTATGCCGGCACCTGCGGTGATTAAGGTGGCAACGACGGCCCCTCGTACTGTGCGAATTTGTTTCAATAGTGATTTCATTCCGCTGCCTCTTGCGCCAATTGTGCGGATGTTTTCACTACCGCTTTACAAGTTGCTTCCGGAGCGAATGCTAACCACAATTCAACATCGTACTCTTCTCCTGCCACTGGACGTTGTTTCAAGTCGAACAGCATGACATGGTGTCCGCCGGGTTTCAGGGAAACAGTCGTCCCCGGTTTTAACGGTAACTGCGGGATTCTGGTCATCGTCATGACACCATCGACATGTTTCATGTCATGCAGTTCAGTGTGACTTGTCAGTTGAGGCACAACGGCACCATACAAGGCTTCAGGTGCAGGCAAGCGAAGAGACTGGGTTTCTTCATCTGGCTGGTAGGTCAGTGTGAAATACAGACCAGTTTTGTCTGCACCAGGAGCAGGCTCGCGGATCACACAGTCACTGACGGTGACCGATGCGCTGGCCATGGTGCTACTCAAACCCAGCATGAGGGCGAGAAGAGTACGTTTCATTGTTGAGGTCCTTACAAGGGATTAGAAAGAAACAATCAATCCTAAGTTGACGTTGTCGCCTTTGGCGCTTGTTTCAGGGGTAGTGTTCTCTTCCCCGTAGAAAGCCGTTTCCGCAAAAACAGAGAAGTGAGCGTTGAATTTATGATTCACGTTGGCGATCACCAAAGATTCATCATCGCGATTAGCGTCTTTCCAATCGGCGAATTGGTAGCCCAAACTCATTGAGGTATCACCATAGGTGTATTTACCAGAAATACCGTACACGTTGCGTTTGCCAAACGGTGCGTCATAGTCAAACTCTGCTACGGCACCTAGATAGAATTGATTCCAGTCGTAGCTCGTCGCCACGATGGTGCGCTGGCTATCTTCTTCTGCGCCGCCAAGCATCTCTTTAGAGGTCAGAGATTGATTGACGACAAGGCTAAAATTACCTTGGTTGTATAACGCACGAAGGCCGAGAATGTCGGCATCTTCATCGTTGTGTTCATCAGGAGAAACGATCGCTGCTTTAAAATGGAAAGGACCAAAATGAGGAGTGATTAATGCAAACTGATTGGTCGAGTAGCGTTTGCCGCCAAATAGGAGGTTGTCACTATGGCGTTCCATGTTGTTGCTTTCAAAAATGTCGATTTTGCTGTAAAGGTCAGCCCAAGTACCGGTTGTACCTGAACCAATAAACGTTCCCCATTTTTATTCATCATGATGATGTTTGCTTCACGGACAATCAGATCGTTGTCGTCCGCTTTTTCGCCTTTTGCATTAAGTTTTGGCATTGATTCTGAATATTCCGCTTCCAGTTGGTAGCGCAAATTGAAATCATAAACGGGTACAAAACCGACAAGCCCTGCTTCCGCTTGGTAGATATCGGTGGTGTAGTCATTGCCCTCTTGAAATGCTGCTTGAGCACGAACAGAGCCGTAAAATTCAGGTGTTGAAACTTCCACTGCTTGAGCCGTTGAGCTCAGTAATAAACAACCAATAATGGCCGCACTGCATTTATTAATTTTCATACTTTTGTCATAAGTTGTAATAGTTCTTCACGGGCGAGTATATGAATGACAAATCGTAAGGAAATGACGCTTTATGCATCGTTCTTATTTAGAATCTGCATAAGGTGATGTTGGTTGCAGTATTTTCTTCAATTTAGAAAGAGGGTTGGAATTAAGTGATTGAATAAATAGGTTTTAACCTAAATTTAAATAAATGGTAGCAAGCTGTTATCTTTAATGTATTTTTGTAGTTTTGCGTTTATCTGGTAGAGTTTTGCTTTCTTTTCTTACTCATTTTTCCCATGTCGTTACAGCTTGATACTTTACGAATGTTTTGCTTATTGGCAGACAAACTTAGCTTCACCGAAGCAGCCGATGCGCTCAACATCAGTCAGCCAACGTTAAGTCGAAAAATTAGTCAATTAGAACAGTCGGTTAAGCTACGATTGTTTCATCGTGGAGGGAGTCAGATTCACCTGACGCCTCAAGGCGGGGTCTTTTTGGAAACGTGTCAGCGTATTTTGCAGGATCTTGATAATACGGTAGATGGCCTTCATGATACGTCGGATTCAATTCGTGGGGATATCTCGATTGGTTTGCTGCACCCTATGGCTCGTTGGCTAAGCCAAGGCTTTTTTAGAGAATTTTCCCAGCGTCATCCTAATATTCGTTTGCATTTGACCACTCTTCATCCGACGTTATTACGCGATATGAGCAAATGCGACATCATGATCTCACCACTGCTTCCTGATGATTTGTCATTGATCGCGAAACCTTTGATCAAGTATCGCCGTATCTTTGTGGCTTCCCCGGAATACATTGAGCGATTTGGTCGTCCTCGTCATCCCGAAGAGCTATCGAAACATCAATGCATTACCAATACTAATTCACCAAAGCCCGAATCCAACTGGTACTGGGAGGGAGAGGGCAAAGAGTGTGGGTTGGTTGAAGTCAATGGTGTAATTTCCACCGATTCTGTCGATGTTGCCAGTAATCTTGCGATGTCTGGGATGGGGATTGCGTTGGTGCCTGAAGACCAAGTAAAGGCTTATATCTCGGAGAATTACCTTGTAGATTTGTTTGATGGAGGTTACGGACAGTGGGGACAAATGTATGCAGTATACCGTTCACGGCAATACCTCCCGTCCAGATTTAGCGTATTTATGGAAGAATTAAGACAGTTCTTAGAGCGTGCAGATGCCAGTTATTTGGTTATTTGGAAAAGCCAGTTTTCGCTCTTGAGTGCAAAAGGGACCGAATAAGTCTGCCTATCTGAAACTCGTGTTCGGAATGTTTACTCTTGAGTGTGCACTCTTGAGACGTCGTTTTTATCCTTATTTTTGCTAGAATTATCACTTCAATACCCGGCTAATAAGCGTTTGCTATGGTTACGATAAACCATTGAGTTTGGTTGCCTTTAAATGACCTGTGTACAGTTCGCCCTTTTGTTCTCTTTGAACGATCAGAATGCGCATTGACCGCAGGGTAAATGACCCTGCCTTTATTCATGATTTCACCGATTCGTGATGTCAACGCTACTTAAGTTCTGCTGTCTGTCCGGTGTTAATAAAGGTTATTCATGAAAATTAGATTCTCTCTTTTATCGCTTGCGATGGTGTCGTTACCATCAATGGCTAATTTGGCAAGCGCGCCAGGCTTTAGTGGTGAAGTATCCGCAAGCATCGGTTTTAGTCAAATTAGCTCCAATTTATACACTGGTGGCGATAAATCGATTTCTAGTCCATATCAGCGTGCGGGTGATAAAAATAATGCGTTTCTATTTCCGCTAGGTAACGCGGCGTACACTTTTTCGGGGCTTGATAAGCAAGTTTACTTTGGTGTATCCCGTGATGACTTAGCCGTAGGTGATTTGGCGATTGAGCTGGGTTACCGTCAAGCATTGTCTGATGGTATGGTTCTGGATCTTTCTATCTTACCTACCCTTGTTAATAAAGACGTTTGGGCAGATCCTTACGCGACTAAAGTAAATCGTTCTAAAACGGAAGAGTCTGGCAACGCTTTCCGCCTAAATTTAACCAATGTCAACGGTACAAATTTTAGTCTTGATACTGCTTTTGCAGTGAAAGATGTAGAAAATGAAAAATCGGGACAAGGGCTGGGTCTGAGTGAGTCACAACGAGATCTTCTTTCTCGTGACAGTTCTTCATTCTATCTAAAAGGCTCTTACCAGCTTCAGTTAGACAAAACGTCATCTTTACGTCCATCGGTAACGTTAACCAAAATTAATGCTGACGGTGATGCATTCTCTTCGAGTGGTCTTGGGGCGGAAATTTCTTATTTTAAAGTGCTTAACGAGCATCGATTTGCATTGACGGCAAAATACACCAATCGTGATTACGATGAAACCAACCCGCTCTATGGCGTTAAACGTGAAAATAGTGAAGCGAGCGTGTTCTTTGCGTATGAGAAAATTGATTTTATGGATTGGAATGATTGGTCACTTGTTGCGTTAGCGGGTTTTAACAACAATGATTCCAATATTGATTTCTATGACGTTCAAGAGTCTTTGATGTCTGTGGGTATGAACTACCGTTTTTAATTATGTAGGTAGGCGACATTAAGTCACTGACAATTTTGGGAAAGTTAAAGTGAGCGGCTCAATTGAGGCGCTCTTTTGGCTTGAATATGGCGTTGTTTTCACTAGAGAGAGCTATTAAATCAAAGTCTCTTGGGTAGCTAATAATATCGAGATTTATTTATATATGTGGTGAATGTCACTGAAATGAGGAAAATTATCAGAGATATGATATAATTCGGCTCCGTTGTAACGAGATGACTTGTTACAGGCTTGAGTATTTCCCGGGATTCGGCTCGTTTTAATCACCATGAGTCAGAGTATGTAAACTACGATGGGATACAAGCAAATCGAGCTGTTAGAGCGCCATTTTGGCGCTCTAGTCGTTATAACGGGAAGGAACTTTGTCGATAGTAATGACGCTTTCTGTTTAAGTAAGGGAGCCCGATAGTGGCTCAGAAAGCGTCACGCGAACAATACTCACAACATTATGTCTATCCACAACAAGCCGTCATTTTGCTTTGAATGTGAAGACGACAAGAAGGAGCTGGACAGGCTCCTTTTACATTTTAGGGCTTGCGAATAGCGCGTAAATCAGAACATCGCTTAACGACCGTCCCTTAAACTAGCCTAAGGCGCATTTACACAACCTTTTGAGTAATTTCGTAGAAATATAGCGCTAAAATTTGCTATTGAACGAAGGTTAAACTAACACTCAATCATTACGGAGGATGAAGAGAACAATAATAAGAGGCGATATGAATCATTTAATATCTGTAGGTGCACTGGAGTCCTTTTTGGTTGCGATCAGTGTGCTTTTCCTGGGGCATTTCATTAATGCTAAGCTACCGATCTTAAAGAAATTCAACATACCTGAGCCGATTGTCGGGGGCTTGATTGTTGCCTGCATCATTACTGCTCTTCATTTTAACGGGGTCGATCTGGAGTTCGATTTACCGTTACAAAATACATTTATGCTGATGTTTTTTGCGACTGTTGGTTTGGCCGCAAACTACACTCAGCTGATGAAAGGGGGCGCGAAGGTTTTTATCTTCTTAGCGGTGGCGTCGTTTTACATCATTATTCAAAATGGCGTCGGTGTATCACTTGCGGCGGCATTAGGATTGGATCCACTGATGGGGCTTATCGCAGGGTCGATTACGCTATCTGGTGGGCACGGCACAGGCGCGGCATGGTCACAAACTTTCCAAGACGTTTATGGATTGCATAACGTATTGGAAATTGCGATGGCGTCAGCGACATTCGGCCTGATCATCGGTGGTATCATCGGTAGTCCGGTTGCACAGCGTCTGGTCGAAAAGAACAATATTGAATCTGAGTATGGTCGTGGTGGTCGAGATGCGAAAACCCACGAGAAATTCCCAGAGTTGGTCACATACAACGAGTACGAAGAAGACAAAGTAACCGCGAAAAAAGTGGTTGAGAAACTGTTCTTCCTATTGATCTGTGTAACGGGTGCTAAGTATGTAGAGCAATGGGTGAGCACTTACGATATTCAATGGCTGATGATCCCTGACTTCGTGTACGCGTTGTTTATCGGTGTGATCATTACCAACTTCTTGGAAGTGACCAAGATTCGTAAGTTGGACGCGGAAACCGTCGACATGTTAGGTACGGTGTCGTTGTCTCTGTTCTTAGCGATGGCTCTGATGAGTTTGAAGTTGTGGAACATCTTCGACTTAGCGATCCCATTCTTGGTGATTTTAGGTGTGCAGTCAGTGATTCTGGCTATCTTCACCTACTACGTAACGTTCAAGGTGATGGGTAGCAACTACGACGCTGCAGTTATCGCAGGTGGTCACTGTGGTTTTGGTTTGGGCGCGACCCCAACGGCAGTAATGAACATGGGTTCTATTGTTAATCGCTTTGGTCCGTCGCCACAGGCGTTCATGGTGGTGCCGATTGTGGGTGCATTTTTCATCGACATCGTTAACTTGATCATTTTGCAAGGCTACATTTCGTTCCTTGGTTAAAATGATATTGCTTTAAAAACAAAAACGGTCACAACTTGGTTGTGACCGTTTTTATATCTTGATTGTCAACTTAAGTGACATTGCATCACGAAATAGTGCGGCTGAACTTGATGGTGGCTGTCCACGCCATCACCCCAATGAACATGTAAATGCCTACATTTGTCCAACCTGCCTCAGGAATGGCACTAAACGGATTCGATGCTAGTATCGCATGTAGCGGCAGGGAGAAAATCGCCGAAAAGAATTGGTCCAACCCGTAGAAGTTGAACATCGCAATCGGCATCCAACGCAGTGCGTAGATTCCAATCAGGATAACCAATAATGGTGAGTTTACTTTTTGTGATATTGCCATTGCCGTTAACGCCAGTGGTAACAACAGCACCCCTGCTATCATCATTCTCAGCAAAAACTCTATCCAGTGTATCAGTACGTAACTTAGTGAGGCTTGGCGAGACAGCACTTCAAATTGATGGTCTGTGACGATATTGAGTACCCACAACATGGTATCGGTTGCCAATACAAGGGGCGAACATACGAGAGGAATTACCAGTAGGCCAAATGTCAGCTTCACTAAGTGGGTTCTCACATCACTAACAGGCATACTACGCCAAAACATGATACTACCCTCTGAGCGCTCTTTACGGAGCGTTCTAGGGAAGTATTGTGTACCAAGCAAGATGGATAATAATCCTACCCCGCCAAACACCAATGTATTGATGCCATTTCCTAGATCGGTATGAATGTCACTCACATCGCCACTGATGCTCATTTGGAAGAACACATTATGCTGTAGGGATGCACTGCTGATTAAACTGATGAACAACAGCACACAACACGCAAACATGAATAACGGTAATCGGATAACGAGTGGGTTTTCTATCCACTCTCTACGCAGCATTGCAATGATAGAACGCATCACATGGTCTCCTTTTGAAGTGCTAAAAAGAGATCCGCTAGTGTCGCGCGTTGCACGTTACCTAGCCCAGTGATGTGCTCTGCGTATTGCGATGCTAGCAACCACTTGGTGGTTCCTAACCCTTTTTGTGATGAAAGGGGAGACATAGCCTCTATGTGTTGAGCTTGTTGCTCATTGGTTGTCTCTAAGATGAAGTAATCGTTATTCACGTCTTGCATCGAGGTTTGCAGTACAGAGCGCCCCTGTTTGAGTATCAACACATCCGTGAGCAATGGCTCAATTTCTGCAACTTCATGACTGGTGATGATCATTGCTCGCTTGCCATCTTGAAACCATTCCAAGAGTTGACGATAGAATGTGTCACGATAAATCAGATCTAAGCCCAATGTTGGTTCATCCAAAATGAGAATCTGAGTATCGGTGGCGATCACGATAGCTAAGTGCAACTGCACTTTCATTCCTTTGGAAAGTGATCGGATGCGAGAGCGAGGCTTGATGTCGGTTTGAAGCAACATCGTGTCCGCTTTTCCGCGGTTGAAACGAGGGTGGACGCCTTCGGTGTAGCTTAGCAGTTGAGCTACCGTCATCCAATCAGGCAGAACGTTGACATCGGAAATATAAGATAAGCTCTGCATGATTTTGTCGCGTTGTGTCATTGGCTCAAAACCATTGATACGAATGGTGCCTTGGTAATCATGCACACCAAGCAGGGCATTGATTAGGGTCGATTTACCTGCGCCATTATGACCCAGTAAGCCAAGTACTTGACCCGGATGTAGTTCAAAACTGATGTCGTGCAGAGCTTCTCCCTGCTGACGATACCGCTTTGATACGTGTTGTACGCGAACTAATGCGCTCATTGCTCACCTTAATATGTAGCCAGAATAGTTAAAATATGAGCCAAGCTCATTCTCTCTTCGGCAGAGTGTATTGGCTTAGCATCTTTGTCAAACTGGACGTGAGTTTGGAGGGGGAACGCACCATGAGTTCTTATCAAACAAGCTATTACAAACAGAGCTATTACAAAATGGCGTCAACGGATTATTTGCCACTGTTGTTTACTTCGGTAGTTTGTCACGTGACCATCTACATCGATGGTCATCTAGCATGGTTTTTACCGAGTCTTTGCAGCGCAATTTCACGTAAATTTAGAGCGCAATCGCATGCGTATTCACCAAACGATTTTGACTTAAAAATGTCCACTTCTCACGAGTTAAGAATGCTTTAAAATCAGCAAAAACGTTTGTTAAAGATGTAAATAAAAGTATTTTATCACTGAGTGATAATTCAACTCATGAAAATCTCACTCGTTTCCCGTTAATTGAGAATGAAAGGGTTTTGTAGCCTAGAAAAGTACACGCACAGTAGGCACTCTGACCTGCCTAAATACCGCTCAAATGTTGAGTTGTTACTCATCGGATGAGAAAAGGAAGCAAAGAGGTTTTATGAATCAGGTTATTTCTGTTGGCCCACAAGAGTCGTTTCTTGTCGCAATCTGTGTGTTGTTCTTGGGGCAATTCATCAACGCTAAACTGCCTATTTTAAGGAAATTTAATATTCCAGAGCCGATCGTAGGTGGTTTGCTTGTGGCTTGTGCGATCACGGCAATGCACTTTAATGGTGTAGATTTGGTCTTCGACTTGCCATTGCAAAATACATTTATGTTGATGTTCTTTGCAACGGTTGGTTTAGCCGCAAATTATACACAGTTGATTAAGGGTGGTGCTAAGGTTTTCATCTTCTTAGCGGTCGCTTCGGTTTACATTCTTATTCAAAACGCTGTGGGTGTTTCTTTGGCAACAGCATTAGGCTTAGATCCGTTGATGGGATTGATCGCTGGTTCAATTACCTTATCGGGGGGGCACGGCACGGGGGCGGCTTGGTCACAAACGTTCCAAGACATGTATGGCTTGCACAATGTGCTTGAAGTCGCGATGGCTTCTGCAACTTTTGGTTTGGTTGTCGGTGGCATCATCGGTAGTCCTGTTGCACAACGTTTGATTGAAAAGCGTAACTTGGAATCAGACTACGGGCGTACCAATCAAACACATGAGCGATTCCCTGAATTAGTCACATACAATGAGCATGAAGAAGATCGCGTGACAGCGAAGAAAGTCGTCGAGGGTCTCTCTATCATTTTGTTGTGTGTGACTGGAGCTGGCTACGTTGGTGATTGGGTAAGCTCGCTAGGCATCAAGTGGCTAACCGTTCCGGATTTTGTGTATGCTTTGTTTATTGGTGTAGTGATCACCAACATCATGGAAGTGACCAAAGTGCGTAAAGTGGATGTTGAAACGGTCGACATCCTAGGCACAGTTTCGCTTTCTCTGTTTTTAGCGATGGCGTTGATGAGTTTGAAACTGTGGAACATCTTCGACTTAGCAGTGCCGTTCCTTATCATCCTCGCGGTGCAATCAGTGATTTTAGCGATCTTCGCTTACTACGTAACATTCCGTGTGATGGGCAGCAACTATGATGCAGCGGTTATCGCGAGCGGTCACTGTGGCTTTGGTCTGGGTGCGACACCAACAGCGGTAATGAACATGGGATCAATTGTGAACCGCTTTGGCCCGTCTCCACAGGCGTTCATGGTAGTGCCTATTGTTGGCGCGTTCTTTATCGACATCGTCAACCTAGTGATCCTGCAAGGTTGTATTTCATTTATTAAGTAGTTAATCATTATTAATAAAAGGGCGGTCAATGAACCGCCCTTAATTTTATAGCAAGAACTCAGGAACTTGAGTATCTTCCCACTCTTGAATTCGTTTTTCCAAGAAATCACCTGTACTAAAGTCTTCCATACCGTAAGGGAGAATATTAGAGGCAGGGATCCACTGTGCTAGCTCTTTCTTAATACCATCAAATTGGCTGTCGGCAGCAATGTTATGGTGTTCATTTGGATCGATTGTATGGTCGTATAGCTCTTCGCTGCCATCACGGTAACGAATATAACGCCAACGTTCGTCACGAACCGCATGGTTACGGAAACCCCATGTCGTAACTGCTGGGGCTTTACGATCAAACTCAGGTGAATTTAATAATGGAACTAAAGACAAGCCTTCGTTTGTGGTCACTTCTGGCAGGCCACACAGTTGAACTAGAGTTGGGTAGTAATCCATCAAACTAACAGCTTGCTTGCATTCTGCACCGTTAGTTTGGCCCGCACGTCTAATGACTAAAGGAATACGAGTCGACTCTTCCCAAAGTGTATTTTTGCGCCAGTTACGGTGTTCACCGAAGTTCTGACCATGGTCTGACCAAAGAGTGACGATAGTATTGTCTTTGTATTTGGACTGTTCAAATGCTTCAAGAACACGGCCAATTTGTGCATCAACAAAAGCAATACAAGCGAGGTTAGCTCGTACTAACTCTTTCCAGAATGTTGGGCTAACTTTTTCAACCGCCCCATGGTCTCCAAGGCCAGGGACTACACCTAGTGCCATTGCTTTTCCGTAAAGAGGTATATCTTTCATTTCATCTTCGGTGAGTTCTGGCATTTGAATAGAATCCAGCGGGAACATATCGAAGTATTCTTTCGGTGCGGTGTAAGGCATATGTGGACGAACAAAGCCTGTCGCTAATAAGAATGGTTTTTCGTAGTCGTTTTGAAGCTGCTCGATCGCCCAGTCTGCAAAGTACTCATCAGGCATTTTGCCACCCATAGGGATATCGTCAGCATCAAGCGCCCCCCAGCACATAGATTTACCGGCGACATTAGGGCCGAATGTCGTAACGATTTGGCCACCATCTTCAGGGAACGGGTAGTATTTGTGATCGTTGACACCATATTGTCCATAACCGAAACCTCTAAGTAAAAATTCAGGGTTCTTGATTTCATATGGAGCCTGAACTAAATCCCATTGAAGTTCTGCACGATAATCTGATGTACCGTGATGGAAAATTTTACCACATGCTAAAGTCGTGTAACCATTCGCTTTGAAGTGTTGAGGCAGAGTAGGAGTTTTACCTAGAACTTTTTCAGCGATCTGATCAAAGTTCTTCATACCGAGTTCTTTGTTGGTATACCACCCAGTAGTCTCTGGGCGCATTCCTGTGAAAGTTGCGTTACGAGATGGACCACAAACAGGAACTGCACAGTGTGCGTTAGTAAAGTTGGTAGACTTGGCCATGAGTTTATCGATGTTTGGTGTATAAGCCTGAACGTGGCCACGTAGCCCACCAATCCAATCATTAAGGTCATCGATACAAATCATCAGTACGTTCGGTTTTTTTTCTTCTGCCATGCATCCGGTAACAGTACTCATCGCACCTACTGCACCAATAGCCCCAGAAGCTTTCAAGAAATTTCGACGTGAAAGTTTCATATTTTTCTCTTACAATGAAAGATGATGCAAGGGTATCGCAAGATTACGAAATGTTTTGTGAATGCGTTCAAAAGAGTGCGAAGTTATTTTGATTGTATTTAGTCTCAATCTGATTTGGAACTTAAATCGAAAGAAACGAGTGGTACCGTTCTCTGATTTTTGGTGGCTTTTAGTTCATGGCTAAAGTGGCTGCTGCGCAAAACAATTGATTTTCCAAGACCAGAATGATGTGCGAGCTATGATTTGAAAAATCGAAGGTATTTTGTAATCTACAGCCTATGAATGCAGGAGTATATTTAAGTGAAATCCATTACAGGGATAAATTATGAAGCAGTTACTCGTTTTCGCAGTCGCGTCTGTGCTATCTATTTCAGCGAATGCTGGCGACACCTATTACATCAACTATGTCGATAAGGCCCCAGTCATCGACTCACTTGAATCAGATGAAGCATGGAATGATGCTAATACACTAACCCAGTTTACATTTCCATGGGACACAAAGATGGCTCCTGCGACGGAGTTCAAAGCAGTGTGGAATGAAAAGGCAGTTTATTTCCGTTATCGAGTCGAAGATAAGAATGTCACCTTAGGTGAGGGAGAGCGTGGAGCTCTTGATTCAGACCGTGTAGAAATTTTCTTATCAACAGATGATAAGCTTACTAAATACTACACGATGGAAATTGATGCCAAAGACCAAATTTATAGCGCTATTGGTACGTACGACTCTGCATTGAATAAACGGACATCGTTAACGGAGTTCACATGGCCTAACTTGACAACAAGTTCAAAACTAACAGAAACGGGATATATCGTAGAAGGTTCTATTCCGATGAATACGTTAGAAAAGCTAAATCTTCTAAAAGGCGCTGATAAATCTGAACTCATTTGTGCACTTATGAGGGCTGAATTTACTAAAACTAGTACCGGTATCGATATGGGGTGGATTGCATGGAACGATCCACAGCTTCCAGTTCCTAATTTTCATAACCCAAGGCCATTTGGGACGTGTAAACTTGTTGGCAAGTAAGCCCAACCCTTAAGTAGTCACTCTACCGTATTAAGCGTAATTAACGCTATTTACCAAAAATTGAAAGGGCCGAACGTTTCCGTGTTCGGCCCTACTCGTTTTCTAAAGATATCCAATCACCTACAAGTTATAACGCCTATTTAAACAGTGTGGTGTGAATGACTTGAGTTTTTCTATTACTTACGTTTACGAAACAAACCAAGGCTCATTAAACTGAGCATCACTAATGGTGCGGTAGACCCTCCGCTTTTTCCATCAGAATCTGGGACTTCTGGAACCACTGGTTTAGCGGGTTCAAGTGGGGTCATTGGTATTTCATCTGTGCTTAGTGTGATTTCCTTGCTCATACCAAATTCACTTGTGATCGTAACCACAGTATCTTCGCTTTCGTGGCGAATCTCAGCATCACCTGATGTCAGATCCCAAAGGCCTTTCACAGTAAATGAAATGTCTTGCGGTACCCATGCATTATCTGGGTGAGGAAGTAAGTTGCCGTTATCTTGAACGATTTTTTCAAAGTTTAAAGATAGAGAAGACGCCGAAATATACATTTCGGACTTCTTTGCGTCTACGCGAGTCAGAATTTGGGCCGGTTTATCGATGTGAGCCAGGTAGCCAGCCTCAATCTCAGTCTCATCAAATGTGGTGTAACCATATATGTTTTCATATTTGTCATGAAGAACAGCATGATATTCATTTGATTTCAACGTTTCGAATCGAGGTAGCGCTTTCATTTCTTTGGCGATCGCGCTCATTTCGCTTGGGTTAGTATCCATGACCATGATGTATTCATAGTTCGCTTTTTCTGGTGCATGTCCATGATTAATCCATGCCACAGAGAAATCGCCATAAGTTGGCTTTTCCGTTTTGTCGTCTTTCGATTCTTGGCGTTCTCGTTTGAAATAGGTGTTGTCTACATCAACAAGGTAATAGCCCACACCGTTGTCATCGATGATCCAGTCGCCACTCTTTAACTCAACCGGGGATTTGGTCATGGAGCTGTATTGTTTACCATTGATAACCACTCCTTTACCCGTTTGTATACCTATTTGGAATAGTGTCGTTTCTGTGTTGTAGCGAGTTTCATCATTGCTGATGTTGTTGCCCGTTAAGTAAATAAATTTGTCCGTCGCCATCACGTATTTATTCCAAACAAATGTTGGCTCATAGTTGGTGCGATCAGAGTCTTTGTGTTTCATCCCAAACAAAGTGTGCTTGTTTTCTAACGACGTAGAACCCGCATAACCCTCTTTAGAAAGCATCATCACCGTACTATCTGACGGACTTTCAAGTAGAGACAGTGGTAGCCAAATCGTTGTTGCGTTCGGGTTACGGTTCCAGTCCCAACCTTCTTGCTGAAAGCCCATACGATCCGGACGATCGCCAACGCCACCAAACGGAATGACGTGAACAGATCCATGTGATTGATAACGGCCAAAACGGTTATCTGCAGTGTATATTTCGGATGCCCAAACATCTTGGTTGTAGCCTTTGAATACGGCCATACGGTCATCGTAACGGTGGATTGAGTAAGCACCACCATTGAATGACCAAGAACCCTCTGGCAATGCGGCAGGCTTGATAGGTTTACCAAATATGGTTACAGAATCAGCTTCGGTTTTTCCAGACATTTGTAGATAGATTGCTGCCAGTTCTTCGTCTACGTTCTCGTAGCTTAGAGCGAGAGCTTTCAAACCGTTGGAATAGCGTTTGTAGGTTAAGGTGTCAAATGGATGGCGACCAGCAAGACCTAATGGGACGTAAGGGTTAGAAGAAATCCAACCGGTAATCATGGATTTTTTCACAATATCTAATGCAGGCTTAGATATGCCAAAATCGCCACGCATGATGTAAGCCAGGCTACCAAGACTTTCAAATGCAGGGAATGAGTATCCTGGGTAATTGCCTTTATGTCGCCAAGCAGTACCATCGGGACGGAATCCATCATTATAGGCAGGGATAGGGCGATCGATGGTGCCTGACAAGAATTTGCTGAATTTCTTCAACAAAGCAATACGCTCTTTGTCATTTGGGTTCAAAAGAATTAATGAAAGTTGTTGTTGCGCTAGTGTGTTGAAATAGTCCATATCGGTACTACTATTCGTTACTTTCATTTCGAAACCACGATCGCGGAACTCACGAGAGAACCATGTCAACGCGTCATATGTGGTTTCTAATAGGTTTGAATCGTGCAATGGTTTTTCCATCAACAAAGCAGACAGATACCACCAACGACCACTATAACCCCAGTGGTGCGTTGTACCTAGTGCACTTCCACGGACAAAGCCTTGATCGAACATATGCTCAGACATAAGAATGTACATTTCAGCAATGCGATCTTTATCGCCTTGATTGTTTTCATCATTGTACGCTTTAGCCAGATCAAGCATTAACTTCGCATAGCCTTTGGTTAAGCAAGTTTGATCTGAGCTCTCACCCAGTACCGCATATTCACATATTAGAGGTCGTTCAGTTTCTTTGTCGGTGAATCCAAAGTTATACGGACGTAATTGCTTGTCTGTGATTAAGTGCTTCCCTGAGATTTTGTCGCCAGTTTTTGTAATCTCGAATTGCTTAAAGTTTTTCTCTAGTGACGCAATGTCAGGTGAACCTGTCACAATGCTGTTTACTAAACGAGTTCGAATCTCTTGCGCTTTTTGAATTTGATCACTAGAAACCGGTTCTAATTCAAGTTCGTAATCGATCTCTTCGACAGGGAAACGAGTCGTAACCTGATCATCAGACCATTGATAACGGTCGTCATCCATAGCAAACATTAGACGATCGATGTAGAGGGCTCCAGATGTACTGGTCGGTGCTTGGAATTCAATTTTAGCGATGTCTTTATTGAAAGCCATCGACATGTCTTTGCCTAACGACAAAGTCACATTTCGCCAACCAGTAAAGTTGATGCCGATTTTTTCGGTAGAGCGGGTCATTCCTGTTGCATCGGTAATAACGAGCCAGATAGGTTCTTTGATCGGATTTTCGTTATACATCCAGAATGTAATGACTTGCACTTCGCTACTTGTATCGTTAATACGATCGATGTTTTGCGTAAGAGTCAGAGTGTCACCAGCATTGAATTTCCAAAAAAGAGAATGATCACCGTTAATAGAGCGTTTTGTGCTGCTACTCACTTCACCATCAGAGGTCACCCAACTAGGCACACCATCTTCAAAGCTATAGATCACAGGTGCAGTTGCCATTGCACCTGTACTCAATGCAGAAAGTACGAGTATAGATAAGAGTTTTATTTTCATTGTATTTTGTTTCCGTTATCGAAAGCTTTTTATAGATTAATCCGTAACTAAACAACAATAAACAAATTGCCCTATTTTAGTGCTTCATTTGTGATCTAGGGTGTTTCTGTTTCTTACTTTTGGCGTAACATCAACTTCGATTTCTTTCGTTTTAATTTGTGAGTTCGCAATGTCTAAGCCTTTTCATATGATGGCGAAACCCGTTACATATAGATGTAACCTAAAATGTGATTACTGCTTCTACTTAGAAAAGAAGAAACAATCGAAGAAGCACCAAAGCACGCATTAATGTCAGATTCGGTACTAAAAGAATACATACAAGATTACATTGAATCTCAAGATATGCCTCAAATCGACTTTGCTTGGCAAGGCGGAGAGCCAACACTGGCAGGGCTGGATTTTTTGAAAAGGTAGTGGCATTTCAAAAGAAATATTCTAACGGTAAAACCATTACTAACAGCTTTCAAACAAATGCTATTGCCATTAATAAGCAGTGGGCAAAGTTCTTTGCTGAAAACAACTTTTTGTTAGGTGTGTCCGTTGATGGGACCGCAGAGATACACGATAAATATCGAGTGTCGGTCAATGGAAAACCGACATTTGAACGTGTTAAACAATCGATTCAGCTCTTAAAGGAATACAACGTTGAATTTAATACGTTGACGGTAATCAATGATCAGAACTGGGATAAAGGGAAAGAAGTCTATCAAGCATTAAAAGACATTGGTTCAGAATACTTACAATTTATTCCCATCGTAGAAGTTCTTCCAGAATGCCAAAAGAACACAACATCCTATTCACCATCAGCAGACCCAAAACTGGCGCCGTTCTCAGTTCCTGCTGATGGTTATGGAAAGTTCATGACGGATGTCTTTGATGAATGGGTTTGTAATGATATTGGCAAGATATACGTCAACCTATTTGACGGAATTCTTGCTCGTTGGGTCGGTTACCCAGCCCCGTCATGCGTTCAAGCTAAAACTTGTGGACAAGCCATTGTCATTGAGAGCAACGGAGATTTGTATTCATGTGATCACTATGTTTATCAAGATAACAAGATCGGAAACATCATGAATACGAACATCGCAAAGCTAGCGATGAGTAAGCAGCAACGTAATTTTGGTATTGCTAAAACAACGATGTTGACTGACACCTGTAAGAAATGTGAAGTTCATGAACTTTGCTATGGTGGGTGCCCAAAACATCGTATCACGTCCATCGAAGGCGAAAGGCACCTTCAAAATTATCTATGCCCTTCTTATAAGCACATTTTCCATCATACAAACAAAGCAATGCAGTACATGTCATCGGCAATTCGCCGGGGTGGAACTGCTGCTGATGCACTGCCATACATGGCGCAATTCTATAAGGTCTAGTATATGTCATTTCAAAAGACAGTATTAGCAGGGATGATAGGTGTAGCGTGCGCTGCTGCACCTATTTATTCAACTGCTGCTGAAAAACAACCGAACGTTCTTGTTATTGTTATGGACGATTTGGGTAAACAGCAACTTGATTTCGCAATGGATGAAATCAATAAAGAGGTCCTAGAAAAACGTTTTGTCTCGGAACGTTACGATGTTGACTTCGATAAGGCATACGATGCAGCAAAGCGAGCGATGCCTAATGTTGCTCAGCTGGCGAAAGAAGGGGTGAGCATGACCAATGCTTACGTTGCAACGCCAGTATGTGGACCATCTCGTGCAGGTATTCTAACGGGTCGTTTCCCACATAGCTTCGGTATCTATAGTAATGACGATGCGCATTTCGGTGTCCCTTTGGATGTCACAATGCTGCCAGAACTATTCCAAGAAAATGGTTACGCAACAGCAAATATTGGTAAGTACCATAATGCGAAAATTACCAAGAGCAAAGTACCAGAGAACATGAGGACTCGTGATTACCACGATAATGAAATCCCTACACCAGAAAAAGGATTTTTCCCGAATGATCGTGGTTTTGACTACTCTTATTCATATTACGCATCCGGTGCTGCAGTTTACAATTCTCCCGCGGTATTCCGTAACTATGAAAACATCACTTCTTGGGGATTCCTTACTCATAATCTGACGAATGAAACGTTAAGTTTTATCGATAAAGCGGATAAGGCAGAGCAACCATTCTTTATCAACCTTGCTTATTCTGTGCCTCATATCCCGTTGGAGCAACCTGCGCCGAATAATTACATGAGCAAGTTTGATACTGGTAACGTTGAAGTGGACAAATACTATGCTCATGTCAATGCGTCAGACGAGGGTATTGGCCAGATTATCGCAAAACTAAAAGAAATTGGTGAGTACGAAAACACGCTGATCTTCTTCCTGTCAGATAATGGTGCTGTTGGTGACTCTCCAATGCCACGTAACGGCATGAATAAAGCGTATAAAGGCCAGCGTTACCGCGGTGGTGTAAACGTTCCGTTTATTGCTCATTGGAAAGGGGTATTACCTGAAAATCGAACAAACGATACGTTGATCTCAGCAATGGATATACTGCCAACAGCACTGAACGCCGCTGGTATCGATATTCCAGAATCATTGAAAGTAAATGGTGTTGATATTCTGCCAACCATGAAAGGTGCACGTAACATTCCTCACCAATACCTATATTGGGCTGGCCCTCGAGCATACCATTACGATGCTGAAAAGAATGATGCTTTCTGGTCTCAATACTGGAATTGGATTACTTACGAGCAACCTACGGTAGAACCAAGTCCTTACGTTGAGAAGAAATCTCGCGGCGAATGGGCGATCAAAGATCAAGAATGGTCATTGCACTTCTACGATGATGGTAGCAAAGAGTATGAGCTATACCACTATGCGACTGATGTGACAGAGTCGAAAAACGTGGCGAAGCAACACCCAGAAAAAGTTGCCGCAATGAAAGCTGCTTTTTACGAGTGGATTAAAACTAAGCCTGCGCCAATTGGTTGGGGGCAAGATCGCTACCAGGTTTTGACTGACTCAGCGAAATAATTGAGCTTCATACATATTTGTGTGGCTTTACGCCTCAATTGATGAAAACCGTTGAAAGTAAGGCCCCTACAAGGGGCCTTTTTTGTTGTAGGTACATTATGCAAAAAATCATTAAAGCTACGGAAAGGCCAAAAATTCCTTATGAGCATCCAACCGTTGCGATTTACCTGAATACCTTTCGTCAGCACCTGACAAGGCTCTGGCGTAGCAAAAAGCCATTTGCACAAAACGACGAAAAGATTAAACGTATCTTTTCAGATGAGTCTATATCGTTAAAGAACCAATGTGAGCATTTTGCGAACTATATCGCCGAAGCTTTTGAACATTATGCCGTTGATGATTTTACTCATGCCAATTACCCGGGCATGCCCAGTCAACAAGGGGCACGTATGGATGCTATGGAAGGATGTAGCCGTATTCTCCCTACACTTGCAATCTGGGCGTGCAAACAACCGATAGAAAACAATGACCCGTTTAAAGATCAGAAAAAGCTTGCTATTAGCTGGTTAAAGCAAGCCTTTATCGCAGGCACAAACCCTACCCATAAAGGTTATTGGGGAGACATCAAAGATTATGACCAGCGTACATGTGAAAGTGCTGACTTAGCTCTGGCTCTGTGGGTTAGTAAAACCATCGTATGGGAAACTTTTACATGTGAGCAAAAAGCGCAAATCATGAAATGGTTTAAACGTGTTAACCATATAGAGGTTGTCGATAACAACTGGCATCTATTTCCGTTGACTGTCCAGCTAGTGATTCAAGATTTAACCGGTGAGGAATGTGTTGATCACTGGCGTTATGAAAGAGTGAAAGAGTTTGACGTCGGTGATGGGTGGTTTCGTGATGGCGCTAAAGGAAATTACGATTTTTATAACGCTTGGGGATTCCATTATTCATTGTATTGGATTGACCAGATCAACCCTAACTTTGATCGTCATTATATCAGAAAGAACCTTAGTTTATTTTCAGAGACGTTTCGTTATTTCTTTACACCAACGGGGCTCCCTTTTTTTGGTCGCAGCGCTTGTTATCGCTTAGCTGCTACGGCACCACTCATTGCAACACTTGATGTTCAAGAGCAAGAGCCAACACGATTAAATGTTGGAGAAGTAAAACGTGCGCTACAAACAAACCTGAACTACTTTATTGCCAATGGAGCATTAAAAAATGGCGTTCCAACTCAAGGTCTTTTTGATAGTGATGCGAGACTCACTGACAATTATAGCGGGCCGGCAAGCAGTTTGTGGTCACTACGATCACTCAATATCGCGTTATTTTGTGGCGACAGAGTGGGGCTTTGGGAAGCGGAACCTCGCCTATTGGAATCTGAGAAAGATGACTTTTGTTCGAATCCGCTGATAGAGGCGATAATTATTGGTCGTAGAGAAACGAAAGAGGTTTCAGTTATTTTGAAAATGAATATATCTTAGAACAAACCCCACACACTCGACGTTTGGAGAAGCAAAGTAAGCGAGATTATTGTAAAGAACGCGTAATTGGACGAGCATTTAGACCGAAAAACAACCTTCTTAGAAAAGGAGTGACATGTTATAGCTCAAAAATGTCAAATTTCTTCTAGTGAACGAATTATGTGATCTCGATCTTTTCATTTTCTTTCGTTTTCGAATACTATAATCGAAAGTTAGCGAAAGAATTTTAAAGGGTCTATCATGTTTTTAGTGTCAACAAAGGAAATGCTTCGTAAAGCTCAAGAGGGCGGTTACGCAGTTCCAGCATTCAATATTCACAACCTAGAAACGGTTCAAGTTGTATTAGAAACCGCTTCTGAAATGCGTTCGCCAGTAATTTTAGCTGGTACACCAGGTACTTATGCTTATGCTGGTACTGACTACTTAGTGAATATTTGTAAATCGGCAGCTCGTCGATACCACATGCCTATCGCACTGCATCTAGACCATCACGAATGTTTCAAAGACATTCGAAATAAAGTGGAAGCAGGCGTAAAGTCGGCAATGATTGATGGCTCACATTTCCCATTCGAAGAAAATATTGAAATGGTGAAAAAGGTTGTTCAATTCTGTCACGGCTGGGATTGTACAGTTGAGGCGGAACTAGGCCGCTTGGGCGGTGTGGAAGATGACCTTGTTGTTGATGCAAAAGACGCGATGTTTACTGACCCTGATGCGGCTGTAGAGTTTATTCAACGTACAGGTATTGATTCCCTTGCGGTTGCGATTGGTACAGCACATGGTTTGTACAAAGAAGAACCTCGCCTAGATTTTGACCGTTTAGCAAAAATCAGTGCAAAAACGGACATTCCTCTAGTTCTTCATGGTGCTTCTGGTGTGCCAGATGCTGACGTGAGTCGTTGTATCGAATTGGGCATTAATAAAGTGAACGTAGCGACAGAGCTAAAAATAGCTTATGCCGACGCATTAAAGCAGTACTTTATTGAAAACCCAGGTGCGAATGACCCACGTCATTATAACGTCACATCAAAAGCGGCTATGCGAGAAGTAATTATCTCGAAAATTAACGTTTGCCGCAGTGCAGATAAGCTTTAGACATCACTTTTAGCACGACGTCTCCCCCTCAGAGTTTATTGTGCTTTACCGGTTGCGATTATCATCAGCGAAAAGGGTCGCAATCGGTTTTTTTCACTTTTTGGATACCAACGAAATGACGACGTTTTCAAAAAAGAAAATTGCCATTCTTGGCGAATGTATGATCGAATTGTCAGGTCAGGCATTTTCAACCCAAGAGCAACGTTTTGGTGGAGATACGCTTAATACCGCTCTCTACTTGTCCCGTTTAGCACCTCAGGTGCATCCTTCTTACGTGACTGTGCTTGGTGTAGACAATTACAGTAAACACATGAAAGCGGAATGGGTACAAGAAGGTATTGATTGTTCTTTAGTGATGTCCAATAAAGACAAGATACCCGCCCTTTACGCAATCGAGCTTTCTCCGGATGGTGAGCGCTCTTTCCAATATTGGCGTAATGATTCTGCTGCCCGCTACTTATGTCAGCATGAGCATTTTAGTAACACGATACATGCATTAACAGAGTTTGACTTAGTCTACCTATCAGGCATCTCATTGGCCATTTTGCCTGAAGAAGACAAGCAAATATTATTAGATTCTATTCAGCACCTGAAAGTTCACGGTGTAAAAATCGCAGTCGATTCAAACTACCGTCCACGATTGTGGGCAGGGCAAGCACATGCCAAGGAATGGTTGGAAAAACTCTACCGACTTGCTGATATTGCACTTGTGACTTGTGATGATGAATCTCTGTTATTGGGTGAAGAAATTAGCCCAGAACACTTGACGGATCGATTACGCGAACTAGGTGTAAGCGATGTGATCGTTAAACTGGGTAAAGATG
Organism: Vibrio alfacsensis; assembly: GCF_003544875.1. Classification (NCBI taxonomy): domain Bacteria; kingdom Pseudomonadati; phylum Pseudomonadota; class Gammaproteobacteria; order Vibrionales; family Vibrionaceae; genus Vibrio; species Vibrio alfacsensis. The sequence goes on from NZ_CP032094.1 coordinate 45,963, forward strand.
GGGCAATGTTTAGTGATGCTGAGCATCAATGTGATATTGCAGTAGGTAATGTGGTAACCAATGTTGTGGATACAACAGCCGCTGGGGACTCATTTAATGGTGGCTTCCTAGCTGCATGGGCAACAGGCCGACCATTGAAAGAATGTTGCCATTGGGGTAACAAGCTTGCCGCCGAAGTGATACAGCACAAAGGCGCAATCATTCCTCAAGAAAACACCACTTACATAACGTCATTAATGAATTTATAGTATGAATATCAAAGAGATTAATCAGAAATTACGTGAAATGCGCGTAATGCCGGTCATTCAGATCGAAAATGCAAAAGATGCACCATCGTTAGCAAAAGTGTTAGTTGAAAATGGTCTTCCTGCGGCAGAAATTACATTTCGTAGTGATGCGGCGGCAGAAGCGATTCGTCTAATGCGTGAAGCATACCCAGAAATGATCATTTGTGCGGGCACTGTACTTAACGCAGAGCAAGCAAAACTTGCGGTTGAATCTGGCGCAGATTTTGTTGTTTCACCAGGTTTCAATCCTAACACTGTACGTTACTGTATCGACAATAATATCCATATTATTGCAGGCGTTAACTCACCATCTCAAGTCGAACAAGCTTTAGAAATGGGTCTAAATAGCTTGAAATTTTTCCCAGCGGAAGCGTCTGGTGGCGTAGCTATGTTACGTTCTCTTACAGGGCCGTATAAAGGTCTTGAGTTTATGCCAACTGGCGGCGTAAACGTTATCAATTTAGGTAACTATCTTGCTATTCCAGAAGTCGTTTGTTGTGGTGGTACTTGGATTGCTCCAGTGGATCGCATTGCAGACAACGACTGGGAAGTGATTGGCGAGAACGTACGCAATACGTTAGAGACAATCAAGAAAATCGGAGCGTAATCATGACAGATTCTCAAGTAATTGTTCCTCGCGTTGCGTTACTACTTGCTGATGGCTTTGAAGAGGCAGAAGCGGTTGTTTTCATTGATATCATGCGCCGTTTAGAAATTGAAGTTGATGTTCTATCTTGTATGGAAACGACTGCTCTTCAGACGTACTTCAACACTCGCATCACGGCAGATGATACTTTAGTTAACTGCTTTGAAAACGACTATGATGCCATTGCAATGGTTGGTGGACCAAAAGGTACAGACAATCTGACGGCGAATGATATGGCAATATCTTTTATTAAGCGTCACATTGAGCTAGACAAGTGGATCTGTGCACTGTGCTCTGCGCCAGCGAAAGTTCTTTCAAGAAATGGACTATTAAATGGCCGTGAATATTCAACAGGCGACAATTTAATTAGTGCATTCCCAGACGGTAAATATGTTGACCAGAAAATTGTTGTTGCAGACAAATTTATCACGGGTAAAGGTCTTGGTGTTGTTTTTGAATTCTCATTTACAGTCGCTGAAAGCTATTACCGAATAATGTAGATAAAGTCGATCATCAAGCGAATCATATTTACTTCGAATACTGGAAGAACTAATTTTAGTTGTATTTTTCATGATTTAATCCTGTATTTTTAGTTTTATAACTTAACACCTATGTAAATTCATAGGGTGATTTTTATCTAACAATCGATGTGTGGTACTCGATAATTTTAAATTTACAAGCAACTATTAATGATGTTGTGTTAGGTTAAAGTTCCTTTCTTAATTTTAAGTCAATTCTATTCTTATCTCATCTCCTTATTATTGGTGTTATAAAATCTTGATCTAGATCTTTATTTACTTTTGAATAAATAAACAACGATAAAATATCGAACTTAAGTCACAATAAAATAACTTGTTAAAATGTAAAATAAACTTGTTAAATTATTATTGGCATTAGTTGCTTTTATTATAGAGTTCATATTTAGATTTATATCTGGTGTTTTGTTCTAGAAAACATGGGGACGTATGAAAAGCTGGTATTTATTGTATTGTAAACGTGGAGAACGTTCGCGAGCATTCTTAAACCTGAAGCAGCAAGGGATTGAGTGTTTTTGCCCAGGTACATTGTTAAGAAATAACTCTAGTACGAGGGTAAAAGATGATTCTTTACAAAATTACATATTCGCTCAAATCGACCATCTAACTGGACCTAGTTTAACAACTGTACGCTCAACGCGTGGTGTTGTTGATTTTATTCGCGCAGGAGCAAAGCCTCAAAAAATTACTAATGATGCAGTAAATGATTTAAAACAACAGTACAAATGTATGACAATTAATCAGGTTAAATGATGGCTAATGGTTAATATTGTTTCTGGATTTTGCGGTTGATTGTTATCGTGTTAATTTTGTGTGGTCAAAATTGTTTCATTTTTATTCTGTCATTAAGTATAAACTTAGATATGCGCACATATATTTCAACTTGATGCATATGCCTGTTATTGGGAGCAATGTCACATTATATTGATTTGAATTAATGTATAAAGTCACCAATATTTTTCAAAGATTAAATAATGTTATGAATAAGTTTTTGTGGTAGCAATATTGCTAATTTCCCCGTCTATATGTCAATCAGAAGTTTTACTCCAAAAGTGGTTTGTTTAAGTGATTCAGAAGAATTCTTAGGATGGATGACTAAAAGTGAATGCGAGAAAATGAAAGGAATTTCTCCAAATATCATATCAAAGGACAGACAACCAATCAAGATTAGTAAAAATCTTATCCAGATAAAGCAAGTAAGAACATGCTAGTTGTTAACTGATAATTAGACATGCAGAGATTTGGGCAATGATGAAAGTTAGTAAGTTAGTGGGAGTTATATTAGCTCTTACAAGTTCTAATATATTCGCAGGTAGTGTTACTTGTACGATAACAAATAACGCGAATGTTAGCTTTGAACAGTGTAAAACGAATGATCAAATGTTTTCTTGGTCAAAGACATCAATTGAAGTAGGCAATAAAACGTATCTTAACGGACAAGACAAAGATGGTTTATCTTGGTCTGGAGTCAGAGAGAGTTTTGGTAGTGAAAGCCAGACGGTGTATCACGATCAACAGGGTAAGATTCTTACCAAGCGTATTTGTAAAGAATCTGAATGCCTTAAGCATCTTGTAAGTTATTATTCAAATAACGGTGCTTTGAGTATAGAAAATTAATACTCTACTTCTTACCTACCACGCCACCTCACCAAAAAGTTATTCGTTAATCTTAGCTCGGGATGACCTGAGCCATTCAGCACATTAAGCATAAACTTAAGGCCGCATATACCCGTGATCATTGAAGTTGCTTGATTTTCAATAGAATCAGGATCATGCTACGCACCATGAAAATTACACTGACTCTTCAACAGAAACTACAACTCGAACAAACACACGATTCGACTCGTGATGGTCGAGTGCGTGATCGCATTAAAGCAGTTTTGCTTGCTTCTGAAGATTGGAGTCAGACCATGATTGCTCAAGCTCTTCGTATCCATGAATCGACTGTTGCACGCCATCTCAGCGACTACGTTCTGTCTGAAAAACTGAAGCCTGAAAATGGTGGAAGTCAAAGCAAGCTTTCTGCCACTCAAACCATGCAGTTAATCGAGCATTTGACTGAGAAAACCTATTCTCACACCCATCAAATTGTCGCCTACGTTAAAGAGACATTTGGACTTGATTACACGGTCTCAGGAATGAACAAATGGCTTCACCACAATGGTTTTAGCTACAAGCAACCGAAAGGCGTTCCACATAAGTTTGATGAAGCAAAACAACAAGCATTCATAGAGGCCTATGAAGCGCTAAAGACAAGCTGTGGCAAGGATGAGTCGATAGTCTTTATTGATGCCGTTCACCCAACACTATCAACAAAAATATCTCATGGCTGGATACGAACTGGTCAGGATAAAGTGATTGAAACAACGGGCAATCGCAGTCGATTAAACATTATTGGGGCACTGAACCTTTCGGATATTGGTGCAACCATTGTTCACGACTATGAGAGCATTAACAGTGAATCGATTGTTCGTTTTTCTGTGAGTTAAGAAAGTTATCCCTTAGCCCATAAGCTTCATATCATCTTGGACGGTGCGGGGTATCATCGAAGTAACTTAGTCAAAGGTGCGGCGTTTGTCCTGAATATTGAACTGCATTATCTTCCACCTTACAGCCCGAACCTCAACCCAATAGAGCGGCTATGGAAAGTTATGAATGAGAAATCGAGGAACAACGTTTACTTCAAAAGCGGGATTTCAAAGCTGCAATAGACCAATTTTTGCTGTGACTCTTCCAGAGATCGCAGATACTTTGACATCTCGAATTAATGATAATTTTCAGGTTCTCAAGCCTGCATCTTCAAGTTGATTCGGTATATGCGGCCTTAGTAAGGAAAGTTTTCCTTTCGCTTTTAGATATACCGACATTCATCGTACTTTATTAAGCTATCTCTTGTTGCGTTTGGTAATAACTCCACTTTACTTTCATCTAATTTGATTAGAGATTGTAATTCGTATTCACCCCCAGCTAAGCACATCCGAAGATTGTCGCCATCTTTAAAGACAATCACATCATTCCCATAGAGGTTCTCATAGCTCTCATATGGATTCTGACGCCCGTCGTAGTACGACAAATCTAAAGTTATTCTCGCATTGGAACCGTCTTGGAAGTAGACAACCTCTGCAAGATCATCGATGTAGCTAAAACGAGTTTTGAATGCATCAAATGCGAATGCGTTTGTAGATACTAATGTCGCTAAAAGTAAGATAGCTTTCTTCATAAATCCTCCACGATTTGGTTATTCGTAATTTAAGTGTGGTAGATATCTGAAGTGTGTCAAGTTATTGAAATATAAAATAAAGACCTTCGAAATGCAGAAGGTCTTTGTTTCATTAATTTTGAAATCATCTAAAATGTTATATAAACAGGGCAATAACACTAACGTTATTAACGTAGCGAAAACAATGCCAAATCCCAAGGAAATAGCCATTGGAATCATTAATTTCGCCTGGTTCGAAGGTTCCCAGATCATTGGGGCTAAGCCAAAGAATGTTGTCATTGTTGTTAGAACGATTGGCCGGAATCGACGGCAAGCACCGTCGATAATTGCCTTAACGGCTTCTTGTCCCTCTTTGATACGCCGATTAATCTCGACAATAAGTATCAAGCTGTCGTTGATCACGACCCCACTTAACGCGAGTACGCCTAATAAGCTAACAACACTCAAAGTAACATCAAGCATGATATGGCCTAAAAGCGCCCCTAAGAAGCCGAATGGGATAACAATCATGATTAAGATTGGTTGTGTAACTATTGAATGGAATGGCTAATAGACAATATAAAGCTAGCAGCAATAGAACGCCATTTAATGCGAGGCTTTCTAAACTTTCCTTTTGTTCTTTTTGATCACCACCAAATCCCAACTGTAAATTTGGGAAGTCACTTAACAGCTCCGGGAATATTTGATCTTGTATCATTTTTGTAATGAGAACCGATTCTGATGCAGGGGTTACATCTGCATTAACTGTAATTCGTTTTTGTCCTTCGAATCTTTGAATCGTAGATGGTGCACGCTCATAATCTATATCAGCGATTTCTATAAGTGGAATATAAGAATTCCCAACTTTTATTGGTAGCTGCTCTAAGAAATGAATACTGCTACGTTCATGCTGGTTGAGTGTTACCATTACATCCACTTCTTCACTACCGCGTTGCTGGCGTATGGAGCGCACGCCATTGAAAGAATCACGGATTTGGGAGAGTAAGGTACTATCATTGAGCCCTAAGTGATTACCTTTATCATTGATGCGAATACGTAACTGCTGAGTACCACTTTCAAATGTATTTTCAATGTCAACAATACCGTCATAGGCAGATAGAATACTTGTTAATTTACTGCTTGCGGCTTCTAACTCATCGTTATTGGCATGTTTCAATTCAATGGTGATACCGGCGACATCTGATGTGGGTGTTCCTCCTGCTGAAGAAAATCGAAGAACGTCTACGCCTTTGATCAAGCCGGTTTTTTTACGCCATTGTTTTGCTATTTCGTTAGTAGGTACTGTTCGAATTTCCGATGGAACAAGAAAGATACGAACGTTAACGATGAACTCTCCATCAATGTTTCTCATTATGCTTGAAACACCTTTCGCAACCTTATCGTTTCCATTCTCAATAATGACCATCTCAGCCGTTTTCTCCAGACGTTTTCTTACGCGAGTCGCATCTTCTAAAGACATGCCAACAGGAAGAATGGCACGTGCGTTTGTAAATTCGGCTTCGACCGCAGGCATTGTGCGAAATCCGATGTTTCCTCCAACTGCATAGCTGATTGCAAGCACTAGCATACATGTCGATATAACGGTCACTAAGTAGCGATATGGGAGGAGTGTTTTGATGATCTTCCGGTAAACAACATTAACCATAAAATCGAAACTTTTATCCACTCTATCTTTGAAACGAGTGAGTAAGTTTTCTTTTACTTTCTTTTTAGAATGCGCTAAATGTGATGGAAGAATGAACAATGCTTCTGCCCATGAGATCGCAAAAACCAAACCAACAACAATGGGAACTACGGAAAACATTTGCCCCAACATGTTAGGTAAAAACCAGATAGGGATGAAAGCGATAATATTGGTAATGATGCTAAAGGTCAGCGGGACCGCGATTTCTTTTGCTCCCTCAATTGCAGAACTTGTATAGCTTTCACCTCGGCTAAGCCTTTCATAAATATTTTCACCTACGATAATTGCATCATCAACAACGATCCCTAATGCAATGATGAAAGCAAACATAGAGATCATGTTTATTGATATATCAAAGTAAGGCAAAATATAATTGCCCTAGGAATGAGGTAGGTATGCCGACTACGGTCCAAAATGCAACTTTAGCCTCTAAGAAAATGGTTAAGATAACTAAAACTAAAAGAAGCCCGGTAAAGGCATTTTTGAGAAGTAGATTCATACGTTGTTCGTATGTCACTGCATCATCAAGCACAATATCAAGTTCAATTCCAGTCTGAAGAAGATCGTTAATTTCAGGTAGCTTTTCGTAAAAATGTTCAGATATACCAACTGGAGTTTGTTCGCCAGAACGATAAATCAAGATACTTTGTGATGGCTTGCCGTTGTAATAGCTTTTGGCTTTTTTATCTGCAAACCCATCCGAAATTTCAGCGATTTCACCCAGTTTCAACTGACCGCCGCTGCTGGTTTCGACAACAGTGATGTCGTGGAACTCGTTGGCCCATTGTTTCATCTCATCAACTTGTAGGAGAACATCACCTCCCGATGTTTCCAATTTACCCCCGGATTTTGTCAACGATTGGTTAGAAATATTTTTAGAAATATTACTGATGGTTAGCCCGTGTTTTTCTAAAGTATCGCTATCCAATTCAATTTGAACTTGGTACTTCGGTGGATAGTGCAATGCGACCTGAGTTAGGTAATCGGATTGCATTAGCACATCTTTTACACTGTTTGCCGTTTCACGAAGGACAATGGGCTCTACGTCACCATAGACGATAAGTTCCATTGACTGCTTCCGAGTCTGATTCCGAAACACTCGAGGCTTATCGGCACCTTTAGGGAGATTTACCCGATTAACTTCATTCTCTATTTCTCGCATCAACTGGTTCACATCGACTTTGTTTTCTAAATGTGCTTTTATCCAAGCATTAGTTGATGTCGCCCGTGATGTGACTTCTTTTATTCCATCGATGTCGGATATCGCGTTTTCAATCGGCAGAACAATACCTGATTCCATTTCAGACGGTGTTGAGCCTGAATAAAATACAGATACAGTGACGGTGTTAAACTGGTAGTCCGGATAAACTTCTTTTCGGATGATTAATGATGAGATTAAGCCACCGATAATTAGAAAGAACATTAAAAGATTGGGAGTAACGGAATTACGTGCCATCCATGCTATATAGCCTTTCCCCGTCATTTTTTGATACCTTTCGATTTACGTTCTTTTAGTTCGATACCCTCTACAGCACCAAGAAGAGAAGTCGTGATAACTCGATCGCCATTAAATAAGCCATCTTCAATTAGTACCGTTCCTTTTTCTCGAATAGAAATGTTGATATAGCGCTTTTCTAACAAGTTTTGTTCGTTCATTACCCAGACGTATTCATTGTCCTGTATATAACGACGATCTAACTCAATGGCTTTGATTGGCTTACCTTTGATATCAACCTTTACAAAATCATTGACCAATAGTTTTGTGAGGTCTTGATTGTTTATTGCCAGTGGATCGATCACTTCAATCATGACTTTCGCAGTTTTGATTTTGTTATCAAGTACAGGGACCATACTTACGACGCAACCTTTTCGTGTGCCGTTTGATGTAGTAACGATGACTTCAGACCCTAAACACCGTGATGTTCCTGTGGATTTATTGGGAATATCAAACCATTTCAGATCCTTGGTTGTGACGTTGACTTGAACCCAGAATGCATCTGTTGCGATTAAGTCCATCAAATTTGTGTTGTCTTTGATCATGCTACCAATTTCGACTTGCTTAGCCGTAATCTTTCCGTTAAACGGGGCATAAATTGTGGTTTTCTCTAAATTTAATTTGGCGCGCTTTAGGGATGCCTCAGCTTTAGCGATGTCAGATTCAATCTGCTTTAAATGAGGCTCTCGCAGTAGTAGAGCTAAACTTTCAGCTTGCAGGACGGTGTCTGACAATTGGTATTCCATTTCTGCTGACTTTTGGCGACCGATCTCTATCTGTTTTGCTGCCTTTAGCTTGGATAGTTGTGCATTAGCTTCATCTACAGCGAGTTGGTGTAACTCACTGTCAATGGTGACTAATGGTTCGCCTTTTTTGGCAAAACCGCCCAGAATAAGGTGAAATGGGATATGCTTAACCGTGCCTTTTACTTCAGGGCGAAGAGAAACCTTGTTCTTTTGTTTTACTACGCCATTAGTAGAGATTGTTGGAGTCATGCCGACGTAATTAACTTGGACTGTATCTACAATTCGAACATGTGGCTTTGGTGTGCGTTTACGATTTACTTTTCATTTGACTGAAACTTTTCTGAAATTACCAACGTTGCACCAATAACAAATATTGACGCTAAAACAGTTATTATTTTTGATTTGTACTTTTTAATACCATCAATATATATTCCTTATGATGACTTTAGGCCTGCACCTATTGATTGGTACAAAGTAATTCGACGCTTTATTAGTTGGCTGTGTTCTTCTATTTCTCGTTGCTGTAAACGAAGCAGTTTTTCTTGAGCGTTGAGAACATCAATAAAAGGCAAATTCCCCTGAGAATACTTTGTTAATTCAATGTCTAATACTCGTTGTGCCTTATTGATTTGAGACTTAGTGATTTTTAGCTGTTCGCCTTGCGTTTGTTCTTGGATCAATGCCATTTCTACATTCAACATTGTTTCCAAAACACTTTCTGTGTATTCGTGTAGAGCCTGCTCTTCTAAAGCCTTATGTTGTTTATAGTCTGAGTTTCTTCTTCCCATATCAAATAAAGGCACATCAATCTTCACGCCTAGACCGACTTTCCAGATATCGAAAGATTCGTTCCAGTCTCTCGATGTTTTTGAAGCATCGGATGTAATCACAATGTTTGGTAAACGGTTTTTATCCATACTTTTTGCTAGGTAGCTTTTGGATTGGTATCGATACCATGCTGTTTTGACGGCAGGGTGGTTTTCTAAGATTGATGCTTCAATTCCTTCATCTGAAATGGATTCAATCGTTGGCATACTTAAGCGGTTAACGCTCAATAGTTTGTCTGGTTCACGGCCAAGAAGAACATTAATTTTTTTTGTGATAACTCTCTGCTCTTTTTTAGAGTCGAGTAAGTCTGACTTAAGATCATTGATTAGCTGCTCTTGTCGCAATACGGTACTAATAGAACCTAGCCCCATGGAATAACGCTGTTTTCCTACTTTCAAAATTTTATTTGAATTTAACAATTGATTCGTGATGATGCTTTCTTTAGTTCTTTCTTCAATTAAGTTGTACCAATTTTTGGATAATTCACTTACTAAGATAAGTTTGGCTTGTTCTAATCGCTGCTCATTTTCTAAATAGGTATATTCTTGACTTTTAGATGACAGTTTTAATTTTCCAAAAGATCTATATCCCATCGTGCATCTAAACCAATTTTCCCAATTTCGGACTCGTCAATGGAATGTCGATTTTCTAGGTTTCCTCTTTGGAAGTTTTGGTTAAATGTTCCACCTAATTCTGGATATAATTTGGATTCACTGCTCAATAATTGATACTGATATGACAATAGACGAGCTTCTGTTGATTTTATAGATAGGTTCATTTCTAAAGCGGTATTGATTAGATTGTTTAGTTCAGTGTCATTGAATTCGTACCACCATGACTGTGGGATGGGGGTCACGATGGAAGATTTTGCTGATTCTTTTTCGTGATCTTGAAGTTGTGCGCAACCAGATAACGTATTAGCTATTGCCAACGCTACTGCACATAATGCGTTTCGATTCATAAAAACTCCAAAATTCCCCAAACTCAAATGATAAGCTGTTATTTGCTTTCATTTATTGTAGTTCTATTTGTCGTTTACTTTCGTGATGCTAATCTCGAAAGTAAAGTAAAAAGTGTAAACAAAAGAATTGAGCGTTTATTCGACAGTGACTGTGATGGCGTATATTTTAAAAACGAAAGATTCGTCACGTTTTGTTTTCGTGTGGTTTCTAAATTACGCCTTATCGAAAGTGTTTTATCAAAACTCAACGGCGATCACTTAAAGTGAAAGTTTACGAAAGTATAATGATTGTTCTAAAGCTCTATGAGTAAAACTAATTATTACTACTTTCATCTATAAAGTGAATACAATGGCGATTAATAAACCGCTAATGAAGCTTACATTAGCTACAGCTATTGGTTTAGCGTGTACAGGCATCAATGCAAAAGACATTTCAGGTCTTGCTGGTGCGGGCGGAGCTGATGCTCAGGAAGTTTACTTTGTAAAAACTATCTATGAACACGCACTAGCTACCGGCAACCAAGATATCCTAAATGCTTTCGCTTCTATAGATAGTGCAGAAGATGCAGCACGTCTAGCGCGAGACATTGCGCCTGACCGCAGTGGTTCAAATATTTATAACGCAATGACTGCCCAAAATACGTTTACTAACGTTCTTCGTAAGCGTGCATCTGAAGTTATTACGACGGATTTTGGTGGCACTTCTGCATGGGTGAGTTACTTAGGTTCAGACTCTTCTTTACATACAGATAGTGATGGTACAAATTTATTTGATGGTTACGACTCAAGTTCTTACGGTGTTGCGATCGGTTATGATTGGATTGCATCTAATAACTTAGTTGTTGGTCTGTCAGTTGCTCAACAAACAACAGATTCTGACAGCCGTTTAACGGATATGTCTTTAGAAATTGATTCACATCATGCGGCAATATACGGTGTTTACTCAACGGAATCATGGTACCTAGCAGGTACGGCGAACATTGGTTGGGGTAGCCACATTATTGATAGTCATGTTTCTCATACGAACGACCGACTACAAGGACGTACAAATAGTGATATGTACGGTTTAAGCTTCGATGCGTACCGTCCGATTTACGTTGGTGAGTTTATTGTGACACCATCTCTATATACTTCTTACTCACTTGTACGTGTCGATGGCTACAAAGAAATTGCTAATGCGAGTGTCTTTGCCCTTGAGTATGCAGACCAAGAAAATGAAACCTTAAATGTGGGCGCTGGCCTAGATTTAACCCGCCAATTCATCACTGATGCTGGTTTATTTACTGTTCAGGGTATCGTCAAAGCTGAAACTGAAGTTCTGGATCATCAACTTTCTACAAAAGTTAAGCTTCGCTCAATGGAAAGCGCAGAGTTTGTCATGCCGGTTAACCAAATCGACGATAAGTTCTACGAAACGGCGTTAGATCTTGCATGGGAAACCAATGGCAGCATGACATTCAATCTTGGTGCTCAATACAAATGGTCTGATTCCCAAGACACCCTAACTTATTACGGTCGCGGTACGATCTCATTCTAATCGGTAGTTACTAATGACAACTTCTATTAAAACTATCGCTATGGCAATCAGTGTCGGTTTGTATGGCACCTTTGCTTATGCACAACCAATTGATGCAAACAAAACAGGGACAATGTATTTCTTTGAAAATGGCATCCCTGAAACAATCGTAGCATCAAACGACAGTAAGCTGAAAATTGGCAAAGTTGCGACTCGTGATGGTAAGTCTTCTCTGGTTTGGACTTTTAAAAAAGGCAGTGAACTGACGCTGACTCAAGATGTAGGCTTTAAGCCTTTCGTTGCAAACGAAAAGGATCAGTCTATCAGTACATTCACAACGTGGATATACAACGAAAAAGCGCTCGATGGAAAGATGCGTTTCAACTTCAATAAGAAAGGTGAAACTCTAGCGCACTTTGATATCAACATGGATTTCACGGGTTGGCGTAATTTGTTAGTTCCTTATCGTGATATGGAAGGAACACCAACAAATGGCATGGACCAAATTGTCATCGACACAAGTGGTTTAAAATCGGGCGGTACTATTCACATCGATCAAATGATGACAAGCATCCCTGCAGACCCACGTTGGCCGACTCGTGATGCAGTTGTTCCATACATCAACATGGACGCTGACACAGCACCAAACCGCCACTGGCTTTCTCTTCAACGTTACGATGAGTTTTTAGATAAGAGCACAATGACTCTTAACGAAATTCGTGTAGACAATGAAAAAGTAGAGAAAATCAAAGCCAAACTTCATGACTTTGCATCATCTGGCAAAGCGAAGAATACCGATGCACAGCTTGATAAGTTGAAAAAAACTTATGAGTCTTACGGTTTAAAAGAATACAAGGGGGAGATCATTGGCAAACCTCTTGATAATACAAACCGCCAAAAAATGTTCTTGGACAAAGGTGTTAATCGTGGCTTGTTAAATCAAGAAGAATTCGACTTATTGTTCGGGGCGAAAGACCTGCGCGAGTATGGCGATTTTATGCTTGAGCTTGCAAATGCACTTCAAGGCGACCTAAAAGCCAAAGATCGTAAAGAGCTTGAGAAAATGTATATCGATTTAACTCGTTATGGGTTGAATCAAGGTTACGAAGCTGGCAGTGGTGTTGGTACTGTTCATCACTTTGGTTACACATTACGTAATCTCTTTGAAGCACACTATTTGACACGTGATGTTCTTACAGAAAACAACATGATCAAAGAAGTTGCCGATATGATGGCTTGGTTCTCCGCTGCGGGTCGCATCTATGCACCTAAAGAAGAACTTGCCTCTTTCAACGTTGATATCATGAATACGCAATTACGTGGCATGCTGTACAGCGTAATCATGCAGCCGAATGAAACGACACGTAACGCCTGGTTGCAGCAGTTTAGCAACTGGATCTCAGGTTCTCTAACAGAAACTGAGGGCTTGAACGGTGGTATCAAGTACGACGGTTCTATCTTCCACCACGTACAACATTACCCAGCATATGGTCGTGGGGCTCTTAAGGGATTAACGCCAGTCATCGAGGCTTTAAGCGGTACTGATTTCGCTGTGACTAAAGAAGCACATGAAGCAGTGAAGAAATCGGTGGTCATGACAGAGCTTTATAGTAATGACCGTTATACATTGATGTCCGTTGTCGGTCGTCACCCAACGGGCGATGCGTTGATTGGCACGACACCTTTCAAACATATGGCCTTGGCCGGAACTCCAGACGGTAAGAAAGCCATCGATCCTGATATGGCATCAGCGTACTTACGTTTAACTCAAGGCGAGAAGAACGATGATTTCCGTACGTTCCTATTGAAAAAAGGCTTTAAAGCAGGTTCTGTAGCAGAGGGTAACTTCACTATGAACTTAGCAAGTCTAAATATTCAACGTCGTGATGATTGGGTTGCTGCTGCTCGTGGCTATTCGCGTTACCTAGTAGGTAATGAGTCTTATGCGAATGCAAACCGATATGGACGTTACATTAACTATGGTCATGTAGAGATCATGGACGCAGATGGTAAAACACGTGCGTTCTCGCATGACGGTTTTAACTGGAACCGTTGGTCGGGAACGACGGCTGTTCAAGTGCCATTGCAGGACCTAAATGCACAGCTTCGTAATGTGGACCGTTTTAGTGGTCTAGAAGAGATGTTGTTCAACGAACAAACATACGCAGGCGGTGTTGGTAACGGTAAGAATGGTATGTACGCGATGACTTTACAGGCTCATCCTAAGTACGATGCAACATTCTTAGCGAATAAATCTGTGTTCTTCTTTGATAACCGTATTGTTGCTTTAGGCAGTGGCATCAACACAATGGTTTCTGAATACCCAACACAAACAACATTGTTCCAACACGCGTTACGTGTACCAAGTGATGCGATGTATGTTAATGGCCTTCGTTTTAACAAAGGCGAAGAAAAGAGTGTTGAGTCAAAACGCAAATATACACAATTAATTGATCCAGATGGCAATGCGTACTTTGTTTCTTCTGATTCAGATGTGAAAGTATCTGCAACAAACCAGAAATCATTCAATCAGAAGAACAGCAAACCAACGGAGGTAAATTTGCTACGGCAGTTATTGACCACGGTAAAGCGCCGAAGGACGCAAGCTACGAATATTCGGTTCTGATTAATCCAACAGTGAAACAACAGATGACGTTTGCTTCATCTCTGGGGGCAAAAAAAGGCAGTCCGTACACGGTGATCCAGAAAGACGATAACGCTCATATTGTTTATGACCGCGCTTCGAAAACTACGGGTTACGCTGTATTCGAGCCGGATACTAACATTGAAAACAGCGTCATTGTGAAAGTTGAAGAGCCTGCAATGATCTTAGCTGAATCTAAAAAAGACCGCCTGCATCTATCATTGGTTAACCCAGATCTAAACCTATACCAAGGTAAAGATGAATCCATGTACAAAGATGGCATTCAACAAGAAGTAAGTATTTACTCTCGTTCTTGGAAATCAAATGAATTCCAACCAGTTAAAAACAAACTGGTGCTTAATGGCGTGTACAAAAATGCGACTAAAAAGCTACCTAAAGGCGTTGAGTTGAAAGTAAATGGTCTTATGACCGAAGTTCAATTCACGACTGTGGGTGCCGATCCAATTCAATTGAAACTAAAGAAATCCTAATCAAATAAGCAGGGGAGATCTCCCTGCAATAAAGGAACAAAAGTATGAACATTAATTGTACTATTTTAGCTGCTACTATTGCGGTCGTGTTGTCTGGCAATGCGTTTGCAACTAAAAAGGTGAAAGGTAATGTAAACCAACAATTTCACCCATCACTACAAAACCAAATCGTAACTTTTGAAGAATCATCGGTACCGGAATTTGTGAAGTTAGACGGTGAGGGAACCATTGCCGTAACCAAAGAACGTTTCATTAACGGTGACCAATCTCTTGTGTGGCAATGGGAACCAAACACAACTCTTGAAATAGACAAAGAGTGGAAATACTACACGGATAAAGAAGCCTATAATGCTGTAGGTGGTCGTGGCTCTAACACCACATTCTCTGTATGGATTTATAACGAAAAACCAAGTGAAGGTGAGCTGCACTTCCAATTTGGTAATGCATCTCAAAGTAACTTCTCAATGAAGATGGATTTCACAGGCTGGCGCAGCGTTGGTATGGCATTTAGCCGTGACATGCAAGGTATCCCAGCGGCTACGATGCAAGGGCTAAAAATCACCCCTAAAGGCATGTCTGAAGGCGGTAAGATGTACGTGGATCGTGTGATGGTTGGTATTGATGATAGTCGTTACCAATGGTCGGATGATCTTGTCACCACGGCTCACTCCCTTCCTGAAATTGATTACGGTTTGCCAGATACTCTTCCAAAAGCAACAGCAGAAGAGGTCAAAGGCACAGAGATCGTTAAAAAGAACCTAGTAGATTTCCATCTTGGTGATGAAATCAAAGGTAAAAAGCTTGATGAAGTCTTCGCTGAAGTCGCATCTTACAACCTATCTAAGAAAGATGGCGTAATTAACGGTGTGCATATTTTAACAAGTAAGCAGATGACATCGTACCATCCGAAACACCTCTCTGAAGCGGATAAAGCGCGATTCGATGAATACGTTGATATGCGTAAATTCAGCGAAACAATGGAACGTGTTGCACGTGCATACCACCAAACACAAGATGCACAGGTTAAACAGGAACTTAAAGACGCTTTCATTCTTATGAGTGAGCACGCTTTGGACCAAGGTTTCCAAGATGGTGCATCTCTGGTTGCACTGCACCACTGGGGCTACACAAGCCGTGGTTGGTATGCATCGCTACTTTTGATGGAAGACGTATTGAAAGAAGCAGGTCTGTTCCAGGCGACATTCGATTCTCTTCTATGGTCTGCACGTGAATTTAAAGAGCGTGGCTTTGATATGCGTGTTGGTCCTAAATCTTCTGACATGGACTACTGGAACACACTAGCGCGTGCTCACTTGATCATGCTGGTTCTTGAAATTGATCCAGACAAGCGCGTTGCACTGCTTAAGAAGTACGGTCAATTCGCATCTGGCAACCTTGCGCAAACTCCGGCGGGTTATGCGGATGGTTTCCGTCCAGATGGTACAGCATGGCGCCACCGTGGTAACTACCCAGGCTATTCTTTTGCTGCAATGGACGGTGCGGCGCACGTTTCATACATGTTGCACGGAACGCCATTTGCGTTGACACAAGAAGCACGTGATTACTTGAAATTAGCATTGCTGTCGGCACGTCTTTACAGCAACCCGAACCCATCAGTTTCTGTGATTGGTCGTCGTCCATTCTTCAAAACATCGATTAAGAAAGTATCAGATGGTATGTTCTGGTTAGCGATGTCTAATGGCGCAACGGTAGATACAGAACTTGCAGCTGCTTATCTACGTGCTCTAGATCTAACCACAGAAGATGGTAAAGAAATCTTCGGTATTGATGTCGCACCAGAAGCACACCCACAAGGTAACTACACATTCAACTATGCGGCGATGGGCGTTCACCGTTGGGGTGACAACATGGTTACAATGAAAGGTTGGAACCGTTACGTATGGTCGTCTGAAATCTACCACAACGCGAACCGATACGGTCGTTACCAGTCACACGGAACGGTACAAGTTCAGAAGTGGGGTGAAGACCACACTTGGGGTTACGATGAAAAAGGTTGGAACTGGAACCGCGTTCCAAGTGCAACAACGATCAATTTGCCGTGGAAATACCTAGACGCTGCACGTCAACATACGACGATGATGCAGAATAACCTACGTTTCAACGGTGCAACGAACCTTGATAACAAGTATGGTGCGTTTGGTTTCCAACTAGAAGTGCCAGAGATGTTTGCTCGTAACTTCCCTCAACACTATGACGGCAGCTTTACGTTCAAAAAATCTGCGTTTGCATTTGATGACCGTATCGTAATTGTTGGTAGTGATATTTCGAATAGCCGCGACCAGTACGAGACAGAGACTACGTTGTTCCAACTTGGTATTACGGAAAAATCAGATTCGCTAAATGTGAATGGTGAGCAAATCACAGCGTTCCCATACAAAGCGACGTTGCAAGAGGGTGAATGGCTAATCGATGGTATGGGTACGGGTTATTACGTTTTAGACGGTGGTGAAATTGAAGTTCGTCGTCAAGAGCAAGAATCTCGTGATAACCAACAGCGTAAACCAACCAAAGGTAACTTCCAATCGGCTTGGATTAAGCACGGTAAAGCACCGAGTGGCGCAGAGTATGAGTACTTAATGGTACTTGATGCAACACCTGAGAAGATGGCGGCTATCGCAGAATCTATGAAAGATTCTGATACCAAACCATATGAAGTGATCAAGAAAGACAGCAACGTTCACGTTGTTAAAGATAAAGCAACGGGTGTGACGGGTTACACAGCGTTCAAATACGCGCGTGTCGGTGACGAGTTCATTCGTTCAATCAGCTCTTCTTCTGTCGTGATGACTCAGATGCAAGGTGAGACGCTTAAACTCAGTGTCGCTAACCCAGACCTTAATATGGAAAAAGACACACTATCTAAAGAAGTCCCAACATCGGTGACTCTAAATGGTAAGTGGGAATACAATGGTAGCGATGAGCGCGTTTCTCTGAAGAACAAAGGCTCTCGTACTACGGTGACGTTTATCTGTAAAGACGGCCTACCAATTCAGGTCGATTTAAAGAAAGCTTAATCACTCACCATAGATAAGCATGACAAGCACCTTTAGTCGTGATGCTGAACAGTTAAGAGATAAGTGATCGGTTAAACGATTCTATGGGTGGTTTATAAAGGCTCTAAGTTTAAGAACTTAGAGCCTTTTATTTTGCAATTAATACCGTTTCCTAATACGTCATACTACTGAACAATTTGGGTCATTTAGTAACATTCTTTACCCTGACTTCATCAACCAATGTTTAGAAGTTTCCATTGTGGTCTCCTTTTGTAAAAGTCGGAACCCTATCGCTATGGCTGTGAGGGCGGTCTGTAGTGGTCTAATAAAGCCGGACACCATTTTAGGTGGTACAGTTACCACCCCAAGAGAGGTGTTTTATGACCAGAGTTCGTCGTACATTTAGTCCAGAGTTCAAGCAAGAAGCTGCAAGCTTAGTGCTTGACCAAAATTACACTGTTTTAGAAGCGAGTAGAGCTGTTGATGTGGGACAAACTGTCTTACGCCGTTGGGTTGAGCAGTTAAAATCTGAGCGTAGCGGGATAACTCCTACTTCTAAAGCATTGACGCCTGAGCAGCAAAAATTCAAGAGCTTGAAGCCCGCATTAGCCGTTTGGAGCGAGAGAAGTCTATTCTAAAAGGCCACAGCTCTCTTAATGTCGGACGAACTCGAACGTACACGCTGATTGACCAATTAAGGGAGCATGATTCTATAGACATTCTTTGTTCAGTCTTTGGTGTCGCTCAATCAACATTCTATGAGTTTAAACAAAGGCAAAACAACCCTGTAAACACCGAACAATGCTCCGAGTAGAAGTGGCACAACTGTTCAAATCGAGTAGAGGCTCTGCTGGAAGCAGAAGCCTCGTTTCTATGATGCGAGAGCGTGGCTTTGCTATTGGCCGATTCAAGGTGCGAGGACTTATGAAAGAGCTGAGCCTCGTGAGTAAACAACCAAGCTCACACCAATATAAAAGCAGCAACTGAGCGGCTAGATATCCCTAATCATTTAAGTCGAGAGTTCAATGTAAAGTATCCAAACCAAGTTTGGTGTGGTGACATCACTTATATTTGGACTGGTAATCGCTGGTCTTATCTTGCTGTTGTGATTGACTTATATAGCCGTCGAGTCATTGGCTGGGCATTATCAGAAAAGCCAGATGCAGTCTTAGCCAGTAAAGCTCTAACTATGGCTTATGAACAGAGAGGACAGCCTAATGGGGTTATGTTCCATTCTGACCAAGGTAGTCAATATGGGAGTCGACAGTTCAGACAATATATCTGGCGTTACCAGATGAGTCAGAGCATGAGTCGACGTGGGAACTGCTGGGATAACGCTCCTATGGAGCGTGTATTCAGAAGTCTAAAGTCTGAATGGATCCCTTCGACAGGCTACAGATCCATAAATGAAGCGATGAAAGATATCAGCTTCTATCTGATGAATTACTACAACTGGCAACGACCTCATTCATACAATGGTGGTATCGCCCCAGCTGAAGTAGAAATTAGAACTAATTTACTGTCCGGAAATTGTTGACCACTACAGTCGTTGCTAGTCGTTATATCGACAAGAGTCTCTGTGGCCAATTGTCTACAAAGTGCAATTAACGTTGTCAGGGAAACGAAGTTTGGTTGGGCTGAATGGAGTGCTATCGTTAAAGTGTAACGGCTTGGGGCTGATATAATGAAAGAAGTATTCCACTAAGGCCAGTACTTGTGGAATGAAGAACTCCGCATACCAAGGAAAGCCGTTATGCGTTTCAATTGGTTGAAACAACACCAGACAACAGGCTCATAATGTTCAACACAGAGTTCTACTTTCTTGGCTTTCTTCAATGCTGGCTAAATAAAGGTAATAAAAGACTTTGGTTTACGGAAGTCAATAAGCCGAGTTGTAATGACAGGATTGTTGAAATTAACGCCTTAGACTAGAAATAAGTCCCTTTACTATCTTAAAATCACTGAAATTCTCCTGATAAAGAAAACAATCAAAGGTAAAAACTCGTATTTTGACCTCGATGAATGACTATTGTCGCTATCTGTCAGCGGAAATCGCAGAGCTCTTCAGTTATAGATGGGGAAATCGAAGTGGGATTTCGGCAAATTAAGTCTTCACTGCTGAATAAAGAGTTTACATTGAGAATAATAAACTAGAGGCATGTATACAATGCCTTACCTATTAAACGAAAAGAGCGGCTCTATGCGAGAACAATAAAACTAAAGGCAAAGAAATACCTTAATAAAAAGAATGCCAGTCAGCTTAACTGACTGGCATGATTTCAATTGGTAACCTTGTTGAGGTATAGGTGAGTTTAATCTATTTCACAGATTGGCACGATATGAAAATAGGTAGATCGTCTACGTTCTTCGCGTTAACTGCGTTGTTGAATTGTTTACCGTCATGCGACAGACCACGACCGTACATACGCGTTGCGTAGTTTTCGTTGTTTGTGTTTTTAGTAGAAGCGGAACCGTATTGGATCTTAGTACCATCGTCAGCTATTGAGTTACCAACTACCCAGCCGTAGTAAGGACTCATTAAAGAATTGATAGCTGAGTTGTGGGTAGACACACGTTTATCAGCAACGTGTTGGATAAGGTCGGCTTCAAGCGATACTGGCATATCTTCGTTGCCTGCTAGGTTGTTGTCGTTTTTGTAAGCAACTGGAACAAACCACTGTGTATCTGCGCTTAGGTTACGACATGCCGCAACCACATTCTTTTCGCTGAATTTAGAAAGTGCCCAATCGATCCCGTTGATATTGATAGAGTGCACTGCTTCTGGGTAGTCAGCTGTGACACCTAGAGCGCCTTTGTGAATAGTTTCAGCTACAGTCAGAGGACGGTGGAACTTAGACGCCGTCATTTCAACAAAGCGAACTGGCTCAACGCCACGAACTTCAGCATTAGTTTGGTCATAGTAAAGCCCGCCAACAGCATCTGATTTCGACACTTCGAAACAGTTGTCGTCTTCTAGACAGAAGAAAACTTCTTTACCGATAAAGTTACGTGCATCTTGAGATTTGTCGTGCGATCCTGCGATCCAATCGTTATCTGTTACGATGCCATCAGGTTCGATGTTGTGAATTGCATCGGACTTACCCTTTGGATCTTTGTACACAAGATCAACATGAATATCAGATGCTAGGTGCTGGACGCCGATGCGGTATGTACTACCGTCGCCAACTTTAATTTGGTTTGCGTTGCTGATCGAATCAGTTGGAATGGAAGTATCCATTGTCCAGTAACCATCTTCAGCAGTTAGGTTACCAAAGCCAACTGCGTTAGCGGTTAGCGTCTTACCGTACTCCATAGAACCAGTGATTACTACACCAGCAGGGGTAACCGCATTGTCCGAATCGGATAGACAGTACGCTTTATCAGCAGGCTTGCCCATTTCAGTCACAGGAATAGCACAAAAATCCAGTTCTTTACCAAGGTGTTCTGCTTTAATAGTAACGTCACAATTATGTGCATTGGTATCGCAAGTTACTAGGTTGTCTGTTTCGCCAACGATCTTCCATGCAGAAGTTGATTCACCTTCGGTCGCGCTCGGGTGCTCAAACTTAAACACCCCACGTAGAGTTGCGCCTACGACTGGATATTCGTCACTAGACGTAATAGTGAAATTCAGGTTTGATGCCGTAGGGGCTTCTTCTGAACTTACGCCAATCGGAGTATCCATAGGTGTAACCTTTATGAATTCCGCTGAACACTTCGGCGAACCAGTTTCAGCACATAGCTTGATTTCGGCACGGATAAAATTGCCTTTATCTGCTTCTACTGGTTGGTATGTTGAGGTTGTTGCTACTTCAGTTTCGCCACTAAACCACTTATATTCGTGTGTCGCAGCTTTATCACCATCTACATCTAGATAGTTATCTGCAATGCTCAACGTTGCGCCGACAAATGGCTGGCCTTCAATTGTTGGAGTGCTCGATGCTTCAGGAGCAGAACCAACTTTAGCTTGAAGTGGCAATGTTTCGATACAGTGTTTGTCTGCATCTACAATTGAAGATAGAACAGGATCTGAGTCAGTATGTGCTTGAACACATGCAGTAAACGACTTTCCTTCTAGGATTTTGTCACCATCAACGGCATTAAACACGATAGTAGAAGAAGAGCTACCGTCATTTTTAACTGTCTCTTCGAGCAGTTCTTCGCCATGATACCAGCTAACGATAGACTTACCCTCTTCGATGCCTTCAGCGTGTTCGTAGATCCACTCGATATCATATTCCGTACCGACTACAGGAGCCTCAAGAGATGAGAACTCGACATTCTCTACAGTAGGCTTCGTTCCTAGTGAATCTAAAACAGGGGTAGGTTCCGAACAGTCTTCTTTACCTCGGGTATTAACCGCGCCCTCTGAAACAGGAGTAACACAGAACTCCATGTTTTTACCTAGGTAATCTGATTTAACTTCTAGAGTTCGGGTAGCAGCGATAGGAGTGCCTTCAAGCTTCCAAGAAAACTCAGTTTTGCCTTCCGCTCGAGGTGGGATGTTAGCGTCAGTGAAGTGGTATATACCTTCTACAATATCACCTACGTAAAGGGCAGGGGTTTTTACTGGATCCGCTGTTGGAGCATATGTATTTGAACCACCGTTTCCGATAGTTGTATTGTCTTCTGCATTACAGCCCGCAAGAACTGATGCGATAACAACTGCTAATGTCTTATGTTTATATGTCATCTTATGTTTCTCAATTGAATTAAACGCAATCAACAAAGCTAATAGTTTGCTTTTCACTTGATTGTCTTGTGAATTTCTAGTGGAAAATAAACTGAGGCTAGCCGAGACTAGCCTCGTATTGGTTACAGTTGGAAGCTGTAGCCCAATGTAAACTTAATGGCCGTGTTATCCGCTTTGTATGACGGATCGGTTGCTTCAAGTTGTGCGTAATCTGCATCCGGGCGGAAGAAAGATTGTTTAAAGTTTGTGTAGAAGCCTTTTAGAGGACCTGCTTTAGGTTCGTATTTGATTTCTACTACGTGTTCTTCAGCACTGCCCATAACGAAGTGGTCATAGTCGGTGTGTTTAGACAGTGTTGGGCGCTCTGCCCAGTGGTAGCGGTAGGCAAGAACCAAATCTTGAAGACCAAAATGGCGCAGATCGTATTGTAGAGCGATCACGTGAGCATCGGTGCCATCACCACGGAAACCATGGTAACCACCAGTCGTCGGAAGTTTTAGGTAACCTTTCGCATTACCGAAACCGTATGAGAACGAACCGTATTTGTCGTCGCGTACACTGTTTGGCGCAGATACGGTTGAGTAACCGTACATAACGGCAACGGCATCACGGCGGAGTGTAAAGTCGTAACTTAGGATAGAGGCGTATTCATCAAATGCCGCCATCCCCTTTTCTACGTCCTCTTCCCATAGGTGACCCGCTGAGCGGTTGTAGTAGTATTGGAAGTTAGAACGCAGGAATGTTTGTGCATCGATGTCATGACGATACCAAGCATCCGTATAGAAACGACGTAAGTAATCAGATGCTTCACCGTAACCGAAAGAAACACTCGCTTTGTCAAAGTTATGGCGTACACGTGCGGTGTATAGGTAGTCGTATTCTAGTGGGTCAGTATCGTAGTAGTTAGAGCCGCCAGTTAAGCTGCCCATTTCGTCTTCGTTACCCGCCATGAAACCATTTACTAGCGCACCGTCAACAACGGTACGACCGTAGTCATTGGTAAATAGGTTTTTGAACATCACACCTTCGTAACTCGACATTGTCGCGTCGTCAGGGTTCGACGTTGTAATCATACCCGCGTTAAAGAAACCGCGGCCGATTTCCATGTTACCTTTGCCCCAACCAATGGTGGCACTTGCTACTGGAACCTTACCGAAACCTTCTGTATCCGCACATTTGTATTGCGTGCCTGATTGGAAACAGTCTTTGCTCTTAAAGATTTTTTGGCCAGCGTTCCAGTTGTGTACACCACCAGTGTAATCATCAAGGAGTTTGAACATATGGCTGTAGCCAACGTTCAGGCGTGCACGTACTTTCTTTCCGTAGACAGGGACCATTCCTGAGTTGTAGAAGACACCGACGTTTTGACCCCATTCAGTTTGGTAAGCAAATTCTTCATATGTTTTACCAGACTTATCTTTGGTTTTAACGTAATCTTCGGTAGATTTTAGGTAGTTTACCGTTGCGATAGTAATTTTATCGTTTTTAGTAAAAGCTTCCCATGTGTCGCCGATAACAGAAGCGTTGCCTGCTACAGGGGCCATTACTAACCCTGCGATAAGCGCATTTCTAACGGCTTTCGAACAAACCTTTTCTTTCATTTCTAATATTAACTCCAAGAATTCCCACATTGGTTGCGAGCTCAAATTTTCTGTCGTTATTTTACTGTTGATCTTCGATTTCTTTCGTGGATGCAATCACGAAACAAAAATAAACCTATTTAGTTTTCAGAATCGAGATCTATGTCAAAAACGAAAGTTATGGTTTTTGGAAATGAAAAAAGGCAACATCAAAATGATGTTGCCTTTTAGATATTGAATTGATTATTTTTAGGTGCGTAGACCTTAAAGTCATCCAGTTTTAAATGACTTTTCCAAGTGCGGAAGCCAAATTTTCCTGATTTGAATGGTTCATTATCTTTTATTTCGTATAGCTTGTTATCATTTGCGTAAACTTCGATTTTATCTTCCAAGTTTACGATTTTGATATTTGTCATTACGTTAGGGACGTTCATGAACTTCTTATCTGAAACATCATATTCAGGTAGAAGAGGGCGCAAACCATCGCCTGCATAACGACGAAAACGAGTTGTGCTATTTTCATTCGCCCCGTAACCAATGTAATACAGACGCATTGGATCGTATTTGCGCATGTCACCTTCGCGCCATTCAGAACGAGCGAAGAAGTCATTCGGGTTGCTTGTATCTTGAGCCATCCAGAACCAGTTAAGATCGGTACCACGATCGTTTGGGCCGCCCTCAACGACAACGGCACCATTGAATTCGATGACGCTAGGCGTACCGATATCATCTTTAAACCAAACGGTTGTGCCTGCCGCATCATCGATAAACAGTTCACCATCTTTAATTTGAACGGTTGCGTTTGTTTTTTCGATGACCCATTTGTCTAAATTAGAGGAAAATGAATCACTATGAATCAAATCAAATTCTTTGATTATTTCATTTGGATTAGCTAATGCCGACATTGAAAACCCTAATGCCGCAGCTAACAAACTTAGTTTAAGTTTCATGGATATCTCTTAGGTGTATGCTTTAAGTACAGATTCAGGAACTTCTGTTGGTCGCCACGGGTCGCCAGTCACTTCTAACCAGTGCGCGAGTTCTTCAGTGATCAGCGTTTGAATAATAGCTTCGTTACCTTTCGCTATGTTTTTCATTTGATAAGGGTCATTGACGTTATCAAATAGCGTAAATTGAAGAGGTTTACCTACTTTACGAACAATCGATAGCGTGTATTGATCGGTTCGCACACCACGAACGCCATAAGAAACGGCGCCGTATGGCGGCTTAGTGTAGAACTGAGAGGTCGGGCGAGTATCGCCTTCACCTGTCATGATGGTCTTAGCAAAGTTCGTCCCCTCTACCGTATCTGGAATGGCATCGCCCATGCCCATCAAACCTAATAGAGTTGGGTAGATATCTGGCGCGGAAAACAATAGGTCATCTTGACGTGATTGAAGTTTTCCTTTCCAACGGAACATCATAGGAATACGGACGGCTTCATCGTAAATTACGTTTTTCGTTGGTTCGCCATGCGCACCTAAACAACAGCCATGATCAGAGAAGAATACAACCAGTGTGTCTTCATCAAGACCTAGGCGGTCAAGTTCATCAATGATGCGGCCAAATTGTTCGTCGACACCATTAATCATCGCCATGTATTCACGGAAGTATTTCGGCCCGTAGCCGTCCATATACTCTTTGTCCCAAACAACACTCGGACGCGTGTTAAGCTCTTCAGATGTTTGCGTTACACGATCTAAGTATTTCTGAGGAATTTGATCGTAAGGTGAGTGAGGTGGGTTCATCGATACAACAAGTGCAAATGGTTTGTCGTTATCGCGGAATTTGTTCCCTTCATTTCGAAGGTATTTAATCGCCATATCGGCTTCGTGTTCTGGTGACCATTGAGCAATTTTCAATGGTGCTTCACGTGGCGTTTCGTTCGTCCAGTAAATCGGGTTCATGTGTAGATCGTAAGTACCGTAAGAGTACCACCAATCGAAGCCATGACGTTTATGTGGCGGAGTCCAATCGTTCCAGTATCTGTTTTCCATAGGGTTATTGTAACTTGGAACAAACGGTGCCTGAGGGCAGTCCAAGTGCCATTTACCTAGGTAACCCAAAGAGTAACCTTGCTCTTTAAGTACATCTGACCAACAAACCGCATCTTCTTTCAGTTCAATACCGAAATCGCTCCCGCCAAAGAAGCCTTCCTCTGGTGTGTGACAATTACCATGGATCCCATTTCGGTATGGATACTGGCCAGTCATGAACATGCCACGGAATGGAGTACATAAAGGGAAGTTAGAAACGGCTTGGTCTAAGACGACCCCTTCTTTTGCAAAGCGGTTAAGGTTTGGTGTTACAGACGGATCTTGTCCCATAAATTGTAGTGAGTGAGCACGGAACTCATCAGGGAAGACAATCAAAAGGTTAGGTTTCTTAGGCGACTCTGATTTGTCATTGGATTCGCTTTTAGTACCAGGTGCAGCAAGGTAAGACGGTGCACATGCAGCTGTTGTTGCTGCAATACCACCGGCGGCGAGACCTTTCAGAATGTCACGACGTGAAACAGACATATGGTTTCCTTTTAAAAGATAAGACAAACGAAAGTTTTATTTTTACTTTTACTTTCTTATGTTGGGAGCTTTCATGTCGCGGTATCGTAACCTTTCAAAAGATTTTGAACTAAGTGTCAGATCACAAAGAAAGTCAAAAATAGTCAATAAAACAATAATGAAAGCAAAATTGAGAGTGAAATCTTATATTATTGAATTTACTGTTGATATCATGAAGATAGTTTGTTTCAGTAAATCAACAACGTGATACTATACTTTCTGGGTATTCGCTTTCGTTTTATCTGATATATGATTAAAGCGAAAGTGAAAATGCGAAAGTATGTGAAAGAGATCTCAAGATTCAATCTTTCGTATTGTTTCTTGGAAAGTAAACAGTAATCTAAGCGAAACCAAGCGAAAGTTTGGTTGGGAGACATAATGAAAACAGCAGTCGAACGGCGCAATGAAATCGTCGAAATCGTCAACCGAGAAGGGAAGGCTAGGGTCGAGGATTTGGCTAGCATATTTAACGTCTCCAACGTTACCATTCGAAGCGATTTAACCTTTTTGGAATCTAACGGTTACATCGTAAGGTCTCATGGTGCAGCAATTCCGAATACGGGTTTAATTGCTGAACTGTCAGTCCAAGAGAAGAGAAGACACAACGCAAGTTTAAAATCTCTTTTAGGTCAGGCAGCATCGAGATTGATAAAGAATGGCGACACGGTAATTCTGGACTCTGGTACGACTACATTAGAAATCGCTCGTGGCTTAAAAACAATCGAGAATGTAGTGGTGATGACCAACGGTCTAGATGTTGCTATGGAGCTATCTAGTAAGTCAGGTGTTGAAGTGTTAACAACTGGCGGGGTACTTCGAAAGAACGCAATGTCTTTCTCTGGTTCTCAGGCTGAACAGGGCTTAAGGAATCATAGATTTGATAAAGTTTTCTTAGGTGTTGATGGCTTTGATATACGTTCTGGCATTACGACATATAATGAAAGTGAAGCATCGCTGAACCGATTGATGTGTGAAATCTCAGAGACGATTATCGCAGTCGTGGACTCTAGTAAATTCGGCAAACGTAGCTGTCATATGATCCGAGATTTTGGATCCATCCATACACTGGTAACTGACTCAGGTATACCAGAAGATTACGTAGAAAAACTACGATTGATGGGTGTTGAAGTTATTATTGTCGAAAGAGAAAACTAACTTTCGGGACCCAAGTTAACTCCATAGTATTTAGCATTCTGTGGAGTTAACATGACACTTTTAGAAATCGTACAACAGCACAAGCAGGGTAACCAAAATGGTATTTACTCTGTTTGTTCAGCACACCCTTATGTTCTTGAAGCTGCAATCAAACAAGCTAAAAAAGACAATTCCCCTCTATTAATTGAATCGACAAGTAACCAAGTAGATCAGTACGGTGGTTACACGGGTATGCGTCCATCCGATTTCCGTGACTTTGTTCTTGGTCTTGCTGAACAAAATGAGTTTGACACGACTAAGCTAATTCTAGGCGGTGACCACTTAGGCGTTAACCGTTGGCAGAATGAAACTGCTGAAGAAGCGATGCTAAAAGCGGACGTTCTCATTGAAGAGTACGTAGCTGCAGGTTTTACAAAGATTCACTTAGACTGTTCTTACTCTTGTTCGGACGACCCAATCCCTCTAACTGACGAAGTAGTGGCAGAACGTGCGGCACGTTTAGCAAAAATCGCAGAAGACACGGCGATTAAACACTTTGGTTCTGCTGAACGATTGACCTATGTCGTTGGTACAGAGGTTCCGGTTCCTGGCGGCGAATCAGAGGATCTGCACGATATCAAACCGACATCGCCAGAATCCGCTAGAAAGACCATTCAAGCTCACAAAGATGCGTTCGAAAAAGCAGGCGTTATTGGCTGTTGGGATCGTGTTGTTGGTCTTGTTGTTCAACCAGCGGTTGAATTCGATCACTCATCGGTTATCGATTACAAACCAGAACCAGCAGCTGAATTGTCTAAAGTTGTTGATGAGCATGAAAACATGATTTTCGAAGCTCACTCAACCGATTACCAAGCAACCGAAAACTACTCACTTTTAGTTCGTGATCACTTTGCCATTCTAAAAGTTGGTCCACAACTTACGTTTGAAATGCGTGAGGCGCTATACGGCTTATGCGCAATCGAAAACGAGATTATTCCTCAAGAAGAACGTTCTAATCTGCGCGATGTAATCGAATCGGTGATGCTTGCTAACCCATCAAATTGGGCTAAGTACTATCAAGGTACAAAGACAGACCAAAAATACGCACGTTCGTACTCATTCTCGGATCGAATCCGTTACTACTGGGCGGATCAAACCATCCAAGCATCAATTGATAAGCTACTGAATAACTTAGAAAACAAAATGCCACTTCCATTGGTGAGTCAGTATCTACCAGAAGCATATGAAGCTATCCGTAACGGCGAAATTCAAAACCATCCAAAAGACTTCATCATCAATCGTATTCAAAAGAACGTGCTAGAAGTTTATGCGCGTGCTTGTAAGTTTTAATTAAATCGAGGTAACAAAAATGCATTTAGGTTTTGAAATTGCTGACCTAGAAACTCAAAAAGGTTTCTGGACTGCAAAAGAAATCGAACAACAACCGAATTGTTGGAAACAAACACTTTCAATTGCGGAAACCAATCGTGCAACGGCTGCTGATTTTCTAGAGCCACTATACGCAAAAGAAAACCTTCGTATCGTGATGACGGGTGCAGGTACATCTGCGTTTGCAGGTAAAACTTTAGCACCAATTTTATCTAAGGTTTTAGACCGTCGAGTGGAAGCGATCGCAACGACAGATTTAGTGTCTAACCCATACCAATACCTAGCAGAAAACATTCCGACACTTTTGGTTTCTTTCGCTCGCTCTGGTAACTCTCCTGAATCTGTGCACGCAGTTGAACTTGCATCACAAATTCTAGGTGAATGTTATCACTTGGTAGTGACATGTAACGAAGAAGGGAAACTGTTCCAACGCTGTAAAGAAGACGCTAAATCCCTTGCTATTCTTATGCCTGCAGAGACTAATGACCAGTCGTTCGCAATGACTTCTTCGTTCTCGTCAATGATGGTTGCTGCATTTTCTTTGCTAGCTCACAAAAACGAATATTCGAAAGAATTCGAAAATGTTTGCAAGCAATCTGAGACATTACTCAAAGAAATCGTTCCTACGCTGGGTAAAATGGTTGAACAAAATGCGAAGCGCGTCATTTACCTAGGTTCCGGTGGTTTTCAAGGTCTTGCACAAGAATCTGCCCTTAAATTGCTAGAACTGACAGCTGGCAAAGTAGTGGCAATGTACGATTCACCATTAGGTTTCCGTCACGGACCGAAGTCAATCGTAAACAATGAAACTCTGATTGTTGTTTTCATTTCAAACGATGAATACACACGCAAGTACGATTTGGATTTACTAAAGAATTACGTCGCGATGGTATCGCTCAACAAGTGGTTGCAGTTGCGGGTCGAATTGATGATGTCGTTACAGACGGTGATTACATCCTAATTGACTCAATGGAAAATGCATCTGACATCGAGTTGGTTTTCCCATACCTAATCATTGCACAAGTTTATTCATTCCTGAACTCGCTAGCATTAAACAATACTCCGGATAACCCATGCCCAACAGGTGAAGTAAACCGCGTTGTGCAAGGCGTAACTCTGCACCAATTTGAAAAGTAATTTAATTAAATCGAGGAAATTAACATGGCGGCAAATATCGTTTGGTGTCGTATCGACGAGCGTCTATTACACGGTCAAGTGAAAATTACATGGATGCCAGCTTCTGGTGCTAACACATGTATTGTGTGTAACGATGAAGTAGCAGAAGGTCCTACTTCTGAATTTGCTCAAGCGGCAATGAGAGCATCAGCTGGCGGTGAATTCAAGACATCTTTTTACTCAGTAGACAAGCTATGTGCAATCATCGACAAAGCGAAACCAGAACAAAAGATTTTCATTGTATGTTCTAACCCTACTGACGTTGCGCGTCTGATCGAAGGTGGTGTGCCAATTAAGCAAGTAAACGTTGGAAACATGCACTTCCACGATGGTAAGACACAAATCGCTAAAACGGTATCTGTCGACTCAAGAGATATTTCAGCATTTGAACGTATTGCAGCTAAAGGTGTTGTTTCTACCGTTCAAAACACTCCTGACCAAGATCCAGTAGAAGTATTGGAACTTGCTAAACAATCAGCTTAATTGATTAATCTGGGCGGGAGCGGTCCCGCCCATATTTTAAGGATTGAACAATGTTATTTGAAGCTAGTTTAGTGGCTTTGTGGGCGTTCTTGTGTGGTATCGACAAATACGACGTAGCACTAAACATCCACCGTCCACTTATTACAGGTCCGGTAATCGGACTGATCATGGGTGACCTTCAATTAGGTCTTATGACAGGTGCGGTTCTAGAACTTGCGTGGTTAGGTCTAGTGCCTAATGCGGGCGCACAGCCGCCAGATGTAACAATGGGTACGATTGCCGCTGTTGCATTTGCCATCATGACTAACCAAAGTCCAGAAATTGCAATGGGTGTAGGTATGCCTATCGCAGTTCTAATGCAGATGCTTATCATCGGCTTCTTTGCTATGTCTTCTTTCGCAATGGGTAAAGCAGATGATGCTGCCGATCGAGGTGATTCGAGAACTATCGATGGGCTTTTAGTTGGCATCATGACTGCACGTGCAACTCTCTATGCAGTAGTTGGTTTTATTACGGTTTACTTTGGCGAACACGCAGCACAGTGGATCGATGAAAACGCGCCTAAGATGCTTCTTGAGGGGTTAGGTATTGGTGCGAAGATGGTTCCTGCTATCGGTTTCGCAATGCTACTTAAAGTTATGTGGAATAAAGAAATGGCCGGTGTGTTCTTCATTGGCTTCGTGATGACTACATACCTACAACTACCAATCATGGCAGTAGCAATTCTTGGTGGTTCAGCAGCTGTTCTTTATTACTTCATGACAGGTACTCAACAAGCCGCTGTATCAACTAACAACAATGTTCAGAGTGAGAATTACGATGACGACGGTATCTAATACGGCAGTTCTTCCAAAAGAAGATATCAAAGGTGAAGTTCTAACGGACGGTATCGATGCTTATCAAGATACTGAAGTTCGTAAAGTTATCACTAAGCGCGATCTAATCAAGTGTGCATTCCGTGGCCTTTTCATGGAAGGTAACTTCAACTTTGAACGTATGCAGGCTGGTGGTTACGCTTATTCAATGGTTCCAGCATTGAAGAAGATTCACGGCAATAACAAACGTGACTACGCAACTTCATTGAAGAACCACTTACAGTTCTTTAATTCATCTCCAAAGCTATTCACATTCCTATTAGGTTTGTCTGTAGCGATGGAAGAGAACAAAGAAAAACCAAGCACGATTAATGCGGTGAAAGTGGCAGGCCTTGGCCCTTTAGGCGGTATTGGTGACGCATTAGATCACATGACACTTATGCCGTTAACACTGGCACTTGGTGCCGCAATCGCTATCGATGGCTCTATTGCTGGCCCATTTGTGTTCTTTGTTCTTTACCAAATTCCACATTTCCTTGCTTACTTTGGATTGATGTTCCTAGGTTACAACGCTGGCGCGAAAGCAATGAGCGCTATGTCTGGGGTTACGGAGAAGTTAGCTCGGGCCGCGAATATCATGGGTCTATTTGTAATCGGTGCATTGACGGCAACGTTTATCAAAGTAAATACGACCTTAGAGCTTGAAATGGGTGGAAAAGTCGTGAGTCTACAAGCGGACTTATTCGACAAAATTATGCCTAATTTATTACCTCTAGCCCTCGTGTTCTTCATGTTCAAAATGGTGAAAGGTAAAGGTTTCTTTGCAAAACCACCTGTACTGATTTTCGGTACTCTGATTTTTGGCGTAGTGGGTCACTACCTAGGAATTATCTAATCACTTCGGGGAGCGGAACGCCTAACCGCTCCCCAAAGTATTAACTTTTGAGCCTTGGATAAGGTCCAAAATTCAATACTTTAACCCATAAGTAATCGAGGAAATATCATGATCGGCATTATCGTTTCAGGCCATTTGAATTTTGCAACTGGCATGCAGTCAGCAGCTAAAGCCATCGCAGGTGAGCAAGAGCAATTTGTGTTTATCGACTTCTTAGAGTCAATGTCTACGGATGACCTAGAAGCAAAAATGCGCGAAGCAGTTGCAGAAATTAATACTGGTGACGGTGTTCTATTCCTAACTGATCTTGTGGGTGGTTCTCCTTGTAATCGTGCAATGAGCATCATGCTTGACACTCCAAATGTTGAACTACTTGCTGGTGTTAACCTCGCGATGATTGCTAACGCAGCCTTTGAGCGTGATGGTTGTACTCTAGAGGAACTGGCTGAAACTCTTACTGAGATTGGCGGTTCTACAATGAAAAATATGCGTGAAGAACTAAAAGCTATCACAGCACAATCTCACGACGACGAAGACGGTTTGTAATATGCGCTTTGCGTTATTAGCGGACAAAGTTTTTACTCCGCACGGTATTAAATACGATCATGCCGTGATAGTGGAACACGATAAAATTGTAGATATTTGCAATCACGTTCCAGACAACTGCAACACCGTATACAACTTAAAAGATCAGTCACTGGTTGCCGGTTTTGTTGATATTCATATTCACGGAAGAGCGGGCTCTGACGTAATGGATGCGACACATGAGGCATTAAAAACGATCAGTTATGCATTGCCAGAAACAGGTGTTATTGCTTGGTGTGGTACGACGGTTACAGCACCTATGGATGACATTTTAAATGCATTAAGTTGTGTAAAAGAATTCATTCGCAATCCAGATGCTCCGAAAGGCGCAGAGTTGGTGGGCTCTTTTTTAGAGGGGCCTTACTTTACTGAGAAATTCCGAGGGTCACATCCAACGAGTTTCTTAAAAGCTGCAACGGTGAATGAACTCGAAGTCATGGATGCTGCGGCTGATGGCACACTCTTACGTGTCGCTTTAGCGCCAGAATATGATGGTTCGTTAGAAATCATCGATTGGTTAGTTGAAAACAAGATTAAAGTTTCTGTAGCGCATACGAGTGCGACATTCGATCAAGTGACTCAAGCTCATAAGCATGGTGCTGATTGTGGTGTTCATTTGTTTAATGGAATGTTAGGTCTTCATCATCGAGAAGCAGGATGTACCGGTGCGGTTTTGTACCATGACATGCTAGCAGAACTCATCGCTGATTGCGTTCACGTGCACCCGGTAATGATGAATTTAGCTTACCGAATGAAAGGTTACCAAAAAATTGCATTGATTACAGATTGTATGAGAGCCGGTGGTATGCCTGATGGTGATTACGTGCTAGGTGCTCAGACAATTAAAGTAAACGCCGGAAAAGCGATGACTGATGACGGTTCATTAGCGGGCAGTACTTGTAGCCTTGATCAAGCCGTTAGAAACATGATTCGTGAAGCGGGTGTACCGGAATGGGAAGCAATGCAAATGGCATCGATTGTTCCTGCAACATACCTAGGTATCGACGATCGATTAGGTTCTATTGAGATCGGCAAAGAAGCAAGTTTCGCAATTCTTGATAAAGACTTTAACGTCACAATGACCATGATTAAAGGTTCTTGGGCGTACGATAGCAAAACGATTAAAGAGGTTTCATAATGGAAATTCGTCAACCAATTCATAGCGAACACGCTAAAAAACTAGATACTGACGGTCTACGCGAACAATTTCTAGTTGAATCAGCATTCGTTGAAGGCGAAATTAAGCTCACTTACTCTCACATTGACCGTATCATCTTCGGTGGTGTAGTACCGACGACAGATGCTCTTGAGCTAGCGGCCGGTAAAGAGTTAGGTGTTGAGTTCTTTCTACAGCGCCGTGAGCTTGGTCTGATTAACATCGGTCAAGCCGGTAAGGTTACCGTAGATGGTCAAGTTTACGAAATTTCTAATCGTGAAGCTCTATATATCGGTATGGGAGCAAAAGAAGTTAAGTTTGAATCTGTAGACGCGGCAAACCCTGCACAATTCTACGTTAACTCAACGCCAGCGCACCAAACTTACCCGACTCGTAAGATTACCGAGGTAGAAGCCGATATCGTTACTCTAGGTTCTCAAGAAAACTGTAACGTTCGCACTATCAATAAGTACATCGTGCCTGCGGTTTTACCAACATGTCAATTGACCATGGGTCTAACGCAATTGCACGACGGCTCGCTATGGAACACGATGCCATGTCACACACATGAACGCCGTATGGAAGTTTACATGTACTTCGACATGCCTCAAGACTCAGTCGTATTCCATATGATGGGTGAACCAACGGAAACTCGTCATATTGTGATGCGCGAGAAACAGTGTGTTATTTCACCATCTTGGTCTATCCATTCAGGCGTAGGGACTGCGGCGTACTCGTTCATTTGGTCAATGTGTGGTGAAAACCAAACATTCGATGATATGGACCACGTTGCAATGTCTGACATCAAATAAAAGCTTTCTTTTACTTAAATCTATTTTCGGGTCCTGTACTGGAACTCCTCGATACTTCGGTACGGGACCCACTCTAAAGGGTATTAAATATGAACATGTTCGATCTAAGTGGCAAAGTTGCTATCGTTACAGGGTGTGATACAGGTCTTGGTCAAGGTATGGCGGTAGGTCTTGCAAAAGCAGGAGCTGACGTTCTAGGTATTGGTTACGTTGATGCACCTGAGACGAAAGAAATGGTTGAATCTGTAGGTCGTCGCTTTGAATACATCAATGCGAACCTGATCGCTAACTCTAACAAACAAGCGTTGACTGAACTTGTAGATCAAGCTGTTGAGAAGATGGGCCGTGTAGACATTCTTGTAAACAACGCAGGCATCATCCGTCGCGAAGACTTACTGGACTTCTCTGAAGAGAACTGGGATGACGTAATCGCAATCAACCAAAAAGCGGTCGTATTCTTGTCTCAAGCGGTTGCGAAACACTTTATCGCACAGCAGTCTGGCGGTAAGATCATCAACATCGCTTCTATGTTGTCTTTCCAAGGCGGTATTCGTGTAATCTCTTACACAGCATCTAAGTCTGCGGTAATGGGCATCACCCGTGCATTAGCAACCGAGCTATCAGGTCACAACATTCAAGTCAACGCGATTGCCCCTGGTTACATGGCAACTAACAACACAGAAGCACTGCGTGCTGATGAAGAACGCAATAAAGCAATCTTAGACCGTATTCCAGCAGGCCGTTGGGGTCGACCAGAAGATATGCAAGGTCCTATCACTTTCCTAGCCTCTGAAGCGTCTAACTACGTAACGGGTTACACGCTAGCCGTTGATGGCGGTTGGTTAGCTCGTTAATAAGGTAACTTATGTTTACGAAAGAACATGTACTAACTCAAATGAAACGAGTGTACCAGTATCAACGTGACAATCAGACTCGCTCTGTTATTCGTCGCAGCGGTGCCACTCGATTCATTAAAGATACTGACTGGGAACGTGGTGTATTTTGGTCATGTGTTTCTGCGGCTTGGTTAGCAACGGATGACAGTGAATATCTAGATGGTGTAATGAATTATGCACTACACACGGGTTTCCGCACGGGGTCATTCCCTCGTTTCGCAGACGATCATGTTTGTGCTAATGCTTATCTAGACGTTTATCCAGTTGTAAACATTCCAGAAGCATTAGAAGCAACAATCAAAGCATTTGATATCATGGTCAATGAACCAAAAGAAGGCCACAAAGATTGGTGGTGGGTAGACTCTCTATTCATGGCTCCGTCTGCGTTTGCTTCTTTGTCGAAAGTTACCGGTGATAACAAGTACGTTGATTACATGAACACGGCTTTCTGGGATTCAGTTAACCACTTATTCGACTCAGAAACTGGATTGTACTACCGTGACTATCGATACATGCCTACAGAATTAGGTCAAAAGTATCGTGATGAGTTTGGTGAAGGTGGTGCTGAATTCCGTGAAGCGAATGGCGAGAAAGTTTTCTGGTCACGTGGCCTTGGTTGGATGCTCGCTGCGGTTCCACGCATCATCGAGCGTATGCCAGAAGATTTCAAAGAACGTGATCCTTACATTGGTATATTCGTTAACCTTGCTAAAGAAATTGTTAAATATCAGCATGAGGATGGTTTCTGGCGTGCAAGCCTTCTAGATCCTGAATCGTTCCCTGCTCCTGAATCCAGTGCAACATCTTTGTTTGTTTATGGTTTGGCATGGGGTATCAATAACGGTCACCTAGATGAAGAAACATACCTTCCAATTGTCTTGAAAGCGTGGGAAGCGTTAGAAACGTCTATCCATGATAATGGCATGATTGGTTGGGTGCAGTTACCAGCATTCAACCCTCGTGATGTTAAGTTCGAACACAACATCGACTACGGTGCAGGTGCTTATATCCTAGCTGCGATTGAATGTTCTAAGTTAGCTCGATAGCGAGATCTTTAAACAAAGGTAATGTAATCGTCGAATGTCGTTTGAATGAATATTATTGCTTACATTTAAATCGACATTCTTCAGGAATAAAGGACCGAACGTGAGAACGTTCGGTCTTTTTTTATTTCGATAAAACGAAACGACTTCGTTGTTTCAAATAGATAGAATCTCAAAGCTATATAAAATGGTTGAATGCTCTTACTTCAAGCCCTGAAATCTATACGCTAATATCATTCCATCTTTAGTTGTAGCGGGAGACATGGAACGTGTCTGAAAAAATCTCAACATCAGCATTAGCAAAACAGCGCAAGGTTGAAGCAAAGCAGTTGTTTGCTGATCTCAAACGAGCGGGTTACATCACTCGCCAAGAGGATAACTGGATTCTCACGGAAGAGGGCATTAAGTTTGGTGGTGAGTATGTTGAGCACCCTAAATTTGGCCCGTTCATCGTCTGGCCGACCACGTTACACATCGAATTGTCTCTTTCTTCTGGGCAAACATTCAGTGCCACGCAATTGGGCGACAAGCTTAATCTCAATGCGAAGCGGATGAACCAATTACTCAGTGAGCTAGGTTGGATCGGTAAATCCGAAGAGGGATGGGTACTCACAGAGGCCGGAATACGCGCAGGAGGCCAACAGCGAGCAGATAAAGCCTCTCAGAATACCTTTGTCGTTTGGCATGAGATTGTGCTGCGTAATAAGCGTCTGAAGCAGTCTGTGGTGGAATTCTTAGGGCAAGACGCTGAATCCCATTCAACGGATAAATCGTATTCCAGTTTTCGCCAGAAGTTTGAGGCTAAGCATCGAACGTTGGACGGACACTATGTTCGTTCTAAAGGGGAACTGTTGATCGACAATTGGCTTTATCTTGCGGGCATCGTGCACGCGTATGAGCGTCAGTTGCCGATTGAACAAGATGTCATGAGCGATTTCTACCTGCCAGGAGGCAAAGTCTATTTACAATTTTGGGGTAGTGACGCTGGCGAGATGTTAGAAGCGGAGCGAGAAAAGATTTGTGCTGTGTATGAGCAGCACAACTTTAACCTCATTGAGGTCAAACCCAGCGAGTTAGATAAACTCGATGAGGTATTACCAAAACGTCTACGTCTATTTGGTATTCAAGCTTATTAAACGTCTCGTTAGCGGTTCTTTGAATTCCTAAACCTTCCAGTCTCTAAAAACGAAAAAACCCGTGATGACTCACGGGTTTTGTGTATTCAGCGTTTATCTTTGGTTAGTACCCGAGGGATTAGAAACCTTTGATGTTTTCTGCTTCTAGCTCAGAGAAGTACTTAACCGTCTTCACTTTAAGCTCTTGTTGTGACGGCTCATCACAAACGATCACTGCTTTAGGGTGTAGTTGAAGTGCAGAAACCGTCCATAGGTGGTTTACGCTGCCCTCTACTGCAGCTTGTAGAGCAAGCGCTTTGTTGTGACCTGTTACTAGGATCATCACTTCTTCAGCGTCTAGTAGCGTGCCAACACCGATAGTTAGTGCGTATTTAGGAACTTGGTTGATGTCGCCATCGAAGAAACGAGAGTTCGCGATACGAGTGTCTTCAGTCAGTGTCTTGATGCGAGTGCGAGAAGACAGAGAAGATGCAGGTTCGTTGAATGCGATGTGACCGTCGTTGCCTACGCCGCCCATGAATAGGTTGATCTTGCCGTAAGACTTGATTTTGTCTTCGTAGCGTTGACATTCTGCTTCGTGATCTTCCGCGTTACCGTTAAGAAGGTTGATGTTCTCTTCTTTGATGTTCACGTGGTTGAAGAAGTTGCTGTACATGAATGAGCGGTATGATTCAGGGTGATCCGCAGGAATGCCGATGTACTCATCCATGTTGAATGTCACAACGTGTTCGAAACTCACTTCACCCGCTTGGTAAAGTTCGATTAATGCTTTGTAAGTTGCTAGAGGAGTGCCACCAGTTGGTAGACCCAGAACGAAAGGACGCTCAGCTGTTGGTTGGAAGTCGTTGATGCGCTTAGCGATATGTGCTGCTGCCCACTTGCCTACTTGTGCTGCCTGAGCTAACGGGATAAGTCTCATTTTGTGCCCCTAGTTATTGGAATTTAGAATGTGTTGAAACATTAATTCGCATTATAAAATAAGTATTATTGAACCGCCATTGTTTTAGGTCAAAAATTGTGTTTTCTTTAACCGATGTCGTTTTGTGACCATTTGTGACGTTTGCTTCAAACTTTTGTTATCTCGTTCATTCAAAGCATCATCTTATATTGACAATAAAATTTACCACTGAAATTAAGTTTTAAAATGACAATAGACCTTAAGATTGAAAGGAGAGGACTACGTCGAGATGTCTCACTCCTGAACAAATCTAAGCGTGAATGTGGCATGGATGGACTCCATTAACCATACTTACCGTATGTGTACTATGGAGGGACTTGCGATGAAAAATGAACTGGATCCGAGCAAAGTACTGCAAGCGTACGAATGCGTCATGAACAATGGCACACCAACCGAATTTGGTAAGATCTTTGAGGGGGTAGAAGCATTTTCTGATTATGATGGTTATAACGTGTTTCTGCGAGGAAACGGCGTCGAGTTGAAAGTGGGTTTCCACAATACGTATCACTTGGAATACGATCAAGAGCACTTAAAAGAGAGCTTTTTGAAGAAAGTTGCGATGCTGGCTAAATAGAGCATGTTAAACGTAGGGCATGTTAAAACGTGCTTTACTTGCTTTTCTCACTCGTGCTCTAAGTGAAGAGTGCGTGAGTCCACAAGTGCTTTTGG
The DNA here is from genome assembly GCF_003544875.1 of Vibrio alfacsensis. NCBI lineage: Bacteria > Pseudomonadati > Pseudomonadota > Gammaproteobacteria > Vibrionales > Vibrionaceae > Vibrio > Vibrio alfacsensis. The sequence goes on from NZ_CP032094.1 coordinate 86,012, forward strand.
CGAGTTTGAGTATCAACTAAAAAGCCCTTCGGGTAGGTCCAGAGGGCTTTGGAAAAGAAAGGTTGTTCGAGTCACTCTTCAAGAGCGAATCTTTGTTTGTACAAGCGTAAACGCTCAGACATTATTTATTAATCGTCTTCAACCAAGGTCTCTTCTGCATAGTCATCCGACGCTTCAGGTTTGTTGCGACCGTTTAGCGTATGGAAGCGTTTGCGACCTCGAGCCAGTTGAGTGTATTTCAACCATGTGCGCTCAATTTTTGTTTTTGCTTTGCCTGGGTTTTCTAGAACTTTTACGAAGTGTTTTTCTTCGCTGTTCTCAGGAGTCAACTCGCCTGTTTCTAGGCCGAGCATAGTATCCCCATAAATTGTTAGGATTTCCTCTTCTGAAAGAGTAAAATCGCCAGACTTTGCAAAGCCGCGTGGGAATTTTACGTTGTCGTAAAAACGTTTTTTGCCATGACGAAATTCAGTGTCAGACATATCAACAGCCTCTGTAACCGTTATTGATGAATGTGGTGAATTACGGCAGAAATTAGGCTCAAAGTTATCAAAGAAAAACAAAACTTTTGTCGTCAAAATTTTAATTAGTTGTTAATCTGGTTTTATATTAACCAGGAGATGGTTTATGGATGTAAAGGTCTTTCGAACATTTTTAGAGCTGGCAAAGGTTCGGCACTTCGGACGAGCTGCAGAGAACTTGTATATTACGCAAGCTGCGGTGAGTGCTCGTATCAAACAGTTAGAAAGTTATTTCGATACGCAGTTGTTTATTCGTGATCGGAATAACATAAAATTGACTTCTGCTGGTGAGCGTCTCATCGGTTATGCAGAGGTAATGGTAACAACTTTGCAACAAGCAAAGCTCGAATTGTCACTTGAAGATGGTAAGGCTTTGCAGCTTACTATGGGTGGTACACCAAATATTTGGGATGCGTATTTGCAAAATTGCCTGAGCGTGGTCACGGATTCATTTGGCGGTTATGGCTTTATGGCGGAAGTCATGGGTCGTGAAATGCTCAGCCGTAGCCTTTTAGAGCGTACTTTAGATATGGCGTTTGCTTTCGATCAGATTAAAGCAGATGAGCTAAATTGTAAGAAAGTTGCCGATGTGGTCTTGGTATTAGTATCTACCGAGCCTGATTCTCTAGATACGGTGTTTGATAAAAAATACGTATACGTGGACTGGGGGACGCGCTTTGCATCAGAGCACGCAGAACGTCATCCAAAAATTCCAGCACCATACCTAAGAACATCGACTGCACGTATCGCGTTAGACTTCGTTTTGGAAAAAGGTGGCAGTGCTTACTTACCAGCGTCTTTGGTTGAGCCATTTATCGCAAGTGGGCAGCTCTACAAGGTGTCAGGCATCGAAGATTGGTATCGTCCTATATATTTGAGCTATCGCAAAGCTAGCACGTCTGTAGAAGCAATTAAGCAGGTAGAAGAAATTGTAAAAGATATCGACCCGCTTACCGCTTACAGCTTGCAGCAAATTGCCGATATCCCTGCGGATGAGTAGAAACTGAATGCAAAGAGTAAAAAAGAACCCCTTGGTTTAGTGCCAAGGGGTTTTCTTTTAAGGGGTACAGCTAAAGTATGAGAGAAACCAAGACCGTTTATAAATTCATTAGGCTTTCTAGTGATTCTTCTACGCAGTTGTAGTGGTAGGTTCGAATGTTTTTGCCATCGGTTGTGTTGATCTGAATTTCAGAAACTTCCTTATCAGAATCGCGCTCGAGAATTTCTATCGAGTGCTCCACCGATTTGCTGGTAATGACTTTCTGATTTTTGAGAACGATCACGCAAGTGTGTAAGTCCATGCCAATTCCTTTTAGCCAACGTTGTTGTGTTTTTCCAATATAAAATTGTTTTTCTAAATTTAAACTTAGCGTACTGAGTGATGAAAGCCAAAATTTCTCAATATTGATTTCCGAAAATGGCCAGCGCACGCAAAGCGGTCATTTTATACTCAAATGACATTCTCATCGTAAGCTGCCATGTCGAATACTTCAACCGTCAATTGTGATAGTTAAGTCAGTTGTTATAACTAGGACGTTGCGATAGTAGTGAGTTAAGTTGCAATGGTTGGTTAGGTTGCAATAGTTAAGTAAGTTACAACTGTTAGGAACATTCGATGCTCATTCATCCTCACACCATGCTGACCTTTGAACAGTGTCAAAAAGCACGAATAGCTCGTGATAGCCGTTTTGATGGTCGTTTTTATGTTGCGGTAAAAACCACGGGGATCTTTTGTAGACCGATATGCCCGGCGAATATACCCAAGGAAGAAAATGTCGAGTACTTCACTGATAAAACTCAAGCGCTGAAAGCTGGGTATCGTCCGTGTTTGCGTTGTCGTCCTGACAGTGCTCCAGGCTCTTGGGCGTGGAAAGGGGTGGAGACGACATTTCTGCGGGCGATCAAGTTGATCGATCAAGGGGCGCTGCATCAGCAGTCTTTGGTGGCATTATCAGAACGATTAGGGATAACTGACCGCTATCTACGCATGCTGTTTGAAAAATACTTGGGGATGGCACCTAAACAATACGCACAGTACCAACAATTAATGTTTGCTAAGCAATTGTTGCATTCGAGCACTATGTCGGTGACGGAAGTAGGTTTTGCTGCTGGATTCAATAGTACGCGCCGTTTTAATGATGCATTTCAGAAAATCCTTAAGTTGACGCCATCACAAGTGCGCAGAAAAGAGTTTGATGGTCTAGGAAGGAATCGTATTGCGTTGCCATATCGAGGCGAATTGAACTGGCAGCATATGCTCAGCTTTTATCAACAGAGAGCCATCGAAGGAATGGAGAGGATTACCGAAAGTGCCTATCAACGTTATGTTTTGATTGACGGTTGTAAAGCGCATTTCGAGGTCACACAGAAAGATGGTTATTTGGAGATGGGATTTGAGATTGATGACGTAGCCAAGCTACAGAATTTGGTTTCGGGCGTGCGCCGAATGTTTGATCTTGATGCGGACATTTCCAGTATCGAACAGCACCTTGAGTATATTGCACCAGGCTTGGTAACAACGCGAGGAATACGCATTCCCGGAGTGTGGAACCCGTGGGAAGCCGGAGTTAGGGCGATACTCGGTCAGCAAGTTTCTGTTAAAGCAGCAATCGGACAACTTAATTTATTGGCAGAAACGCTGAGCCACGATCAACCAGTGCGTCATTTCCCTACACCAGAGGCAATTGCTAATGCGGATGTTAGTTTTTTGCGTATGCCGCAAAGTCGCAAAGAGACCCTTGTTCGTTTTGCGCAATTCATGTTGCAAGAACCAGAAAGCGATCCGCAAAAATGGCTTGCTCTAAAAGGAATTGGCCCATGGACGGTGAGCTACGCACAGCTGCGAGGCCAATCTCAACCAGACTGTTTTTTAGATAGAGATCTCGTCGTTAAGAAAGCGATGCAAAACTATCCGTCATTGAATGCGGATACCGCGTCACCTTGGGGCAGTTACGCGACTTTTCACCTATGGAATCAATCATGAAATCACGTTATACGTTAATGCAAAGTCCGTTAGGCGCTGTGACCATTCAAGCTAATGAGCAAGGGCTGCTAGGAGTTTGGTTTGAAACTTGTACCACCAAACCAGAGGATTTGGGAGAGCGCGATGATAAGCATGTCGTGCTTCGCCAAACGGTGACCCAATTGAAAGAGTATTTTGTTGGGCTGCGTAACGAATTTGATTTACCGCTTGCGGCGAGGGGCACTGCTTTTCAAACCCAAGTTTGGCATGCGCTGACCACCATTCCTTATGGTGAAACATGGAGCTATCAAGAGCTTGCGAATGCCATCGGTAACCCAAAAGCAGTGCGGGCAGTTGGGCTAGCAAACGGTAAGAATCCGATATCAATTGTGGTGCCTTGCCATCGTGTAATTGGCAAAAGCGGCAAATTGACCGGATATGCGGGTGGCGTGGAGCGCAAGCTGCGTCTACTCGCTTTGGAGCAAGGCAAGCCCTTGTAAGTTGAGGCCACTCCCAGAATCCGGTAAGAGTTGCCTTATTTTCTTAGATTTTATGTAGGGTATAACAGCGATTCAGAGTAATGAAAAAGGATAATAAGGATATGTCTTTCAATACGGATTTTGATGCATTCATTAATCAGAGTTGGCAGCAGCACGAAGCGCAGCCACAACAAACATACAATCAGTTAGAACAAGCGCTTAGCGAGGTGAAAGATACTAGCCATGCTGAGCGCATCTTGCCTTTAATGCTTCACACCGCCATAGGTCATTTACACGATTCAAATCTATTTCTTTTGAGTTTAGATAAGCTCGAAAATGGTGTTGCAACGCAATGTCTTGCGCGTAAACGAGCTAAATCGGTAGCACAGTACTTTGTTGATCAAAATATGGATCATATTGCTGATCTAGGTGATGTCGATCAGCGTAGGGTATTTGCCCAAATTGCCAACGAGCTGTCGGCAGTAAACGAGCTAGAGCAAGCTAGTTTATGGTTAGCGAATGCAGCGGATGGTATCGATTCAAGCACGGTTGCTGAGCCGTTAGCGCGTTCAATTGCGATTACGGGTAACAACCTTGCTTGTCAATATGAAGAGCTTGAAACGCGCTCCGAGGCGCAAGTAGAACATATGCTAGAGGCCGCGACATTGGCACTTGAATATTGGAAAGTCGCTGGGGGGTGGATGCAAGAAGAGCGCGCAGAATATCGACTAGCCATGAGCCTACTTAAAGCGGGTAACCCACAGCAGGCCAAAGTGCATGCTGATTGCTGTGAGGCAATTTGTCGACAAAATGGTGAAGACGCCTTTGAACTCTTCTACGCTCATGATTTATTAATGCTGGTGCACTATCACTTAAGCCAAGTGAGTAAGCAAACACTGACGGCAAATGACCAGAAATATTGTGAGAACTCGTCATTGGCGTAATCTTTTCGCTAGCGAGCTAGAACAAACACAGAGCCCCGAGTTAATAGCTCGGGGCTTTGTGTTTTTAGGTTTGATTCAACGAGATTAAACAGCCTGTGGCTTCGGCTGATAGCGCCCAGGTTTGTGGTTCATCGCTAATATTAAGTTGGTCGCGATCGCACCAAGTACGGACAGTGCAATTAAGTAAACATCTACTATAAACAGTGACATGACCACGATAGTGCAATCGAGCCCCATTTGTACTTTTCCTGCTCGGATGCCAAAGCGTTCTTGGAGGTAGAGTGCCAAGATATTGAATCCACCCAAACTCATCTTATGGCGGAATATGACGAGCATGCCCATGCCAATCAGTCCGCCACCAAGTAGGGCGGCATACACTGGTTCAATACGAGAAATCTCAATCACATGGTGTAGGTGGTCCACCGCAAAAGAAACGATCGAAACGGCGATAAAAGTGTTGATGGTAAAGCGCCAATCCATGCGCATTACAGACAGAATGTAGAAAGGTAGGTTCAGTGCGAAGAACACCTGACCAAAACTGAAATCGCTGATTTTGGTGAGGAAGATTGCCAACCCCGCTGTACCGCCAGTAAGTAGTCCCACCTTGTTGAAGAAGATAACCCCAAGTGACACCAACGCGCTACCGAGCGTCAGCGCTAAGAGGTTCTCTCTAAGGCTATGATCTTTATCCATAAAGTATTTTCCTTGGTTTTAAAAACGTGTTAGCTGCGAGCACGCAACCAAAACGGATGCGGTTAGCAAAACGCCAACCAAAGAGGTGCCCAGTCGTCAGAGGCTAAATGGGTTTAATCGTTGAATAAAATGTCGTGAAAATTGACTAATGTCGAGTTTTCAATTGAGATTGCGCAGATGTTAACTGTTTAACACACTTTACACATTACATTTTAAAAATAGGAAAAAGGAGAAAAAGGAGGAAAATGGATGATGTCATCACCATCCATTCGGATCTAAAAGGTTTCGATTTAGAAGCTATTACGCTATCTAAGTGAATAGGCTACCATTCATCCATAGATGCGCAGCAATGCTGGCGATATACCCAAGTGCAATCACAGGTGCCCACTTTAGATGGCCAAAGAACGTGTATTGTCCTCTTGCCGCCCCCATTAACGCAACACCTGCTGCCGAACCAATAGACAGTAAGCTACCGCCAACCCCTGCGGTTAAAGTAACGAGTAACCAGTTGCCCATTGACATGCTCGGCTCCATGGTTAATACGGCAAACATGACGGGAATATTATCGACGATGGCTGAGAGAATACCGACCATCACGTTGGCCCAAATAGGGTTCCACTCGGTATACATCACGTTAGAAACCAATCCGAGGTAGCCAAGTAGACTAAGCCCACCGACACACATTACCACGCCATAGAAGAACAGCAGAGTATCCCACTCGGCACGAGATATACGATTGAAGACGTCAAATGGCACTACCGAGCCTAGTCGTTTCAACGCGTAATCATCCCCATTAGCAATCGCCATGGCCGCTTTTTTCGCCAGTGAGTGTTTGAGGGTTTTCCGTAGGAAGTAACCAAAGAATTGTAAGTACGCCAACCCCATCATCATGCCGATCACAGGAGGGAAGTGAAGCACAGCATGGAAAGAAACCGCCGTTGCTATAGTGAGGATGAACAGACCGACGATGCGTCGTGCCCCTCGTTTTAGCTCGATGTGCTCGTGAACAGTGTTGGGTTTAGCATTGGGGACAAACATCGCTATAATGAATGCAGGAATGAGGTAGTTGATCAGTGATGGCACAAAAAGAGGGAGAAACTCAATAAAGTTGACGTGCCCGGCTTGCCAAACCATCAGAGTAGTAATATCACCAAATGGACTGAACGCACCGCCGGCGTTGGCTGCAATCACGATGTTGATGCAAGCAAGGTTGACGAAACGAGGGTTGTCGCCAGAGACTTTCATCACCACCGCACACATTAACAGTGCTGTTGTTAGGTTATCTGCGATAGGTGAGATAACAAACGCCAGTCCTCCTGTTATCCAAAATAGTTTTTTGAAATTGAAGCCTTTTCCTACCATCCAAGCCTGCAGAGCATCAAACAGCCGACGCTCTTCCATCGCATTGATGTACGTCATCGCGACGAGTAGGAACAACAGCAGCTCCGCGTATTCGAGTAAGTTATGTTCTAGTGCCGCTTTGGCTATTTCAGCTTGGTTGTGTTGAGCGAATGTGTAGCCAATCAGAATCCATATTAACCCCGCAGCAAGCAATACCGGTTTTGACTTACGCATTTGTAAGTACTCTTCAAGCATTACCAAGATATAGGCAATCGTAAAGAGTATGAGTGCGGCATAACCGACGGTTGAATTGATAAGGTTGAGGTCACTTGAGGTCGCTGCAAAGCTCGAACTTGAAACGAACAAACAGCAAAAAGCGACAATAGGATAGATTGACATAGACATTTCTCCTTGTCTGGCTGGAGAAATAGTAGTCACAAATTAGAGGGTTAAGTGTGAGAGAGTTCGAATTAACGTGAGGTGTTAGCGATAGATTTGAGTGTTTGCGATAAAGGTAGCTTGCGCCACTACTTTCTGAGTGACGCAATGCTCGCTGCGCCAAATAAAATTGCTGCAGCGTATAAACCGTAAGTTAGCCAGTGGCTAATTTCTAAAAAAGGAACGAGTCCTTGACCTGCCCACATACTGCCTCCGTTTAATGAGCGGTGATTCATTAAGATTGAATCTAAATGAAATGAACATTGTTTTTGTGAGTGAAAGCAAATTACAAAATATTAGAGATAGGAATATTTGTGACTGAGATAGATGTCTCATTTCTAGGAGGCTTGCTCTAACTCGAAAGAGTTAGAGCAAGTGGAAATAGAAACTGAATCGATTTAGCAAAGCTATCTTGCTTTGTAAAGTAACGGCTAGCAAAGCGACAGTCAGTAAACTGATAGCTAGTAAATCTATAGCGAGTAAATCAATAGTTAGAAAAGTAATAACTAGCGAAGTAGAAGCTTTTCAACGGCGTTGCTTCAATACCCTTTACAAGCAGTAGGGTGACGATGATGGTGGCTGGGTAGATAAATGCATCTTTTGCGAGCTGGTTTAGCCCAAGCATACCAGCGACGTTCATCATCATGATGATCACCAATAAGTGACTCACGTAAATTCCCAAGATACTTGGTGACCATTTGAAGACCCAAGGCATATTGCCAAAATTTGGATGAGCCAATAGCCACATGAATACGCCAAGTGCCCAAATCACAGTGCCAAACAAAAAGTCGTGAGAGTTAAAGGCAATGTCGTAATTTATCAGGTAATACGCTTCACCAAAATGGAGTGCCATGCCCGCAAGAATGACGCGAATGGTATTGTTACGCGACCACTGCCATTGATGTGCTCTTACTAAATAGCCTAATACCACTAATAAGGTGCTAAAAAATGGGCCATTACGGGTAAAGAATGGCGTTGGCAGTTCCGTGATCGTGATGTAACTGCCTGCGAACACGCCGTAGAGATAAAGTAGTACTGCGGTCGGGAGTAGCAACTGCGCCATGCCGATATGAACCAGAAATGCGATTATCGCTACCGCAATGACAAGTGCAGGAATAAACCACAAATGTACTAACCCCCCCTCTAAGAGTGAGTTGAACGGGTTTAACATCAAGTAGTCCCAGTATGCTTGTCGCTCGACAAGGTAACCAGACTCTGCCACGGCTTGCCAACGAAACGGCACGAGCAAACAAATTGCGCTCCAGACTAGCCAGATTTTAAGTAGAGGCTGAGCATAGTTTTTGAGTGTTTCTATTGGATTGTCACTAAGTTTTGGCTGGATTAAATAACCAGAGATAAGAAAAAACAAAGGAACAGCAAAGCGAGCCAATTGGTTGAGCATATATCCGAGCCAAGGAACGCCATCCCATTGCCAATAGGTGAGTGCCATTTGGCAGTGAAGACCGACGATCGCAATCATCGCGATGATGCGGGAAAATTCTAAACTGGCAATTTTATTTGTCGTTGCCATAAGTGCTTACCTAATTAAAATGAAAAATCGTAACGAACCTAACAGTTAGCAGCTTGGTTCGCGCAGGAAAAAATCAATTCATGAGTGATTGAGTGTGTGCAATTTCTCAAATTCAGACATAGGTCAAATTTCGAAAACGTCAGTGTATTTTGATTTCAATGTATTGAGGCCTAAAGGAGTAACTAAGAATGATTTTCGTTAGCGGATAGAGACAAAAATGGTCTAGCTACGGAATTATTTCTTGAATAAAAGCACGATCGTGCTAAAAATAGTGTCATGAACAAAGGAAAAGTAACCAAAGAGCTAATTCTGCAACGTGCATTTCAGCTTGCGAGTGAAAACGGCTTAGAGAGCCTTACTATTGGTGAGCTAGCCAAGCAGTGTGGTATGTCGAAAAGCGGTTTATTTGCTCACTTCAATTCCAAACTGAATCTTCAGCTATCGGTGTTGGAGTTTGCCAATCAGGTCTTCGCAGAGCGTGTTATTGCGCCTGCGCGTGAGCTCGGTGACAGTAACATTGAACGTAAACTACGTGGTTTGTTGGACACTTGGATGACGTGGAATCACTCATTTCAAGGCAGTTGTATGTTCTTAGACGCATGGAATGATACGGCTGACGAAGATTGTATGTTGCAAGCTGCATTACGTAAATCGATTGATACTTGGTTGAATTACCTAGAAATTCAGTTCAAGAAAGGCAAAGAAAACCAAGAGTTTGTCGCGGATTTAGATACGAGACAAGCAACCTTTGATTTGTACGGGCAGTATTTAAGTGCGCACGTGTTTTATTCAATCAAAGGTAAAGAGGAGAGCCAGAGGTTGTTCTGGCAAGGCATCGATAACTTGTTTCTTCGATGCAAGCGCTAGCCCCGCTGTAACGGGTATAGTAAAGGATTCATAACAAAGAGCGACAAAGAACGCTCTTTCTTATCCGCTAGAAAAGCACGACCGTTCTATTTTTGTATAAAGCGATTTTGTGCCAGCGGATAGATAAGGAAACGATCATGAGTGAGAAAATCTATTTTAATACTTCACAGCGATTCAGCGTCAAGCGCAGCTTGGTTAACATCAGTACCCGTTTGCACCACACGCTCGCGCCATCACACGCGAGAAATACCGCACGTAAGTTGCTACTCACTCCTGTACGTACCCAGCCGAAAAACACAGAACCACAAGGGCTTATAAAAAGTAAAGTACAAGGCCATGCAGGAGCAATTAAAACTTACCAGCTTGGCAGTGGCCCGGTATGGATTCTGACTCATGGTTGGTCAGGGACAGCGAGTCAATTCTTTCCCTTAATGGAACACATTGCAGCAAGTGGCTACACGGCATTGGCTTATGATCATCCCGCGCATGGCGAAAGTGACGGACAATATGGGCATATACCAGCATTCGTTCGTGGTTTAGAAGAGGTATTGGATTCCGTAGAGGATGTTGCAGGGTTGGTTGGGCACAGCATGGGAGCGGCTTCGGCGCTAGAGTGTCGTCATCGTAAACTAGAAAACAAGCCATTGCTATTAATTGCGCCCGTACTGAATTACGTTGAAAACTTGTTTGGTAGCATAGCGCGTTCGGGCTATTCCATGAAGCTATTCAAAGCCGTGGTTTCAGAAGTAGAAGACCAGTTTAACTACCCGCTGCAGTCGATTGATCCAGAGAAACGCCTCGCAGAGCGAGAGGCAAACACAATTATCGTTCATGATGAGCAAGACAAATTTACTAAGCATAGTGTGTCTGCTAAAGCGGCGAGTGAGATGGAACGAGTGGAACTGGTTACGACTCAGGGGCAAGGCCATGGGCGTGTGATGAAATGCGGTGAAGTATTCCAGAGTTTTGACCGACTCATTGAGCTAAAAGGGTTAAGCTCAAAACGATAGCCATTGTTTCCGCTCTACTTGTAGCAATCATTTATAGGGCGTCACTTATTATTAAAGTGTTCACTTAGCGCTGTTCGTCTTTGTGACGCGGCGCCAACATTAGAACCTTGTACTGTGTGCTCGAATCCTTTAAGTATGAAGCGTTGATTTGGGAGCGCTGGTTTAATACGTCGAATTTGGGGCGATAGGTGTGATCCTGACAGTTGATAGATTGTGGCACCAACACCTGTCGTAACAGAGATGCGTTTACCATCAAATTCAAACTGAGTTGAAATCAGTCGGTGATTACGAAATACGCCCTCTGGAGTAAAAGAAAGCTGCTCAGTTTTATAAGGCGGTGCGCCAATTTCAATCCATTCGCCATAAACTTTGTCCGGATCGATATAGTCGAGGTAAGAGGCATAGAGTTGGTAAGCAGTAACAGTGATGAGTGTACCGCCAAGTATCGTAAAGCCGCTTTTGATTATTTTTAGTTGATGTCGACGCCAAAATGATGGCTCAGGCAATGGCTTGCGTTGTTTGCGCCTTTTTGTGGTCATAATCTCTGTTTCACTTCCTTTTTGCTTATGGTGAAAAGCTTCTGCTGTAAAAACAAACAATCTCGACATTGACGCTGTCAAACTATGATCTGATGTCCACTTTTTACAATCCGGTAAAAAAGATAAGTACACGATTGGAACGGTATAGATACTTGAGTCACAGAAAGAAACAAGGTAAAAAAGAGCGGAACTTTGATAAGGAAACCATGAATGAGTATTAAGGAAAACAGTTATTTTGCTGGTGGCGTAAAGTCATTGGGTTTTAACCAACAAGGACAGGAAGTGAGTGTTGGTGTCATGTTGCCAGGTGAGTATACTTTTGGCACTCAAGCTCCAGAGCGTATGACTGTGGTAAAAGGTGCACTCATCGTGAAAAAAGCAGGTGAGACCGATTGGGCTACATACAATAGCGGAACGAGTTTCGATGTTGATGGGAATTCATCGTTTGAATTGCAAGTGAAAGACGCCACGGCGTATCTCTGTGAATACTTGTAATTTACGAAAGAGCGGCCATTACCAAGACGTGTAAATCGCAGCGAATGTTCCACTTTCAAGCCATATTCTATTAAAGCCACTTTCGAGTGATTTTTTATTCATATCATTTAAAAACAAGGACTTTTCTCCATTTAGATACAATCGAGTCTATACTTATCGTAGGTACTACAATCGATTAAGGGGGAAAAGATGGCCGTTCAACCTAAGCATACTGACCTCCCTCCACGTTATGAGGCACCTGACTTTACGACCGATCAACGACAACGTTTTACCACGGTTGCAAATGCCGCGGAAAAGCGTCGTGATGTTTATCGACGCGCACTTGAAAAAAAAGGGCTCGTTGAGAAGATGACACAGCGTGCATTGACGCCGGTTGTTCGTTCAAGAGCAGAAAAGCCTCGAAAAACACGTCAAGTGATTTGGCTAATCACGTTCCTTATTGCTGGCTTGTGGGCCATGTACATGTTTGCGTAATTATATTTGACGATTGTAAGAATATTGATGGTTACAAAAATAAAATGTCGTCAAATTTAATGTAAGCGCTTTTCGTGACTCAACTCAAGTGTTTTAACATTCAAACTATACCTTTTAAGGTTCTTGGTTCTAATCTAACCCAAGTAAACCAATCATCTTCTCACTAAGATATCTAAATAAAGAGAGGAATAAGGTTTGATGGCATCTTTAGATTAAGGGAAACAAATGAAATTATTCAAATTGAAAGCGATTAGCTTATTGAGTGTAGCTATGGCTCTAGCTGGATGTGGTGATGAGGTGCCGAGTAGTACTGAAAATCCAGATACTGGTAATCCAACACCACCAACAACAGAGATCGTGCCGCAACCAATCCCAGCTAAATTCCCTCAAGCGAAAAACGGTGATGCAATACTTGGTAATCCAGAATATCAGGCTGTTTCATACGGTGCGTGGCGTTCCACAGCTCGTGAAAATGGCATTAATGTGCCATCGGTCGCTGAGCAAAAAGAGGATATGAAGATCCTTTCATCGCTTGGGATCAAAATGCTACGAACTTATAATACTCAAGGGTTTACAGGTGTAGATGGCCGTACTGAAGCACAAAACCTCCTTGATGCCATCACACAGCTTAAAGCCGAAGACCCTGATTTTGAAATGTATGTCATGTTAGGGGTCTGGATCGATGCAAAAGGCTCGTATACTGATACCGTTATCCACGATGAAAATAACCCAGCAAACTACCAAGAAGTCGCCGCGGCGAAAGAGCTAGCACTTCAATATCCAGATATCATCAAAGTCATCGCCGTTGGTAACGAAGCGATGGTGAATTGGGCGCCTTACCATGTCACACCAGACATCATTTTAGAGCATGTATCTGATTTACAAACGTGGAAAAAGGCCGATCCAAAAACCAGCGACCTTTGGATCACAACATCTGAAAACTATGCTGTTTGGGCTGGTGAAGATAATAATGGCAATAACGGAAATCAAATCGCATTAAAAGCACTGATTAACGCTGTCGACTATGTGTCACTTCATACCTATGCTCACCATGATACTAAGTATAACCCTTCATTTGCTAAGGAGTGGCAAGTCCCACTAGAAGATCAGCACTTATCAAAAGAAGATATTATCGAAAATGCTATGGATAAAGTGCACCAATATACGTTGACACAAATCCAAGCAGCCCAAGCTTTTATCAATCGCGTTAATGCCAGCAAGCCAATCCACATTGGCGAAACAGGATGGTCAACCGTATCAACCGATGGGTTTGGCTTAGGTGGCACACAAGCGGCAGATGAGTACAAGCAAAAGCTATTTCATGACAACATGCGTACGTTCACTGACGACTTTGGTGCCTCCTTATTCTTCTTCCAAGCTTTTGATGAGCCGTGGAAAGGTGACCCAGCGAATCCAAACCATTCCGAGAAACACTTCGGTCTAATTGACATTGACTGTAACGTTAAATATGTCGAGTGGGACAAGGTTGAAACACTCAACACACTTGGCCTCGATCGTGATTGTCCGAACGGCACATTTAATGCCAGTTACAGTGGCGATTTACCATCACTGCTAGATGATGCCTTAACACCACCTTATGAAGTAGATATTGCACCACCACCGGAGGGGACGTTTGTTGTTCTTGGTGAAACACTGTTCGATGGTGCGATGGCTTACGGTTGGGATAACCCGATTACAGCATGGGCCGGCGTTAATGATGATACAGGTATCTTGACTGTGGTTGCTTCTCCAGACATGGCAGCGACCTGGGGGTGGGGCGCAGGCGTTGGCAACCCAGATCAAAATCTCAATTTGTCCGACTACAATAAAGTCACATTCAAAGTTCGTGGCGTAAATAACGCAGAAAGCACGTTAGCTAAATTTGGCTTCTATATTGGATTCCAAACCGTGACTGGAGGAAACCATTGGATTGAGTTTAATTCCGGTAACTACACTTTGACTGAATCTTGGCAAACTATCACCGTAGACATCAAGGATTTTTCTGGCAATAAACAGCTTTCACAAGTCAACTCACCATTTACTGTCGCTAGTATCGATGGAATGTTTAATGCAGGCCTACTGACCCATAGTGAACTAGAGTTCAAAGACATTTCTTGGGTAAAATAACCAGCACGCCGGGCTTGTCCCGATGCTAAAAAAGTGACGACTTTCGTTCACTACCATTATTGAGTTGTTTGCGTTTGGGTCAATGAGAATACCAACGTAAGCAACTCTTTTTATCCTTTTCATCGTTACTTAAGTCTAGTTTCCGACTTATTCGTGGCGGCACTTTTTGTTCATCCCCAACATTCCGCTTTTCATTCATTCACTTGATATATCACTCATCCCAACCACTTTTAGGCGTGGTGACTGTAACTTCAACACAAGCCGCCCCAACGCTGACGGATCGTAGGAAACCATGTGCTAACTAGATCATGCTTATATATTCGTTAATCGCATCAATTAAGTAGCCAACTCTGCGTGATACGCTCGAACATTTGCTCTCCATAACAATAACGTCAATACACCTTACACCAAGGCATTGAGCCTCTGTCTAAACATGTTGTTTGAAACTAGTAACTATATCGTCATACCATGTCGAATACTTTCACATCGACCCTTTTGCTTATCTAATTGTACTGTTTATTCTCATCATATGTGCCGCTGTATTATAATAAGAACCACAGCTCAGTATGCTATGTATAAAAATGGGCTGAATAAATTCAGCCCATTTAAGATATTAATAATAAACACTATCAGCGTTGTTTTGGCATTGATTATTTGTGTTTAATCACAATATCATCTAGCCAAACTGTTGGCGGCACGCCACCAGCAACCAACATCTCGATAGAAAGAGTCTCGGCATTGTTATCAATAACAAATTCGATGGTTTCTGTTTTCCACTCTGTTGTTGAATCCCAGTATTCAGTCCATTTAGACTTCGGTGGCAAGTTAGAGCCAGTTGGCATTTCTGCATGTAGACCAACTTTGAATACGCCACCTTGACCGTCAGCCATTTCAGCCTTGTATTTGAAAGAAACTTCTAATATATCGCCATTTTTGATCGCACCTTCGGCAAAGCGTTCCTGTTTTAGAACACCTTGTGAGAACTTAAGCGCACCATCAATAAACTCGCCATTTGAGTCTAGGCCGCCAAAGGTCAACCAATAGTCGAATCCAGAAGAGAAATCGCCATTCATTACCAAGTTATTGCTATCTGCCACCACGCTAACCTGACGAGTCACTTCTGCCGTATTACTGTCACTGTCAGTGACAGAATAAGTAACTACATGATTACCTGGAATTGATGTGTCAAAATCATCACCAGTGATAACGATGCTTGCTGTGAGGTCGCCATCAGTATTGTCGAGTGCTGTTGCACCAAGCTCCTGATATGTCTCACCAACACCCATTCTAACTGCACCACCGTTTAATGTAATAACCGGTGGGATCAGTTCATCACTTTGTAGTACAAGCTCAATATTATCTAATGTCACTGGTGTTGATACACCCCCACCCAGACCAATTAACAAATGACCGACATTTGCAGCATTTTCGCTCGCGACAAACGTAATGGTATGACGTTTCATCTCTGGGGTTAGCCCAACATGCGTATCGTCAGTGAAAGGTTTATACCATGGATCTGAGCTAAGTTTCTCGCCCAACTGAACCATGATGTTACGCGCTTCTCCCGATTTGGCATCGAAAGACAGAATATATGGTAAACCTGGTTCTAACTTGATGTTGCCCTGAGCAAGGCGAGGCTGCCAAGGTGCGCCTGGAGCGTAATCAGAGATAACTAACGCACCGTCTACCACTTCTGTTTTCGCACTACCTTCTTCAACTACCCAGTTTTCATCAAAACCTGCGGCAAAATCACCATTCGTTACAATGTTTTCAATTGGCTTTTGCTCATAAACTTCTACTGAGCGGGTAACATTAGCGCTGTTGTCAGATTTATCCGTTGCAGTATAAGTAAGGGTATAAGTACCAAGAGTATTTACATCAACCGCACCGGTAATAATCACGTCAATTTCACCATCAACAGCATCAATCGCTGTAGCACCAAGTTCAGTGTAAGTTCCACCTAATTCAACACGCATACTTGCCGCGCCGTTTAGCGTTATCACTGGGGCAACAACATCGTCTTCTACATCAGGAGCTGCTTCAATAATCACAGTACGAGTAACAGGTTTGCCAACATTACCAACCGTATCAAATGAATTATAAGTAATCTGATACGTACCATTCACATCTGCGTTTACTTCACCGTTTTCACCGTAACTTTGTTTTACCACAATTTCGGTTGAGTCATCTTGGTTATCTGAAACTGTATACCCTGGGTCTTCAAACTGATCGACAGCATCCGGGTAGTTAAGTTGCTTAATGGTCGAATCACCTTTTAGGACCAATACTGGACCTTCAGAGTCTTTGTACTCAGGATAAATAGCAACGTTATCAACATTATAAATTGTTGCGGAAGAATCAGGATACACTGAAATGGCCGAAACAATCGCTAGCTCGGCATTCATGTCCAATAGTTGCTGCTTTGTGATGACATAATGTTGCCATTCATTCGATGCCGCTTTTGGTAATGGTAGCTCAACAGAGACCACCTCACCTTCAGCATTCTCACCGTGAACTTTAAACGCCCAATTCACAGCGCTAGGCAAGGTGTTTCTATTAGTTGTACCGACCAAACGTAAGTCAAATTCAAAAGTTGTTGAGTCATCAAGGCTCACTAGAGGAGCCAGAGAGTGGCCTGCTAAATCGAATCCAGCAACAAGTCCTACTTGTTCACCACTAGTAAACTGAACTACGTTACGCTCTTCAGTAGTACGAACCGTTAGATCAGTGGTCACCACTGGCGTCAAAGCATTTTCAGGAATCAGCCAAGTCGGTTGCTCCTCACCACTAAAAATTGCAGCTGTTGGCGTAATATGGAATCCTTTGTCCGCAACATATTCTGTTGAAGGAGGTGGAGGAGGTGTTATTGTCGGTGAATTGCTTGAATCATCGTCACTACAAGCTGATAGTCCCATAGCGATTGCAGCGACTAAGGCTGCATTAGCTAATTTAAATTTCTTTTGATTAACTACATTCATAATTAGATTTCCCTTTACTTTAAAGAAAGCGTTTTCTTGGTGTGAATGTAATTTATATCTAAATGATAGTCTCGCAATAGAAACTGACGCATTATTATACTTGGCTCACGCTTCATTCTTGAATTTTATGAAATTCTGTGACGGCCCATATGATACTTTCCATAAAACTAAAAAATGAGATTGAAAGTATGCCTTAACAAAATTTATATATAAGTTAGTATATTTTGGGTTGTTATATACCTAAGCCAAATCACTAAAATATACAATTAATTTCAATACCTTAAGTTTAGCAAACCAAATACAATAGTCGGTCAACTAGGACAAAGATAAAGTATGTGACGAAACTCAAACTGAAAGCGGTTTAATAGTGATACTGGTCACTGTATAGCTGTTGAATGTTCAGTAAATTAATTTAAAGCTACTAAAATAAGCCCTGATGGTATCATTATGCATAAATATTGCTATGACATTCAATGGGTTGTCTTTATCTCGATAAGATAGCGCTTACTTTTTGCGAGTAATCTGATCGCTATACGAATTCTATGGCATTCGAAAATTTGCTTTGCTTCTTGACCGAAGTGAAGCGTCTTTTACGTGTAACTAAAGTAATTTGTTGAATTAAATATTACATACGACAAATTGGTTACACACCGTGAATTAACTAATCAACAGGACGATGTAATGAACAAAAAATTTTATTCGTTTGGAGCTGCATTGTTGTGCGCTTCTCTCACAGGGTGTGGCGGTGATTCAGATTCATCCGATTCTGGCTCTACTACGCCAAAACTCAACGCTCTTACTGTCGCACTACGAACAGCGAACACACAGCAACCGATCGGCAATGCTGAAGTTATAATTGTTGCGGAAAATCAGAAGAGTTTTACTCGCATGACAAATGCGGAAGGTCAAGCAAAAATTTCGCTCGAAAACGGTAACTATGAGATATCGACTGCACCGCCAGGTTACGAGTCTAAAAATTTGAGTATTGTTTTAGAAGATGAAGATAAAACGGAAACGATTATTTTAGAAGAGAAAGACGCCATCTTACCAGGTGAAGCATTGTATATCTTCCACTCTGAGCATGACGATTCTCACTATATGCAATACTGGGGGGATACATGGGGTTCTGGCGCCATCATTGAAGAAGTTAACAATGACCCGACTTTTGACAAAGTATTGCGCGTTTCTAGCGGTACAAATTGGGGCCACGGAGCCGGCATTGCATGGGGTAACGACGAAGAAAATGCCATTGATGCCAGTGCCTATAACTATGCGCAATTCTATTTGAAACCGAATGGTTTCCGCGCCGTTGAAGTTCATGTGCAAGGTTATAGTAGTACTCCGGCAGCCACACAGTACTCTATGGCTGATGGTATTCCTGTTGGAGATACTGGATGGTTGAAATTTGAAGTACCTATTCCTACAACTCGTGAACTAAGTTGGTTTGCATTGGTCTTTTCGGCGGAAAACGCCAGTGATGTGCAAATTAGTAATGTCAGTTTTGTCACTAAAGAGGTTGAGCTTAGTCGACCATCGACATCGGCTCCTATTCCAGCAGAACAAGATGATGAGGTATTTTCAATTTACAGCGACTCATTAAAAGAAGACAAATTTATTTCACTGTGGAACGAGAACTGGTGGAATGCACCACTGTATTCTGCAGGCTCGGTAAATGGTAACAATTATAGCCGTTATGAGATTGTCGGCGCAGGCAGTGAAGGCGGTGTCGTAGGCATTCAATATGGTATTGAGTATGGAAGCGTTGATGTTTCAATGCATGACACTTGGAATATAGACCTTTATGCCGAAGAAGGCATTGATATGATTAAGCTCCAGCTTGTCTCTACCGATGGCTCTGCGACTTATGAAATCAATAATGTTAAAGCTGGCGAGTGGGCAACATACTCTATTCCATTAAAGAATATGAATATTGAAGGTCCAAATGCGCTTAACGCAAGACAGATGCAAATGGCCGGCATTCAAATGTGGGGTACCGCAGGCAGCGCGCTATTTGTCGATAACATCTACTTCTCTGGAATGGCCGAAAAGCAGCCGTTTTCTGTGACTGTTACCGATGAAAATGGCACAGCAATTAATGATGCTCTCGTGTTTGTAGGAAACAAAGGTGAGTACGACACGCCTTACGAAGTTAAAACCAATGCCCAGGGCATCGCTCAGCTGGAACTCAATGAAGGTCAACAAAAAATTCGGGCAACCGCAGTAGGGTATGGCGTAGCACAGCATTTAGCCATTGTTGGTGAAGCGACCTCGCTTGAGGTGGCATTAAAAGCGGTAAATATCGGTCCAGCTGAAGCAGCACCAGTACCTACCGTTGATAGTAGCGATGTTATTTCTCTATATAGTGATAACCTAACCAGTGATCATTGGATCACTTACTGGTCTGATAACTGGTGGAATGCACCAAAGCAAGAAGACATCACGATTAATGGCAATAAAACTTCAAAGTTCACTATTATCGCAGATGGTGTCGAAGGTGGCGTTACGGGCATTCAATATGGCGTAGAAAATCCAGTTGATGCATCCAACATGACGGGTATGCGCTTTGATTTCTTTGCAACAAGCGGCATCACAAAAGCTGAATTTCAACTTGTCTCTGCTTCAGGCCCAATCATCTATACTAAAGATAATATCGAAACTGGAAAGTGGATAACTGTAGAACTGCCTTTCCGACCAATGATTAACTTTGATAAATCAAAGATGCAACAACTTGGAATGGGGTTGTGGGGAACAACAAGTGATAGTGTCTATTTGGACAACATTTATTTTTACTAACCAGAACTCTTGTTCTTAATATGATCGTAAGCACCCCATATGCTCATGGGGTGCTTGTTAAATCCATTTCTTTTCCTTGATTTTAGTGAATCGCACCATCAGATTTACTGATTCCGAATCTTATTCGAACTAGATTCTGGGTTCTTGCGTCTAGTCGCCGATAACATTTCGGTAAGATGAACCTAGCGCTCTATCCTTGCTATTATGCTTTGTTGTAAGCCAAATCAGCGCTTGATATCGTTTGGAGCAAGCTGTGGAGCATATTTCTGGGGGCGCTCCACCCTATAATAATAAACCCTGTAGCCGCTCACACTTCTGACTTACTGTTAATTTTTTTATGGACTTCATATCACTTAGAAGTGTACTTTAATCACATAAAGAAAGCGCTTTCATAATTGTGCGACTATGTAGTCGCGATTATGAAAGCTTAGCAAATTGTTATTTATTTGATATTAGTTAACTGGCCTGGTGCTGTTACTTTTGTCATTGACACGATTGCTCTCTGGGGCGACGTTCAATGAAACAATAAAGTACTCCAACTTTCATTATAGCTGTTTTAATTTGCTTACGGTGCATAAAGGCACGACGCTACTGTTAAGACTATGTGAAAGTGGGAGTGAGTATAAGAGTCCGGGTTATAGATAAGAGTGCAGTAAACTGTAAATTTCCTATGAAAAAGAATATTACCTAGACAATGGCGAATTCGTCATTCGTGATTATGATCTAAAGAAAACGTTTTCTTCATTTTGCCAGGCCTTGCAGGAAAGAAAGGCATCCCTTTGTGGGCCTTCTACGTCAATAGAGGGCAAGGGCTGTGCTCGTTTGGGGTTGAAAACAAAGACAACCCTATTCTTGAATTTTCACCAGCGGTCACAGCTTATCAAAACGTGAGTCGCGTGGGTTTCCGTACATTTATTAAACTCGACGGTTCAGTATACGAGTGTTTTGGTAATCAACGCGCTGAGCATACTCGTCGTGATATGTACATCAAGCGCGGCCAATTCAAAGTGGTAGAAGAAAACCCAAGTCTTGGCCTGCGTATTGCGGTGACGTTTTTCGGACTCCCGAACGACAACCTTGCCGCGATCATGCGCAAGGTGGAAATCACCGACTTGAGTGGTCAACAACGTCAATTTGAGTTGCTCGATGGTACTTCACAATTGTTACCGTTTGGTACCTCAAACGCGATGTTTAAAGAGATGTCCAACCTACTGAGAAGCTGGATGGACGTGTTTAACATGGAAAATAATGTGCCATTTTTCAGAATGCGCTCAACCACTTCAGACAGTGCGGAAGTAGGTACATTGGAGAAAGGTAACTTCTACCTATCCTTTGCAAATGACGTGTTGATCAAGCCAATTGTCGATGGTGAGTTGATTTTTGGTTATGACAATTCATTGACTCAGGCTGTTGGATTTGAGTCACACTCGGTTGCTGAGCTGGTGACTAAAGAGCAGATCACCGCAAATAAAATCCCGGTTGGTTTTTCTGCCGTTGAAGTGGATCTTGCCGCGAATCAAACCTTTACTCTACGTACCGTCATTGGTCATGCGCACACGGTTGAACTATTGAACCGTAAAGTGGCCAGCATGGTGTCGGCTAAGTATTTTGATGGCAAACAGCTTGAAGCCGAATCAGTGATTGATGAGCTTGTGCAAGACGTGCAGTGTAAAACCGCGTCCCCGTTGTTTGATGAATACATTAAACAAAACTATCTTGATAACATTTTGCGTGGTGGCTATCCGTTGGTTTTTGACGGTGAAGATACTCAGCATGTCTACCATATTTTCTCTCGTAAACATGGTGACTTAGAACGCGACTATAACTTTTTCAATGTAGCTCCTGAATACTACTCACAAGGCAATGGCAACTTCCGGGATGTGTGCCAAAACCGTCGAGTTGATTCATTGTTTAATCCAAAAATTGGTGATTTCAATGTCATGTTGTTTGGATCACTGATCCAGCTTGATGGTTACAACCCGCTAGGCGTGAACGGCTCGACGTTTGAACTGAAAGCGGGCACGGATGTGAGCGCGTTGGTGTTGGAAAACTTTGGACAATCGCAGCCGAAAATGGAGCAAATCCTTGCGGGTAAATTCACCCCAGGCACCGTTATTAATACGATGGCGAACGAAGGCATCACGTCGCCAAAATCAGACATGCGGCTGCTGGCTGATTTACTCAAGCATTCAGAACAAAATATTGAAGCGAGCTTTGGCGAAGGTTTTTGGGTTGACCATTGGACCTACATTTTGGATCTGGTTGAAAGCTACCTAGCGGTGAACCCAGACAAGCAGCAAGCGCTATTGTTCGATAACCACAATTACAAGTATTATTCATCGCCAGTGACGGTGTTGCCACGCAGTGAAAAAACCGTGTTGACCAAAGCTGGCCAAGTACGTCGCTATGGTTCATTGTTGCATAACGATGATGAAAAAGTGAAAGCGTTGGCGATGGACGTCAAAGGCTCTAACTGGGTACGTGACGCGCAAGGTGCAACCATTACCACCAACCTCTACAGCAAGCTGTTTATCTTAGCGTTAAACAAATTTGCCACCCTAGATCCTGAGGGAATGGGGATTGAAATGGAATCGGATAAGCCGGGTTGGAACGACGCGATGAACGGGTTGCCGGGCCTGTTTGGCTCGGGTGTGTCAGAAACTGTTGAGTTGCTGCGTTTGGTCACTTTCCTTAAACAAACCAGCGCACCACAAGCAGAATTGTGTTTGCCGCGGGAATTTGCGCAGTTCTATCAACGCATCGATGCTCTGTTGGAACAACCACTGTCGGCGTTTGAGTTTTGGGATCAACTATCTAGTGCGCGTGAAGCATACCGCGACTCAGTACGCTTTACCGTCAGTGCAAATGATCAGCGCGTGGAACTCGCTGATATTACGCCATTGCTGGATAAGATGATGGTAAAACTGGACGCGGGTTTAGAGAAGGCTAAGCAACTGTCAGGTGGCATTTTGCCTACGTTCCTCTTTTACGAAGCGACGCAATTTGAACCTATCATGGAACAAGGCGAACACAAAGTGGGTCACTACGGATTGCCGTTGGTGAAAGTGTTAGAGTTCAAGCAACACGTATTGCCACGCTTTTTGGAAGCGCCAGCTCGTATGTTGAAGATCAGTCATGATTACCAAGCCAACCATAGTGCTTACAACAAGATCAAGGCAACCGAGATCTACGATGAGTCACTGGGTCAATTCAAAACCAGTGAATGTTTGGATGAAATGAGCTTGGAAATTGGTCGCGCACGTGCCTTCACCAAAGGCTGGTTGGAGCGTGAGTCGAACTTCTTGCACATGAACTACAAATACTTGTTGGGTCTACTGAAATCCGGCATGCATCAAGCATTTTACCATGAGATCAAAACCAACTTGGTTTGTTTTATGGATCCAAGCGTTTACGGTCGTAGCATTTTGGAAAACTCGTCGTTTATCGCACCGAACTGCAACCCAGACCCTAAGGTGCGCGGTCAAGGATTTGTAGCGCGGTTGTCGGGTTCAACGGTTGAAATGCTGCACATGTGGACATTGATGATGTTTGGTGACAAACCGTTTGTGATGCAAGGGGAGCAACTTACTCTCAACTTGCAGCCAGCGCTATCGGAAGAGATGTTTGACGTCAATAACGAGGTGACGTTTACCTTCTTAGGGCGCACCAAAGTGACTTACATTAACCATGCCCGAACTAACACTTACGAGCAGTTTGTGCCGAAAGAGTACAGCTTGTTGTTTAACGATGGGCGCACTGAAGTGATGACAACTGTTGTCGGTGAAGCGGCGCGCGCAGTACGTGATGGCGAAGTAGCGGAGCTAACGGTTCTGCTGTAGTAGTAACCAACGCGTAGCGTTATGTTTCGCGTTGCAATGTTATTGGGCGACAGACATTGGTCGCCCAACCATTCCCAGCGTTCAAGGTTCAATAGTAACAAGCCCCTTCGCGCTAAGAACAATAATTATCGAACCATGGTTTGGTTTGAAACAAGAAGTAGGAATTTCCAATGAGTGAAGCAAGCCAGTCTACAAGTGGTGTGAAACACTATCAAACTGCCTCGAATGACGTGATCCCGTGGTCGCAGAAAGTGGCGTTTGGAGTAGGTTCATTAGCCAACCAACTTTTCGCCGCAGCGCTCGGCGTTTTTATGATCGTATTGGTGATGAGTTTGGGTATGGACCCATTACTAGTCGGAATTTTGGGTGCTGTACCGCGTATTTTCGATGCGATTACTGACCCTTTGATGGGCTATATATCTGATAACTCTCGTACCCGTTGGGGTCGTCGTCGCCCTTACATTTTTGTGGGTGCGATCATTACCGGCGTGTCATTCATGTTAATGTGGCAGCTGTATCCAGAAAATGGTGAAGCGTACAACTTCACTTATTTCCTTGTTCTTTCGTTGCTGTTTTATCTTGGCTACACCATTTTTGCAACGCCGCTGGTCGCACTTGGCTATGAAATGAGTCCTGATTTCCACGAGCGTACCCGCATCATGGCGGTTTCTCAGTGGATTGGTCAGCTTGCTTGGGTCATCGCACCTTGGTTCTGGGTGATCATCTATAACCCAACTTTTTACGAGAGTGCAGCAATTGGTAGCCGCAATTTAGCGATCTGGGTTGGTTTACTTTGTCTAATGTTCGGCGTGATCCCTGCCATTTTTTGTAAAGAGCGCGTATTGCCGCCACGCACAGTAGAAGCGATGACCATTTCATCACTTAGCTCGGTGATACTGAAGTTCTTTAAAGGCATTTGGCAAACCTTCAAGTGTTTACCGTTTGTGCAGCTGTGCAGCGCCACTTTCCTTGTGTTTAACGGTTTTCAGACGGTCGCACAGTTTGCATTCTTCATTATTGTGTTTTACGTATTTAATGGCGATCAAGGCGCAGCAGGCACGTGGCCGGCGTGGTTTGGTACCATCAGTTCATTGTGTACTTGCTTACTGGTTATCCCATTTATCACCAAAATGTCGCAAAAGCTCGGCAAGAAAAATGCGTTTATCGTTTCGACGCTGATCTCAATCTTGGGTTACTTGTTACGCTGGTGGGCATTTGAACAAGCACTGAATCCTGCAACACACTGGATGATGTTTGTTTCGCTTCCATTGATGACGTTTGGTATTGGTGGTCTGTTCACTTTGATGATGTCTATGACGGCAGACGTGTGTGACCTTGATGAGCTTGAAACCGGTGAGCGCCGTGAAGGTATCTTTGGTGCGGTGTACTGGTGGTTCGTTAAATTGGGCACTGCCATCGCTACCTTGATTTCAGGGTGGGTACTCAGCACTATTGGTTATGGTCGTCTTGAAGAGATTCGTAACTCATTACAGCAAGGTGAGTCCTTGTTGGCAATGCCGGAAGCTGCGGAAATAATTAACTTGTTGCGTATGGCGGATATTGCGGTGCCAGTGTTCACAGCCACTATGGCTATCGTCGTGATGAGCCGTTATAACTTCAGTGAAGAGCGAGCACACCAAGTCCGTGAAGAGTTGGAAAAACGTCGCGGTAAGGTCGCTCATTAACACATCAATTGATTCGTTGATTTGAACTCTCTTTTACAATAAGTAGCATGTTAAGAGGGTTCGAATTTAATTGGTGTAAGCGCTTTCCTTGAATGCCGCGTAGAGTCACAGAAAAATTGACAATAAATATTGATAATTAAAATCATTGTTTCTCAGAAACTTTGTGAATTATCTATTGAGTACCAATGAAACTTTATCAAACCGCAAAGGATACTGAACATCGGTTATCTGAAGTGCCTGTTGCTGCGCTCACTAATGATTACTTGCAAGCAGATACGACAACTTATACCGACGCTGGTGAACTGTTCAACGTGTTCCTTGATCACACGAAAACTTTCCAAGAATGGGAAGGCTTTGGGGGAGCATTTACTGAATCCGCAGCTAATGTACTAAATCGAATGAGTCCAGAAAACCGCAAAATCATGATGGAGGGGTACTTTCATCCTGAGCACGGTATTGGTTACAACTTTTGCCGTACTCATATAAACAGCTGTGATTTTTCGTTAGAAAACTGGGCATGTTGCGAAGAGGAAGGCTCGCAGTTAGCGGGCTTTAACCTAGAGCGTGATAAGCAGCAAATCATCCCGATGATCCATTGGGCGAAAGAGATTGCAGCGGAAGAGATCACATTGTTTTCTTCGCCTTGGAGCCCACCGGCATGGATGAAAACCAATGGTCAAATGAATCATGGCGGTAAGTTAAAACCAGAACATGCAGCGACTTGGGCGTTGTATTACTGCAAATATATTCAAGCAATGCGTGCCGAGGGAATTGAAATCTCGGCGCTTACGGTACAAAACGAACCTGCTGCGACCCAAGTGTGGGATTCTTGCGTATACAGCGCAGAAGAAGAACGTGACTTTGTGCGTGACTATTTAGGCCCGACATTGGTAGAACAAGGGTTGGCTGACATTAAACTGGTGACTTGGGATCACAACCGCGCAGAAGCATTCCATCGTGCTCGAGTGATGTTTGATGATCCGAAAGCAAACCAATACGTGTATGGCATTGGTATCCATTGGTACATGGGTGACAATTACGACAATCTACGTTTAGTCAATGATATTTACAAAGATAAAAAAATATGGTTTACCGAAGGTTGCCAAGAAGGCGGTCCACACATTGGTGAGTGGAAAGTGGCGGAGCGTTATGGTCATTCTATGATCAATGACCTGAATCACTACACCAGCGCATGGTGTGATTGGAACCTGTTCTTGGATGAAACAGGTGGTCCGAACCACGTGAATAACCTTTGCAGCGCGCCAATTCTTGGTAACACGAGTAATGATGAAGTGATATTCAACCCATCTTACTATTACATGGGACACTTATCTAAATTCATTAAACGCGGTGCGAAGCGTGTGGCGTTGGCAACCTCGAGTGATGATCTGGAAGGTACAGCATTCATTAACCCTAACGGTGAAAAGGTGGTTGTATTGATGAACCGTCTCGATCGACAAGTTGTGTACGCGCTGAATCATCTTGGCAATGGCGGTTACATCACCATGCCACCGCGCTCGATGCAGACCTTGATCATTGATTAACCTCGATGTTGGTTGAGGATGTTAAGCCGATGGAGCAAACCATCGGCTTTTTTGATCTGGGGCAAATCAAATCACATTCCCTAACTGTGTATCACGAGATCATTTGGGTATAACATCCAGTTTCTCATCAATTACACGATACGAAACTTTGCCTAATAGCGTCACAAATTTGATTGTAACTGTTTAACCGGAAAATGGTTTTCGTCATAATGAAACCGCTTTCATTTTATTGGTAAGGGTTATGAAAAGTTTAATTTAGTCAATTTCCCACTATTGGCTTTGTGTGGAACCGCTGCGTTGATGGGTTGTAGTGATGATTCAAGTCCCACGTCCGATGATTCAAATAAGCCTACTGAGCAGGGTTGGCGCTTAGTGTGGAACGATGAATTTGATGGCAGCAAAATTGATGTGACGAAGTGGGAACACGAACATGATTGCTGGGGCGGCGGTAATGGCGAACAGCAATGTTACACCCCGAAAGCGGACAACTCCTTTGTTAAAGATGGTTATCTCAACATCATTGCAAAACAAGAGTCATACACTGGTCCTGACAACAATGGTAATCTTGTAACCTTGCCTTACACGTCTGCGCGTTTGCGCACTATGAACAAAGGTGATTGGACCTACGGTCGTTTTGAAATCCGGGCAAAAATGCCGTCGGGCCAAGGCACTTGGCCGGCGATTTGGATGTTACCAACGGACTACGTTTACGGTGGTTGGGCGGCATCTGGCGAAATTGACATT
This sequence comes from Vibrio alfacsensis, assembly GCF_003544875.1. NCBI lineage: Bacteria > Pseudomonadati > Pseudomonadota > Gammaproteobacteria > Vibrionales > Vibrionaceae > Vibrio > Vibrio alfacsensis. The sequence continues at coordinate 114,016 of NZ_CP032094.1, forward strand.
ATGGAAGCGGTGAACCTGAAAGCAGCGAATGATGATCCGGAAAACCCGCAACTTAATGGTACCCCAGAGCGTCGCGTGCACGGCACCTTGCACTACGGTGGCTCTTGGCCACACAATGTTCACTCAGGCCAACAATACTACCTGCCTGATGGCGTGAACCCTGCTGATGGTTTCCATACTTATGCGGTTGAATGGGAAAAAGATGAGATCCGTTGGTATGTGGATGGTATTCACTACGCAACCCAGCGTTCGAATGGTTGGTACAGTCAATATTGGGACGATAAACTAGGCCAAACTGTCATCGGCTCTGAAGATGCCCCATTTAACCAAGACTTCCATATTCTGCTTAACCTCGCTGTTGGCGGATCGTGGGCAGGCAATACCAACGATAAAGGTATTGACCCAAATGTGTTTCCACAAACCATGAAAGTCGATTTCGTTCGTGTCTACGAATGTGCTCAAAATACAGTCACCGGAAAAGGTTGCGCCACTGTTTCACCTGATGCGATCTTAGTTGACGGAAATCCAGGTCCTAAAGCTCAACAGTAATCGTTTTACTTTTCATTCAGTTTTGGTGTTTGCGTTGCGATTTTGCAAATACCGCTACTTTTGATTCCAATATATTTACTCGCTTTCGGGCGAGTATTTTTTTCACTACTATCTCGTAAGTTACTTGGGCGATTCGTTATTTCGGACTTTAATAAACGATACGCTTCGAGTCATTGGCACCGCGCAAAACGTTTCCGTTATTACCTCTAATCCACGCACTTACATAACGTACTTCGCCTTCCATTGATGCTCTTTATCGGAAAAATGGTCAATATGTGAACTCTCTTATTCCAAGTCCTATGTGTGCACGAGTTGACTAAACTGCGAGTCAACAGACTTGCCGCAAGGGCAGAAAAAAGCTCCTTTCTTACGATGAAGTAAAAAGGAGCTTGATGGCGTTTACGTTGCACTCATATGTTATCTAACACTGTTGTGAGGTTGCGCACTGTTATGGCGCGGCAACCTCAAGTTGTGTTATCTGATCAGGGCTGCAATACTGTCTCGCAGGCAACTGCGTCCGCAGGGATGCCAGCTGGGTTAGGTACATAGCGTACTTTAGCAAGATCGAACGTTACCGCCTCTTCGCTGAAGAGTAAGAACGGGGTGCTCATGGTTTGGAACGACATACCCGCTTTCATCAAACAGTTGAGTGGCAGTTTGATGGTACTCCATTGTTCAGAGGGTTCGGGCAATACTTTGTCCAGCGGAATTTCACCTCGGCACGGCCACTCGCAATGAGCGGCTAAGATCAGGCTTTCTGGCGCAGGTGAGTGCATACGAACATCAAACTCCAAGGTGGCATTGGCGTTGAGGTAGCGGTTGTAATCAGCACCTTTCTCGTTCGGGGTTTGCATGTAAACTTGCGCTGGTGCAAGTTCGGCATAGCGCCCTTGCTTACCGTTAAACACAACGTTCAGTGCCGATTGCTGCATGCCATCATAGTTGATTCCGGTGGTGCTTAGCGAACCGATACTGGTTTCCCCTTTGCTGACAGGTAGACTTTGCCACTCGTTTGCTGCCCCAGAGAGTCGAGTCACAAACTCGCCTTTGGCGTCTTTGCCGAAAATCTCCAGTGGTAGCTGTGCGATATGGCTGTCTGGTTTTTCCATACCACAACCGTGCATACGTGGGTCGAGCGGCAGGGCGTTGAGATTGGTAAAACGTGCAGGTACGTCGGTTTCGCCGGCATAGTTAAGCCCGTAACCGTATGGGAATAAGGGCGCATGCTCACCATCAAGAGGCTGTTCAATTAATTGGCCAGTAATGCCATCGACAGGGGTTTGATAGTCTGGGATATTCGGCGCAGCACGGTTGATGGTCGTTGAGCATTTCTGCGCGCCCCATGAATAACTCAGTTTCCCTTTGAAATCAGCATTGTGGTTGGCAAATAACACATCGGTGATCCCAAGCCCTTCGGTGCCGGGTAGCCAAGCGGCAACAAACGCATCTGAGTGGTTAATTTCTTCGTTCACGTACAAAGGACGACCGGAAAAAAATACCGTGACCACTTGGTAGCCTTGAGCTTTGAGTGATTTAATCGTGTTGAGATCTTGGGCATAGGATGGTTTAAGGGCTGCGTACTCAAGGGTCTGAGTTCGGCCAATGTCACCAAACATTTCAGCGTAGGGATCTTCACCAATCACAACCAGTGCGATGGCATCCTCTGGTGAGGTCTGAGCCGGATCCGTAAAGACGTTATCGGAGCCAACTTCTTGCTGCATCGCCATCAAGAGTGTTTGTGCGTTAGGAAAGTCTTTTTCGATGCTGTTGCCATCCCCTTGCCAAGTGAGCGACCAGCCGCCCGTTTGCTTGGTTATGTCATTGGCCGCAGAGCCGACCACCAGGTATTTGCTTGCCGTATCTAATGGCAAAATGTTTTGGTGGTTTTTGAGCAGCACTAGAGATTCTGAAACGGCTTGACGCGCGATGGCGACATGTTCAGGTGCACTCAGGATGGCTTCGTTTCCAGCCAAACTACGTTCTGAGGGCTTTGGTTTTTGCCACAAATTGGCGCGCATTTTAACCCGCAAGATCCGCGTTACCGCATCATCAATGCGGCTTATAGGGATCAAACCAGAATGCACTTGTGCAATCACGTTGTGGTAAAATGCTTGCCAATCTTCACGTTCGGTGATCATAAACACATCGTTACCAGCGAGTACCGCTTGAGGACAATTTGCAGCAGTACATCCATTGATTTCGCCTTGACCATTCCAGTCGGTCACCACGATACCATCAAAGCCCATTTTTCCTTTGAGCACATCAGTGATGAGGTACTGAGAACCGTGAATTTTCTGGTTGTTCATGTAAGCGTTCTGCGGGGCAATACGATCTGCGCCTGAGACCATAGGATCATAGTTATTTGGGTTCCACCACGAGTTAAATGAGGCCATTACTACTTGAGCGCCTGCGTGCAAACCGGCAATGTAACCCATGGCATGAATGTTGCGCAGGTATTCTTCGCTGTAACGGTTTTGACCGTGGTCGACACCACCGAGAGTGCCACCATCACCAATCCAGTGTTTCACGTTAGAAATGACATGTGTGTCACTTTTTAAACCATCGGCACCACCTTGAATACCCGCTACCATGCGACCTGCATATTGGTAGACAATTTCAGGATCTTCAGAATACCCCTCATATACGCGCCCCCAGCGGTAATCTCGTGGGGTGGCGACTGTTGGTGCAAATGTCCAATCAAGACCAGTCGCGGCTATTTCTCGCGCGGTTGCGCGACCGATTTCTTCAATCAATCCAGGGTTGCGCGTTGCGCCCAAGCCAATATTGTGGGGGAATACCGTAGCGCGAAACACGTTGTTGTGGCCGTGAACAGCATCGGTTGCCCACATGAATGGAATACGAAAACCTCGGTCAGAGTAGGCGCGTTCAAGTGCTAGCCAAAATTTGTCTGCTTCTTTAGTCCAATCGCTCGCGCTTGCGTATTTATTGCCGGACGGAAAAGCGCCGCCGCCGTTTAGGATTGAGCCGAGTTTATATTGATACGCTTCTTCAGGGGTGACATCCCTTAAATCGGGTTGCACCATTTGCCCCACTTTTTCTTCAAGTGTCATCAGCGCGACAATTCGTGCAATTTCTGCTTCGATAACAGGATCGGATTTGATAACGCTATTGACTGGTTGCCAGTCTGACAAATAAGGGAGGGATGTAGGTATTGTTGTTTCGCTTTCGTTTGGGATCAAAGTGATTTCGCAGCCGGACAACAACACGGCAGAAACACATAGACTCAAAAAAGTTTGTTTATTAGCAAACATAAAAACTCCAGCCTTACCAAAGTAAGGTGATTAAATAAGTACAGGAATTGGAACTAAGCCAAAAGATCGCTTGCTGTTTAGGAGCAAGTAAAGGGGGACGCTTAACCATGAATAAGAATAAAGTACACCTACAACGATATATCGCTTGTAGGTGTACTTTTTGGTGATATAAGAACGATGTGCAGGTTAGGCTTCTTTGATCAAATAACGATTTTTGTAGTTGTGTGAGCAAAGCGAGCCTCTACTCACTTTAAATGGTAATCCAGCCGGAACAATGATTGAGCGCTTCTTGTAGCGGATCAGCTCCTGCAGAGAAGTGACTTGAATATTTTTTCTTTTAGCTTTTCCCAGTAGTTATTAAAACTCATAAACTTACCTATGACACCGAGTAAAAATAGGGTGCCAAAATGGCATCCCCAAATGATAAAATTATTTTTCGAATTTCATATCTGTGACGTAAAACTTATCGCCAGCCACACCGTTTGCGCCAAAAATGGCAACCTGCATGATGTCTTGTACATCAATTGGCATTGCTGACATATCGAAACTGTATGTCGTCCAATCGCTATTTGGTTGAGGTGTTAATACGAACTCGTAAGAAGCCCCTTTTGCTGTATTGAATGCGATTTTGAACTCGTTTAATGTATCGATTGACGCCAACTTAAAGCTAAAGTTTTTGTACAGTTTCATGTCGAAGTCGAATGGCATAATGGCGCCATAGTGGTCACCAGTGAATGCAACAACAGCACCCCAACCGTTACCTTTGGTGATTTCCCACGCTTGGTTACCCAGATATGAAGCTTCAAGATCAAAACCTGACCCAGTTGACCAGTCATTGAATGATGCATTGCCAACGTTGATGAAATTGCTGTCATCGTAAAGTAAGTCAGACGCTTCACCCGTTGATGAAATCATCAGGAACCGATCGCCATAATCATTGTGATCACGACTTGGGTGGGTTTGTGAGTCGTAAGCGTGGAAGTCAGTTAGGTATAGGACTTGACCTGTAGTATCTGGAGAAAACACGCCAACAACTGCAATTTGGTTGATGTGCGAGAGATTTAAGCCAAATGCAGTGAGATCAATATCAATCGTTGACCACTGTTCGGGATCTTCCAAACTGAATGGGATTTTAAACTCAGCTTTTTTGCCATTCACGTTGGCGCTTAGGAAGACTTCATATCTATCGAATTTGCCAACTGCTGCAACCTGTAATGAAAGGTTCGTATGGTTAGACAAGTCGGCGAGTGTGTTCGCATCACCATCTGGGTGAGTCAGCGCCAATACCGTTCCCCAGTTGCCTTCCTCTGGTGTTTTAGCTCCACGAGTAATACTCCAAGTGGCTTTGCCTAGGTAAGAATCGTTGCTTTCAAATACTGAGCCAGTACTCCATTCACCGTAGTTTGCCTCGCCAAACGACGGATCGCGAGTAGCATCGATGATCACAAAGTCTTTGGCTATATCGACGTCTTTTTCCGGTGCTTGAGTTTTGACGAATTGGAAATCAGTTACGTAGAAAGTCGAAACACCGACTTGACCGCCAACCCCCATGATTGCAACTGTGTTGACTTTTGACATTTCAAGACCAAAATTACTTAACGGCAGGCGGATTGTTTGCCATTTGTCGTTAATTTGGTCATCAACTGGCAATTGCAGTTCCTTAGTGATGCCATCAGAAGCAATGGACAATGCATATCTGTCAAAGCCGCCTTTTGTTGCGACTTTAACATCAATATAGTTGAACTCGCTTAGGTCACGCTCGTATCCTCCTTGTAGCACTAACACAGCACCCCAGTTACCCTCTTCTGGTGTTTTTGAGCCTTTTTGGATACTGAAAGCTTTTTTATTTTCAAAGTTGTCATCAGCATTAAAAACGGTGCCTGTGCTCCATTCTTGAATGGTGTCGTCACTGAATGCGATATCCGTATTTGTGAATCCAGACGTCGCATCATAAAGTACAAAGGAGTCTTGATCGGGTAGCGGTGGTGGGGTGGTGCCAGCTTCTTCGCTTAGGTACACGTCCGCTAAACTCACAGCATTTGCACCTGCGAAAGTCAAACCAAAGTAAGTCGTGGCGCTATTGGTTGTAATTGGCACTTGCATTTGTACCCAACCGTCAGCCAATGGTTTACCAACCGTTGAAAGTTGGTAAGTTTGTTTATCATCGCCATAGGTTGTAGACGTGATCGACACTTCCACTGTGGTGGCACTGCTGCTCTTCACTTTAAAGTTTGCATGGGTATAAGCGGAAGAATCAAAGGTTGATTGGTCTAAATAGCCCCACGCTAAGCTGGATGCTATGTCTCCCCAGCCTTCACCTCCGGTGATGTTGATGATTTCACGGTAAGTGCCGTGCGAAACCGTTTCTGCTTGGCTGCCGCTGCCCCAGTTTGACCAATCATCAAACGTCGCGTTGACGGTTTCGTTTGAGTGGACAATGTATAAACTTTCGCCCGCTGGTGGCGGAGTCGGTGGTGGGTTAGTGCCACCGCCACTATCATTATTTGTGAGCGGTTCATCACCACAACCGACTAAAGCAAGCGTTGCGAGCGCAGGGGTAAGATACTTAAAACTTTCATGGTATATAACTCCATTTATGAAAGCGTTTACAAATTTAAGGGGTAAATATGGCTGTTTCACCAAGCCATATATTTACCCCTCGGAACGTGTCTCAAAACAGCAGATAAACGCGGTCTGAGTACAGATGAGGTTAAGAAAAAATACGCTTAGTTTCGTTCGAAGCGTACGTTATCAAGTTGGAATTTCATTTCGCCTGCAGGGTCAATAACTAAAATATTCTTGATATTTGATAGATCAACGCGGCCTGCGCCGAATGAGTTACCGTTACTAATTAGCTCAGCAAGATCAATCTCAATAGTGTGCCAGTCATTGTCGGTAGGCACATCCACTGGCCAATCACTCACCGCTGGCCAACCACTGTCGAGTTTGAAGTAAATTTTATCGCCTTTGGTGCGCTCAAGCATTTTGATGTCGAAGATCAATTTTGCATTGGTTGTCCAAGCAGACATGTTTAGCTTCGGTACTTCAAAATAGATGTTACCTGTGTCAGCACGTTTGCTGATCTGCATAACTTCGCCACGCTCGCTGTCACTTACGTAATCAAAGTCCATGATCACACCCTGTGGGTCGTAGGCGTTTTGCTGCATGAACTCATTTAACTCACCATCAAAAATGTCAATGCTATCACCTGTGGTAAAGTCAGCTGGTAAGTCAACCATCATCGGCGGTTTGTTGCCTTTTACTTTGATAGCGTCTTCCGATACCGTGGCACAGCCATGACCCGTCTTTGGATCATTGCTGCATTCGTAAACACGCACATAATCGACTTCTAGTGCTTGTGGGAACATGTCAGGATTAACATTTTTCTCGTTGGTATTGCCAGACCATGACCCACCAACCGCAAGGTTAAGCAGTAAGTGGAAGCGTTGTTCGAACGGAGCATCGGCATGGCCAATCACTTGTTCGCCATTTTCAGTGTAAAGCGCGTACCAACCATCAGACGTTTGTGTTGCGTAGTGAACGTCATCCACGTACCAACGCATTTCATCTTTTTCCCACTCTAATGAGTAAGTGTGGAAGTCATCCGCTGGGTTCGCACCATTTGGTAGGTAGTAGGCTTGACCAGAGTGTTTGTTGTTAGGCCATGCGCCGCCGTAATGCAGGGTTCCGTAAATGCGCGATTCTGGCTGGCCATTGAGTTCACCAGGGGCGTCCGATTTTGCTTTTAGGTTTACCGCTTCAACAATGTCGATTTCACCTGATGCAGCCCAAGTCCCGTATACGTAGTCGGTTGGCAGCATCCAAATCGCAGGCCAAGTACCTTGACCGACCGGCATTTTGGCGCGAATTTCAAAGCGTCCGTAGGTCCAATCCCCTTTTTCTTTACTGCGAAGACGAGCGGAGGTATAAGGCAGAGTATTGAGTTTCGTGTAGTCATTATCTGGGTTGTTTGGACCCATGAAAGTTTCGTTGTATGCAACTAAGTACAATACACCATCTTGAACGAACGCATTTTTGTCACGTGCCGTGTAGCACTGTTGCTCGTTGTTGCCGCCGCCCCAGCAGTTTTCTTCAAAACTCCATTTAGACTCGTCAACCTCAGTGCCGTTAAATTCATCACTCCAGACTAACGCCCAGCCTTCACCTTTTTTTATCTCAGGATCGCTTAGTGTTTGCTCGGGTACGACGAAGCTTGAACTGCAGCCTGACAAGAGTGCCGCGCCAATAGCGCTGGCCACCAGACTGGTGTTGAATTTGAACATAAAGGTTATTCCTACATATAGATAGAACACAAAAAGAAAGCCCTTTCTTTATAGCATTTTGAATGTGTCATTCAATGATTTCACATTTATTTGTGATGAAAAATAGTGGAATTGTGATCCTGTTCAATAAGGGCTATATACACAATGACAAAGAAAACCACTTTGTATAACAGCTTTATAAACATATTTTTTGGCTAGTTGTCATATATGCCCTCAAAAATAAAACAAACAAAACCTCATGTAAGTTATTGTTTTAAAGGCGTTTTGCTTATTCCGTTGGAATCTTTATTAAAATTTGTTTTATATCAAATTTTAATAAAGATTAGTGATTTAAATCACTAATCTACAATGAAGTTGGTAGTAATTCTGGACTAAACAAAATAGTTTTTATTTTGATCTCGCTTTAATCATTATTTTTAAAACAAACAACCCCTTAAGTAAGCGCTTACTTTGTGATTCTCTGTGTGGTGTTGTTTAGTGGGTAATTAGATTAACTAAGAGGGAGGTAGAGTGGAAAAAGTTACATTTTTGTCATTGTTACTTATATATAGCGTGAGTGCTGTTGCAGATGGTCATGAGCAAAAAGTGCCGTGCTTTTCATACGAAAAAAACGACTTTATTGGGTGGATGACAAAAAAAGAGTGTGTATTAAACAAAGGGATTAGCCCAAGTCAATTAGGTGAGAATAAAGAGTAAGAAAAGGCTGTAAAAGGTTATGTATTCTTTGATAAGTGCGATTTAAAGAGTGCGTGTGTTGTTTTGAGGATATTAAGAATCTACTAGTGTTGATCTTGATAGGCTTTTAACGAGAATCGTGTTTATTTGTTTGCCTACGATGGAGCCATTATTAACTGATATGACAATGAGTTAGTCATTTCAAAGTTTGAAAGCGGTTACATAAGGATGAAGTGGATCACGGTATTGATTTACTTTGCAATTATAATGGTGATTAAAAATCAAGTGTGAATAGTTAGTATTACAGTTGCTTTTGTAAGCGCTTTCAATTGGTTCGCGTTAATTTTAGTTGTAGGGATATTATGAAAGTTTCTAAAGTACATTTGGCTTGTATGCTCGCAATCGCCGGAGTTACAAGCCCTTCAATTTATGCTTCGGAAAATACTGAAGGATTTGAGTTTAATGGGTATTTCCGTCAAGGTTTGCTTTACAGCGTTGAAAACGATTTAAAAGACTCGGACTTTGTAGCGCAAAAAGAAACTTTAGGCCGATTGGGTCTTGAGTATGACAATCAAACCAACCTAGATTTTTCTTATCGTTGGACATACGGCGACGGTCGTTCATTGAAGATTGGTGCGGGTGTAGCAGAGGGTTTAACTGCCGGTAACGGCAGTGGTTTTGTTGAGATTACTGGTTACACTGATACCGGAGTGTTGTTTGCAGGTAAACGTGACTACGGTAAAGAGCGCTACATTTGGATGACCGACTTTTTCTATACCGATATGTCTGGTACTGGCTTTGGTGTTGAAAACATGAAAGTCGGGAGTGCGATTGTCAACGCTGCATATATTGCTAGTAAGCGAGATAGTTATGATCTAGAAGATGACGAACAGTTCAAAGATTCTGACAACCTCAACAATATTATGCATGCCGTTAACGTGGCTGCTAGGTATGGTGTCTGGGACGTTTCAGCGACCTTAAAAGCGATGCCAGATAACTGGGATATTACGGGAAAAGAATGGGCTGAGACGGGTTTTGACATCACTGTTGGTTACAAACTATTTAGCCTCCTAGGTCTACAAGGTGATGGTAGCTCACACACCAACTTTGTGCTTCAAGCCGGTAAAGGTCTTGGCGCGGGTAACCTCCTTGGTGGCACGATCACTGACTACAATGCATATCGTCCAGGTGGCTTGCGTTTTGGTGAGCATGAGTTTGAGTGGGGGGTTGGCTCAGACGCGCTCTCTTTGCTGACTCAAGTGGAAGAAGACGATGTATCTTACCGTGCGTTAGTGTTTGGCGGTCATACGTTTGATAACGGAATTGGTATCTTCCCTTCGGTACAAGGCCAATACAACGACTATGCAGACGGCACCTACGATTACTGGGCATCTGCGATGGTACGTCCGGTGATGGGCATCAACTCAATGATGTATCTTCAAGGTGAAATCGGTTACGTCTACAACAACTGGGACGGTGATAGTTACGATCAAGCGAAAGTAACCATTGCACCAACATTGATGTTCCCTACTTGGACCGGTGTTAACCCAGAAGTGCGTTTCCTTGCAAGTTGGGTAAAGAACTCCTGGACTACCGATCCAGACAAAGGCCAACCGAAAAACGACTTTATTGTTGGCATTCAAACGGAAGCAAGCTGGTAATTTCCCAATCGTTCGCCGCTTTTTTCTTTGAGAAAAGCGGCGCTGTCGACAAGACTCATTCTAGGTGTACATCATGAAAAAACTGTTGTTCTCTTCATTGCTGTCCATGGCGATGTTCTCCAATGCTGGTCAAGCAGCAGATCAAATTTCGATGCCAAACTTAAAAGTGTTGGCAGAAAGCTCAAATGGTTGGGTAAAAAACTTTAACCCTTGGATTGGTGGGCGCACCAATTTTGTTTATGAGCCGTTGGTGATTTTCGACCCATACCACTCTGAAGTAGAACACATGTGGTTAGCGGAAAGCTACGAAACAGCAGCAGACATGAAAAGCATCACCGTCAAACTGCGTCAAAACGTGAAATGGTCGGATGGTGAAGCATTCAATGCGGATGATGTAATATTTAGCTACCTGTACCCAAAGCAACACCCCGCGATTGATATTGCTGGCAACGCATCACGAATTGAGAGCGCGATAAAGATTGATGATTACACGGTAAAAGTGACCCTAAAAGACGCTAACGCCTTTGGCAAATATGAAGCGTTAGGTGAGGGAGTGTTAATCGTACCAGAGCATATTTGGTCACACGTAACCTCGCCAGCTCAAGAGATCAATGCAGAGCCTGTCGGTACTGGGCCGTTTACTCAAATTGAACGTTTTACACCGCAAGTCTATGTGCAGTGTAAAAATCCGCATTACTGGAATGCAGAGCTGGCCATCAACTGTTTGGAATTTCCTCAGTACTCAAGCAATGATGCTGCGTTGGAAATGCTGATGAAAGGCAGTGTTGATTGGGCGGGTATTTTTATTCCAGATATTGAACATACTTACACCAAAACTAGTGACAACAATCATTATTGGTTTCCATCTAATGATGGTGTGCGTCTTGCTTTTAACTTTGAAACAACCAATGAAAATGCACGCAAAGCGTTCAGTGAAGTGAACTTTCGTAAAGCGGTGAGTCTTGCGATGGACCGTGAAGCGATGATGTATATCGGCTCTTACGGTTACGTTGAAGGTGATAATCCTGCGACAAACTTGCCTAAGGGACTGTGGGGTTGGCGGGATGAACAGGCCGATAATACGTGGTCTCAGTATTACCAATATGATCTGAAAAAAGCCAAGGCGTATTTGGAGCAAGGCGGCTTTAAAGATACTGATGGTGATGGCTATGTGAACAACCCGGATGGTTCGAAGTTCTCATTCCGTATCCAAGTACCGAGTGGCTGGAGTGATTGGATCAACAATGCGTCGATTGTCGTTGAAGGTCTGCGCTTTATAGGCGTGGATGCGACGATAGTGACACCTGAGGTCAATGCGTACGCGACCAACTGGATGCAAAACAATTTTGAAGCGGGACTGGTATCGGGGGGGTTACAACCATCAATTTGGGCTTTCTATTCTTACACCATGCATTCTAAATATGCACAAACCGGCTTGTGGTGGTCGACATCAATGCATAATTACCGCAATGCAGAGATCGATTCGCTGATTGATACGCTAGCGGTGACGGATGAAAAAACCAAACAACGTCAGTTGATTTCACAAATAGAGCAGCACTATGCCGATAACGTGGTGCAAATTCCCCTTTACTACAATGCGGTTTGGTATCAGTACAACGACAGCCGTTTCACTGGTTGGGCAAATAAAGACAATCAAATTACTAATCCGGCCCCTTTTGCTGGTGCGGCAAGATTGGTGCACTTGATGCACATTAAACCTAAGTAATAACGGTTAATTTATCTATTTAGTAATGGTTTTAACACCTCAGCTTTTAAACACCAAGTCATCACGATAGTTTTCTGGCTGAGGAGTGACAGTTGCTTAATAAACATATACAGGAAGAGTTTAAATAGTCTTTTATATCATTACATTTTACGAATGAATAACACGATAGATTTCGTGGGATATTATTTCGGTTAAATGTCACGGAATAAATTAGATTATCTTCGAATAAAATTTACGTTTATTTAAATGGAACGTGTATGAGATATGCATTTACTCGGCTCAGTTTTTATGTCGTCGCATTTATTATCGCCATCGCGATAAACTTCTTTTTGCCCCGCATGATGCCGGGCGATCCTATTCAGTCTTTCATTGGTCGTCTGGTTCAAAATGGGGGTACGGTAAACCCTGAGACTATCGCCGCAATTGAAGCGTTGTATGGTTATTCAACCAGTACACCGTTGTATCAGCAATTTTAGCTATGTAAATAGCATATTTAGTGGTGAATGGGGTATTTCAACCCGTTTTTTCCAACCAGTAACAGAAGTATTAAGCCGTGGCGCTATGTGGACGTTATTATTAGTTGGTTTGAATATTCTAATTTCTTATACGCTCACTACGTTAGCCGGTATTTATGTTGCTTGGAAACGAGGCTCGAAGCGTGATGGGTTTATTACCATTGCCTCTGTGGTGATTTCATCGATCCCCGGTGTCGTAATGGCTTTGGTGCTATATTTTATTTTCGCTTCCGATCTAGAGTGGTTTCCAACTGGTTACGCTTACGATCCAAATCTTGATCCTGCTTTCACTTGGGAATGGATTTCGAGCGTGATGTATCACTTAATTTTGCCGCTTTGCGCGATGGTCTTGCTTGGTTTAGGCGGTGTGATGGGCATGCGTTCAAATATGATTAACCAACTCGGTGAGGATTATATCGTGATGGGTTGGGCGAAGGGGTGGAAGACAAGAAAGTGATGCTTTCTTACGGCGCTCGTAACGCGATGTTGCCAATGATCACTTCGTTCGCCATGTCGATTGGTATGGTGTTTGGTGGTTCGTTGATCATCGAAATCATCTTTAACTATCCGGGGCTAGGTCAGGTGATTTTCCAAGCCATGATGTCGCGTGATTACCCATTGATCCAAGGTTATTTGTTGATCATGACCATCATGGTGCTTACTGCCAACTTTGTCGCGGACATGTTGTTGTTCTTACTCGATCCGCGCTTGCGTAATCAAATGAATTAACGGGGAATGATGATGAAACGTTTATTGGGTTCTCTCAAAGATCTTTTTATCAATAACACTAAGGCGGGCGTGGGTGTTTGCATGGTGTTAATGGTTTGTATTCTAAGCTTTGGCGCACCGCTGTTTACTGATTATGAGCCAAATGCGCGTGTGGCACGACCGCATCAGTCGCCATCTGCTGAGCACGTAATGGGCACCACTCGTATGGGCCGTGATGTTTGGGCGCAAACGCTGTATGGCGGTCGTACTTCGATTACGGTTGGTTTTATCGCAGGTTTGTTTGTGATGGTGGCGGCGGTAGTGGTCGGCGTCAGTGCGGGTTACTTTGGTGGCTGGGTGGATAACACCTTGTCGTTCTTTACCAACGTAGTGATGGTGATCCCGTCCTTGCCGTTAATGCTGGTGTTGGCATCGTTTCTGGATCAAGTATCACCATTTGTGATAGCGCTGATCATTGGTGCCACTTCTTGGCCATGGGGTGCGCGGGTGATCCGAGCGCAAACGCTCGCGATCCGCAGTCGTGATTTTGTGCATGCGGCTGAAGTGATGGGCGAGCGCAAATATCGCTTGGTGTTTTTTGAAGTGCTGCCAAACATGTTGTCGATCCTGGCCAGTGCGTTTATCGGTACCGTGGTGTTTGCGATCATGACCGAAGCCACTTTAGAGTTCATCGGCCTTGGCGATCCACTTTCGACCACTTGGGGTGTGATGCTGTATAACGCACAGCAAACTTCTGCAATTCGTATTGGCGCGTGGTGGGAATTATTGGCACCGAGTGCGGCACTTACTATCTTGGCGATTGGTTTAGCGCTGATTAACTTCTCGATTGATGAAATCTCCAACCCGAAATTACGCGCACAGAAAATCATGGCTAAGTATCGCCGTGAAGAAGCTAAGCTCGAAAAACAACAAAAAGCCGCCCTTAAGGAGCAATCGGCATGAGTAACTTGATCCAAGTAAACAACCTCTGCGTCGATTACATCACCTTTACCGGTAAAGTTCGTGCGGTCGACAGTGTCAGTTTTTCGATTGAAGAAAACAGCATCTTTGGTTTAGCGGGGGAGTCGGGGTGTGGTAAATCCACCATCGCCTATGCGTTAATGCGTCTGCATCGTCCACCGGCATTGATTTCTGAAGGTGAAATATTATTCCAAGGTCAAGACGTGTTGGGCTTTGATGACGAGCAGTTACGTCGTTTTCGTTGGAAAGACACCTCAATGGTATTCCAAAGTGCAATGAACTGTTTGAACCCAGTGAAAACCATTGAATACCAGTTCTACGATATTTTCATGGCTCACCAAGTGGTAAAAACGCGCGAGGAGTCTATCGAGCGAGCTAAAGAGCTGCTGCGTATCGTCGATATTCCTGAAGGGCGGTTGTTTGATTATCCCCACCAATTTTCGGGCGGCATGCGTCAGCGCGTAGTGATCGCGATGGCGTTGGCGCTTAACCCGAAACTGTTGATCATGGATGAGCCAACTACGGCCCTTGATGTGGTGGTGCAACGTGAGATCTTGCAAAAAGTGTACGATCTGAAAGCGCAATTTGGTTTCTCAGTGCTGTTCATTACTCACGATTTGAGTTTGATGGTCGAGTTCTGCGATCAAATTGGCATCATGTATTCCGGTAAGCTGGTGGAAGTGGCCAACGCGAAAACCATTTTGAAGCAACCTCAACACCCGTATACCCATGGACTTGGGAACTCTTTCCCTACTTTGAAAGGGGAGTTGAAAGAGATGATCGGCATTCCAGGCACGCCGCTTGATTTAACTCAATACAAAGGCGGTTGCCGATTCGCCGAGCGTTGTTACAAACGCCACGATCGCTGTTCACAGTTGGAGCCGAAATTGGTGTTTGAGCCAAAACGCAGTGGTTGGGTCGCGTGCTATGAGCCACTAACGCTGAGTGAAGTCGAGTAAGGTGCGGATGATGCAACAAAAACAAATCACTATGGAAGCGCAAAATCTGACCATTGATTTTGCTAAAAACCGTCGTTCATTGTTTGGCCCTAAGCAGTACCTGCGTGCCTTGAACGATCTGAATTTTAAAATGTATAACAACCACTGCTTGGCGGTGGTGGGTGAATCGGGCTGTGGCAAAAGTACCACCGCGCGAGCGATCACCAAGATTAACAGCGCCACACAAGGACAGATCCTTTACCGTGGAACCGATATCTCTCACATTAAGGGCGGAGAGGCGCTTTCTCAATATCGTAATAACGTACAAATGGTGTTTCAAGACCCGTTTGGTTCGCTTAACCCTCTGCATACGATCCGCTATCATTTAACGCGACCGCTCAGTATTTACCATGGTTTAAGCGGTTCTGCTTTGGAGGATCGTTTAGAAGCGTTGCTGCTGCAAGTTGGCTTGACGCCAGTGAAAGAGGTGTTGAAGAAGTTTCCGCATCAATTATCAGGTGGTCAGCGCCAGCGGGTGTTCTTAGCGAAAACGTTGGCGATTGGGGCTGAAGTGATCTTGGCCGATGAACCTACGTCGATGTTGGACGTGTCAATTCGCATTGGCGTGCTTAATTTGATGAATCAGATGAAGCATGAAATGAACAAATCTTTCATGTATATCACTCACGACATCGCCACCGCTCGTTACATTGCGGAGGAGACCTTGGTTCTGTATTGCGGCCACATGGTGGAGTGGGGCGGCACCGAAGAAATCACGCAAAACCCTTTGCATCCTTATACCCAATTATTACTTGCCGCTGTGCCAGACCCATCGCGCAGTATTCACGAAAAACTGCCAACGCATCGTTCAATGGAAACGCCTATGTGGTCACCGGAACACACTGGTTGCCCTTATGCGGCGCGTTGTCCTCATGCGGTTGGCGCGTGTCGTGAATATCTACCAGAGCCAAGAGAAGTGGCGCCTAATCATTTTGTACGTTGCCACATTATTTAATGTCATAAATTTAAAAGATTACTATTTTCATTTTTGCTTACTCTAAGCGTTTGCCGCCGAATCGATGGGGAGAGGATTCGGCGGCGTTTTTGTTCATATGCGTTCAAAATTCTATTTCTGTTCATTGCTCTATTTATGTTCAATAGGTGATGTAATATGGGCAGTGAGTTTACGATAATTGTAGTTCTGCAACTTGCTGTGGCACTTGATGTACAGGCATATGGTATTGTTGAACAAATCAAACTGAAAATAGATCTATCTTAAATCCCATCTTACTTCGTTTCTTATAAGCTGTTTATTCCTATTACGCTGTGTATGCTTTGACATTGACAAGCCTTTTTCAACTTGAGCACTGTATTTTTTTAAGCTTAGCTAACTATTGGTTAACTTTTTTGTGCCGATGCATCGCCGTTTTTGATACCTGAACGAATATTCTGATTAGAATCGACTTGTTCATGTTAAGACACGTTCAATGGTCCTGAAGTGCTCTATTCGTAAGTATCAAAATGGTTCAATCAGATTTGGCTATTGGGGCAGATATGGTTTTTAGCCACAAAATCTGTCATGTGATATCAGATCGGTTTTAAACTAGCTTCGCTCTTGTTTATTGGGCACGATCAGTTATTACTAGCTGAGGTTCTAGGTCGAATTCCAGAGGTTATATACAACGTCTTGGAAGGCTATGTTCCCCTTAAGTGTTGCTAACTTTATGAAAGGTTAGAAATTAGTAGGTTAAAACAGAAACACTAAACGATGCTTTTAACGTTAATCATTGCAAAATCGGATGGTTAGAGTTTTAGAAGAAATACTAACCACACTTAAGGGGAACATAGCGTCTTGGAAATGTCAGAGGGCTTTATGCGAAAAGAGCAAAAAAAGGCCTTATCGCTATTTGATAAGGCCTCCTAGAAGACGTTAATAAATGCTCAACTTACGAGCATTGCGTCATGATGGCGAATTTAGAGTCAAAATTTAAGTTGTTTATTGAACAGTAAAGCCTTTGGCTGCGGCATTCACAACTGTACCATCGCTAAATTTAACGGTTTGTTCGGTGTCGCCATAGTTGTAAACCACGTGTTTCTTCTGACCTTCTTTTTCAAACACCACGGCAGCAGGGTGATCAGCAGTAATGCTCTCAACCATCTTACCTAGGTGTTTCCATGTATGCAGCCAATGATAAGTATGTGCTTTACTTGAACCACGCTCCTCAATGTAATCACCAGGGAATGAGCCGTAGCTTTCATAGTCGCTGATAGCGCTATTTGCATCATGCATTGCCATGATGTTCCACCAAATATCACGCCATTCGTCTTCCCCCAGGCCTGATGGTTTCTTATTACCTGTCTCACTTAAACCTAGCGCGATGTAATCGGTCATGTATTCACTGTTTTGTGCAAGGTGCAGCGACAGTGGGTTCGAAGGCAAGCCTTGAATACCCAAAATGTGGGTAAATTTAGGGCTGAACCAAGTAGAGAACGTCGCACCATCACCCCAAATGATAGATGTGGTCATTCGGTTGTAAGCTGGCGGGAAGTTGTCTTTATCGGTATTGTCATTGGTTGGCGTGTGCGCATCAATGTTGTTCCAGTACTCCCAGAATGAGTTGGTGGTTGAAGCATGTAGGTACATACCACGATCAACGAACTCACCTTTGCCTGTTGCTAGGCCGTACAGAACCATTGCACCGTAAGCGTTTGCCGCTTCTGAGGTGGATTCGTTATTATTACCGCGAGCAAAGTTCACCATGCCAGATGCCCATGAGAAGCCGTTTGCAGGGTCGAAGTGGCGCATGTATGGGAACATCGAGTCATTCTTGTCGGCTGCGTAGTCACGGATCAAAAGTTCAATCATTGGGCCATATTGATCGTCGCCACACCAAGTCACATCTTGACGACAGATTTCTGCTGCTGCGCGCACAAAGTAACCGTAGTGGAAGTGGTGATCGTTCAGTTGCTGATGTGATAAGAAAGACTCTTTAATACCCAGTAGAGTGTCCCATTTCTGGTCGTAAACGAAGTATTTCTGAGAATCCAAATCACCGGTGGTGTTTGCGGTAAACCAATCTTCTAGCTCTACTTTTAACCAAGTAACAAATTTTTCATTTTGTGCTGCTAGACCTAACGACTCGCTGATTGCCGCAAGCTCTGAAACTTGACCGTATATTTTACCAGTCCAGTACGTGTCAGCGTAAACGCCTTTTTTCGTGGTGCTACCTTGTTGGTACTCGTTTAACCAGTTTTCTTCGCCAAGAGCGATGAAATCATTGATGTGCTGAGTGAGTGTGTCTACATCAAAGGCTTCTAAGTCCGATGGCATGTATGGCAATACACCAATAAATGGAATAGTGTAGTCGAACGTGCTTGTTTGGTTATACTTGATCACACCACGAGCACTACGTGTTTTGTGTTCTGTATTTGCAAGGGCAGCATCCGCGTTTTTCCACGCCATTGGGAATAGGCCCGCAACCGTATCAACCGCGTGACCATCTTCACCAAGGTACTTGTGTGTGACTGTTACTTCGTTATTTGTGCGATCAACATCGTAAGCAATATCGACAGTCTTAACTACGTTACGTGCTTTAGGTACGTAGAATTCTACTTTTTTGTCAATAGACGGGCCGTCGTTAGGCAGCATTACAAGCGTAAACTCTTTCGCCGCGTTGTTGATGCCAATATTTTGGCCATTGATATTAGTGAATTCGGTGTTTTCTTCACCAACGACTAGCACTTCAGTACGGTTGCCAGCAACGTTAGTCCAAATACCTAGCGTGTTATTGTTTGGTTGGTAGGAAACGCCTTTTTCACCACCGTCAGCGCGGAATGTACGCAGCTCAACGTTACCCTTGTAGACTTTGAAAAATGCGTAAGGTGAACCATGAACAAAGGTCGCTTCCATCACCGGTGCGCCAGCTTGGTCTTGCCATTCAACGGTCACTGCGCCATCGCTAGCTTCTTTCAGTTTACCTTCAAGGTTGTTGTAATCGGTGTTAACGATCGTGACACCATCAAACGTTTCCGCAAATGGATCTGGAATTTGATATTGGAAGATGTCCAAACCGACACCGCGAAGACCAGAAGGGATACCCAGAACGCGAACACCAGTATTGGTTACGCGAGCCAAAATAGGATCTGGCGTGATGTAAGCGGCTTTGTTTGGATCGCCAAGTTGCATTTCACCCAAGAATGAGAGTGAACCCCACCAACGGTGTGCTTGAACAGGCACTTCTGCTGCTGGGCCAGTTACTTGCGGCTCAACTGGCACGGCTTCACCCACTGGCTTGCCATTTGAATCACAGCCGCCAACACCTGGCAATACAACGCCGGCACTGTCGATCCAGTGGCCATGGTCAACAGTACAGCCAAAGCCTTCTGGGTTGAATTTGGTTGATACGTTACCTGCTCCAAACGCCATGAAGTCGCCTTCTGGTGGCGGCGTTATCGCCTTCACTGTAACGGTCAGTACTTTTTCAGATTTGTTGCCAGCTGCGTCCACTGCCGAATAAGTGATTCGATATTCACCAGGTGTTTGTGTATCGACAGCACCAGACTTAGTCACTTCTACTTCGCCATCAACAGCATCGATTGCGGTGACTTGCGGTTCTACAAATGTATCGCCTACTTTCAATGTAATTGATTGAGGACCATCAATGATGATTTCTGGTGCTACGGTATCTGCATCTGGAGCTACGACGTTAACTGTTAGAGTCGCGGTGGCTTGGTTGCCTGCAGCATCAACCGCGATGTAAGTAACCTCATAAGTGCCTACTGTGTCGGTATCAACCTCGTTAGCGTCTTGAACGGTAACTTTCACGTTTTCATCGAGGTTGTCTGTCGCGGTTGCGGTTGGCGCAGTGAAAGTGTCGCCTTTGGTGATGGTCATCGTGTTACCACCAAAAATGGTGATCACCGGCTTGATGTCATCGATTTTTACGATAACCGTACGTGTTTCTTTCGACTCATTGCCAGCCGCGTCGGTTGCGGTGTAAGTGATGGTGTAAGTGCCCGCTTTAGAAGTATCGACATTACCGGTGATCAACACGTCTACTTTACCATCAACGTTGTCGTTCGCCGTAGCACCAAGTTCTTTGTAATCTTGGCCAATATAAACGGAAACGCTTTCTTCTCCAGTTAAAGAAATAACTGGTGCAATTTTATCTTGCGGGTTGGGTTAGAACTCGAATCATCATCGCTACCACAGCCAACAAGCGCAAATGAAAGCGCGAGTGCACTGTATAGTTTTGTGTACTTAAACAAGGTATGACTCCTTATATTTGAGACAATATTAGTCATTTATTTGGATAATTAGCGATGAACTTACTTGTATGCTTTCTGAGAAGTGAGTTGAAGACGAGGTTTAAAACAGATCTAGCAGGAAACTCAAACTGAACTTCACTATTATATTTATTAAACTCACTTTGAAAGCGCTTACAAATAAATTCTGAAAATGTAAATGTCGAAATAAGTTTAGCGGCAAAGGTGTAAACAACGGTAGATTTATTGTTGAAATATTGCAGAAATAGTGACGTTATGCATAAAATTCTCAATTAAGATATTTTGCCAAAATGAAATCTGTGATCTGATCCAGTGATTCATTTATCGCAACGAAAAGTGTTAAATTCACTACCTTTTCTTGATACCAATAATTCATATGTCACATCGATATTCGCCTCTACCCTGAAAAATAGACTTACTGCGAGCACCCGGTAAGATAGTTGGGGCTGCTTTACTGAGTTCTTAAGTAGAGCATATGAGGTAAGCGAGTGCTTAACCCACAGCATTTAAGTTCTTTACTGATTGGCGCATTTCAAGCGTTGGTGATAATTTTCGACTGCGACTCTCTTTTTCACCTTGAATTTGCTCTAACACCATTTTTCCAGCAATCTTTCCCATTTCATGGATTGGAAAACCAACGGTGGTCAGTTTTGGACGAACGTGTTTGGACATGAGATCGTTGTCAAAACCGACCACGGAAATGTCTTTTCCAATCTGTAAATCACGTTGTTGACAAACATCATAGAGTGCGAGAGCAATGTTGTCATTTTGGCAGAAAATAGCGGTGACACTGGGTGCACGATCAAGCAGTTCATTGGCTTTAGCAAAATTGTCATAGTGATCGAAGCGACCTTCGATGGTCAAAGATGGATCATAACTTACCCCATGCTCGGCTAAGGCACGTATATATCCCAATAAGCGGTCACGAGCATCATGTTTTGAGAGTGGGCCGGTGATACAACCAATAACTCTATGCCCTTGATCGAGCAAGTGCTTAGTAGCCAGGTAGCCGCCAAGTTCGTTGTCTAAATATAGGCAATGATGTTCCAGTTCTGGTAGATAGCGGTTAAGTAAAACGAAGTGCTTAAAATCGTTCGCGAGATTGAGCAGCGTTTGGTCCGAAAGTCGATCGGAATGGACAATCGCGCCTTCCACTTGTTTCGCGCGCAAAAAATTCAACGACTCAGTTTCTTTGCTCTCACAATCTTGACCACTGGTCACAATAAGATGCAAACCAAATTTGTAAATTTCATCCTCTGCAGCATGCATTAGTGGACCATAGAAAGGACCATCTAAGCTGCCTACCAACATCCCCACGCTATTAGAACGGTTGGTTGCCAGCGCTTTTGCTGCTGAATTAGGTGTATAGCCGAGTGTTTCAATAGCTTCTAACACTCGCTTTAGGTTCTTCTCTTTAACAGAAGATTGGCCGTTGATCACACGTGACACTGTGGCTTGAGAAACGCTGGCGAATTCAGCTACTTCTTTGATTGTGATGGTTTTATTGTTCATTGAAAAGTCAACCTTGACAAAATAGTCGTATATTAGATTAGATGAATATTACAGAGCAATGCGCTTTCTTTGTGAACTGGTCGAAATTTGTGGACAATTTTCAGTTCTGTGTAGTGCTTGGCAAATTGGTCAGTCACTCAAAATGAAGTTTTTGAATGAAATGATATCAATCCAATAAAACATTAAGATAGATGTTTATGCTGGCAGTTTTCTATCATCATTATCATTAGGCTAATGGCCTAAAACACATTGAGGATGATGACGAACGATCGATGCATTTTGTGTTTAGACAGTAGTAAGCTATTTAAAATAACACTGTTTGTAAGCCAATATCACAAGTATGGTTAACTCAGAATACGCAGTAGATCGTCAAAAATATCGGTTATTGGTTGCTACAGTGTGACTAGCTCAACATAATCAGCTTATTCATATTGCTGACATTCCAAAATTTTCATTATTCTAACCAAAAAAGAAAGCGCTTTCAATTTGATTGAGGGTTGCCGATACATTATACCAACACGTGTTTGTCACCTTCATTTTCCGATAGTGCATTCTGAATGAGTGCATGGTTTAAAGAGCGTTTATTTGTGGGAGGAGGGCGTGCACAGTCTATGTTGGGTCGTACATCATCAGCGGTGCTGAGAAAGCACTTAATATAAAGGTTGCCACTATGGATACATTTGAGCTTCACGATAGCACTGAAGCTAAAGGTCAGTTTGTTGACCTCAACGGGGATCGCTATTACAAAATTTCTGATGTAGATAGCATGAGCCCTTTTTTTATCAGCCTGGTTTCTGCTAGCGATCATTGGCTGTTCATATCTTCAACTGGTGCGCTTTCCGCTGGCCGCATCCGGCCTGAAAACGCCTTATTTCCGTATCGTTCTGTCGACCATATTCATGAGAATGCTGAAAATACCGGCTCGAAAACGATTGTAAAGGTGATGCGAGCCGGGGCTCTGCCAGTCAAGTGGGAACCATTCAATCCGCATCATGACGGTTTATTCGATGTTCAGCGTAACCTTTATAAGAATGTGGTTGGCGACAGTATTGTGTTTGAAGAACTTAACCAAACCCTTGGTTTAAGCTTCCAGTACAGTTGGCGTACATCGGAACGGTTTGGTTTTGTGCGCGAAAGTCGTTTAATCAGTTTAAGTGACGCTGCAATTGAGTGCGAGATCTTAGATGGTATCCAAAATATTTTGCCGTCAGGCGCACCTTTGGCCGCACAACAGAGTAAGAGTGCGTTAGTGGATGCGTATAAATGGAATCAAAGGGTAGAGGATTTGCCCCTTGCGACCTATAGCATGTATGCCAAACTCAGTGATCGCGCTGAGCCTGCCGAGTCCTTGCGTGCGACGGCAGTTTTTTCGCTGACGGGCGACGAGCACAGACCGTATTTGAGTAGCCAAGTGCTTACTGAGTTCAGAAAAAACCAAGCGCTCACGGATTCGGCTTTGTCCCGCGGCGTGCGTGGTGCCTATTTCGTTCATCAGTCTGTCCGTCTTGAGCCATTGCAACTTAAGCAGTGGTTGATTGTGGCCGATATTGATCAAACGCACAGCGACCTTGCAGCGTTAAAAGAGTGGTTGATGCAGGCGAATCAACATCAAGACCAAATCCAATCAGATTGCCGCAGTAACCAGGCCGAGTTGTTGGTATTAATGAATGCTGGTGATGCGGCACAAAAAACCGCTTGTGAGCTGACTGACGTACACCATTATGCCAACGTGCTGTTCAATACACTGCGCGGTGGTGCGGTAGTCGATGGTTACCAGTTAGATGTGGAAGATGTTAAACAAACTTTTGCAACAACGAACCAAATCTTGGTTGAGAAACACGCTCGATTTTTCGCCGCTTTGCCGCATAAACTTACCCATCCTGAACTGGTGCAATTGGCCAAAGCGACCGAAGATCCGCAATTGTTACGCTTGGCATACGAGTATTTGCCGCTTACTTTTGGTCGTCGTCACGGCGATCCATCACGTCCTTGGAACCATTATGAAATTAAAGTTCGCGATGAGCTAGGCAATCGTCTGTTGTCTTACCAAGGTAACTGGCGCGACATTTTCCAGAACTGGGAAGCGCTGGCATTAAGTTATCCGAATTACTTGGCCTCGTTTATTGCTAAGTTTGTCAATGCTTCAACCGTTGATGGCTACAACCCTTATCGGATTACGAAAGATGGGGTGGATTGGGAGGTACTTGAGCCTGAAGATCCATGGAGCAATATTGGATATTGGGGTGATCACCAAATCATCTACTTGCTGAAATTCTTGGAATTGGCAGATAAATATCAAGGTGACTCTTTGAACGCTTGGTTGACTCAAGAGTGCTACAGTTATGCCAATGTGCCGTATGAAATCGCAGGCGTTGAGCAGTTGCTGAAAAACCCTAAAGACACCGTAAGTTTCAATCAAATGAAGCATGATGAAGCTCAGCGTTTAAGTGTCGAGATGGGCAGTGACGGTCGCTTGGTGTTAGATCCACAAGGTGCGGTCTACCAGGTCAATCTTATTGAGAAACTGTTAGTGCCGCTATTGGCGAAAATGAGTAATTTCGTCATTGATGGTGGTATCTGGCTTAACACGCAGCGTCCAGAATGGAACGATGCTAACAATGCGATTGTGGGCAACGGCTTGTCGATGGTGACCTTGTATTACATGCGTCGCTACGTGACCTTTTTACAAGGACTGGTTACTCGCTTAGATACGTCGTTTGAGTTGTCGAGCGAAGTGGCGGTTTGGCTAATAGAAACATTGCGTACTCTACAAGTTGCGGCCGAACACGTCGCAGAGCTGGGCGTGACCTCTGAATTCCGCCAGCAGTTGTTGCTTGATTTGGCGAATTCCGCTGAGCGCTATCGTAATCAAGTTTACCGTAACGGATTCAGTGGCAAAACCGCGCTTGCGAGTAATGATATCCACGCGATGCTAGACGCGACGTTGGCGCTGCTGGATCATACCATCAAGACCAATAAGCGCTCAGACGGCCTTTACAATGCTTATAATATTATTAGTTTTGAGCAAGATGGCGCACACGTAGCTGAGCTCTACCCAATGCTTGAAGGACAAGTCGCAGCATTAAGCTCCGGCGCTCTATCGGCAGAGGAAACGATCGAAGTGCTGGATGCGCTCTTTGCCAGTGACATGTACCGCGCGGATCAACAAACGTTTATGCTCTACCCAGATCGTGAATTGCGTGGTTTCATGGCAAAAAATCAGCTTGATGAGCAGAGTGTTCAACAAAGTTGTGTTGCCCAAGCGATGCTAGAGTCTGGCGATAGCCGTATTTTAAATTGTGATGCCGCGGGACTGGTGCATTTCCACGCCGATTTTGAGAATGCACAACTATTAGCAGAGCGTGTTGAGCAGGTGAAAGCCCATTATCCGCAATTTGCAGAGCAAGATTGGCAACAACTGTTTGAACTGTATGAAACAACGTTCTCGCACAGAGCGTTCACTGGTCGGTCAGGAACCATGTTTGGTTATGAAGGGCTTGGTTGCATTTATTGGCATATGGTGTCGAAGCTGTTACTTGCCGTACAAGAAAACTACCAGCGTAGCTTGCGTGAGTCGGGATTAAGTGAGCAAACCCATCAGTTGAATGAGCTCTATTATCGAGTGCGCGAAGGGATTGGTTTCAATAAATCGCCACAAGTCTACGGGGCGTTTCCAACTGACCCATATTCGCATACGCCAAAACACGCCGGCGCTCAGCAACCCGGTATGACCGGACAAGTAAAAGAAGAAGTGTTAACGCGCTTTGCTGAGCTAGGTATTTGGATCGAACAAGGCAGTATTGCTATCATACCTAACCAGCTTAAACGGGCGGATTTTGTCAGCGAAACGACAGAATTTGCGTACCACGATGTGTTACACCAGCCTCAACAGCTTGATTTGGCAGCCAACTCATTGGCGTTTACTTATTGCCAAGTGCCGTTTGTCTATCGAATCAGCGATGTGACCAAAGATGTGGTGATTCAAGTGGAATTGTCTGATGGCACGGTAGTTGAAGCGGTAGGTAATCGCCTTAGTTATGCTCTAAGTCAGGCGTTGTTCGCTCGCGATAATCATGTGAGAGGTGTTTACGTGGTGCTACCCAGCTGCATGATCACAGTGAACTGAGCAAGTAAAATACTTAAGTTAAATAATAAAGGATAGGCTGACACCTATCCTTTTACATTGAACATTGTTGCAGCATAGCGGATGCTCAGGCGAGCTTTTTCACCGAATCGCGCACTTCTAAGGTTGGGATCAACTTTTTACTGCTGAGTTTACGAGATTCTTTGAGTTGATCGAGGATCATACTACCCGCTAACTTGCCCATTTCATAAATTGGGAATCCAACCGTGGTTAATTGCGGACGCATATGTTTGGACATTAGATCGTTATCGAAGCTGACAAGGGAAAGGTCACCCCCTACCGTCAATTGACGCGTTGCACAAACATCGTAAACCGCAAGGGCAATATTGTCGTTTTGACAGAAAATGGCGGTAATGTCTTTTGAGCGATCCAGTAACTCTGCCGCTTTATCAAAGTTGCCGATATGGTCGAAACGTCCTTCGATCGTCAAGGCGGGATCGTACGTGACGCCATGCTCTGCGAGTGCACGAATGTAGCCGAGCAAACGATCACGAGCATCAGGTTTAGAAAGTGGGCCAGTAATACAAGCTATGTGTCGGTGTCCGTTATCGAGCAGATGTTTCGTTGCTAAGTAACCACCAAGTTCATTGTCTAAGCACAAACATTGATGTTCCAAATCAGCTATGTAACGGTTTAACACCACTAACGCTTTGAAATCTTTAGTTAACGCTTTTAATTCTTCATCAGAAAGTTTATCAGCATGAATAATCGCTCCATCGACCTGTTTGGAACGTAGAAATGCGATAGCATCTTTTTCTTTTTGCCCGTTTTCTTGACCACTTGTCACAATAAAGTGAAAACCATTGCGGTAAAGGGCGTCTTCTGCAGCATGCATCAGTGGACCGTAAAATGGGCCATCTAAACTGCCAACTAACATTCCGACACTATTTGAGCGACTACTTGCGAGAGCTTTGGCTGCAAGGTTAGGCGTGTAACCGAGCTCGGAAATAGCTTTATGCACTTTTGCGAGATTTTTTTCTTTGACGCTTGCTTGACCATTGATAACTCGAGAAACCGTCGCCTGGGACACATTGGCATATTCTGCAACTTCTTTAATTGTTATAGTCTTTTTCTGCATTATCTATTACATACTCCGCCAGTTATTCTAGGGATAATAAGTAAAATTTGTTGCTATGCAAAGTAAAATATAGTGCGCATAAATTTTGGAGTTGATAGTGTGATGTTAGTTTTTATAGTGGAATCGTTTAAGTATTAGCATGGTAGTTGTAGATAAAAAACAGCGTATTAAGCAATAAAAAATAGATTTAAGGTCATCGTTTTGGTCTAGAGTAACAGTCTGGACGATTTTTTTTACGATAGCTTCGTGGACTTTGTTGGAACTTTTGCTTAAAGCATTTTGAAAAGTAATTGCTATCGGCGAAGCCACATTGTTCAGCAATATGCTGGACTGAGCGTTCGTTTTCTTCACTTAACAATTTTGTTGCGTAATTGAGCTGAACATCTCGCAAATATTGATTAGGAGAGGTATTTAAAAACTGTCGAAATAACCTTTCTAATTGTCGCTTACTGATGAATGCGGCTTTGGCTATCGTATCGCTGTTCACCTCAACATCGTTAAAGTGCTGCTCAATAAAGACAAGTGCGCGGCTGAGTGCCAATGTAGTCTGAGGCAGATCTTCACTTTGATCTTGGTACATTCGCGCTAAGGCAATCACCAATTGCTGCATCAAGCTCGTCAGCATGACTTCAAAGCCCGGCTGCGCTTTTTGATACTCACTTTTCAGTGCGGCGAGCAGATGCTCGATTTCCGGTTGCTGTTTTCGGTCTAACGTGAGTTTTGCTTTGTACTCAGTGGTCTGGCGTGCAATCGGCTCAACTTTAAACATGGCCTGGTAGCCAGAGAGTTGGCGCATTGAGGGGATTTCAAAAAAGGGCGTTTGGGAATCAAACATTAAGTTGATGATCTTGAGTTTATTCACATCCCGAAAACCATGTTCAATGTCTCCGTTTATGATGAATACATCGCCTTTCCTTAAAGGGTATTCATAGCCAGAAACCGTGTGTTTACCGCTGCCACTGACGACTAAAAATAGCTCAGAAAAATCGTGTTTATGAGCCGCAAAGTCACAATGATGGTGGCCATCTACGTAAGCAAATTTGAGATGAGTATGCTTTTGATGTGCTTTGAGTTGGTAGGTGATGCTCATGTCGCGATATTCCTTTTTATTGTCGCCATTTTGGTAGAATGGCGCACTGGGTCAGCATACTATTTCCACATAGAAAACGAATAATCATCGGTGATTCTTAGCTGTTTTGTCGCTCTTGTAGCATTTTCAACGTGCGCAATCTCGACAGAAATGGATGAGAAACGTCAATGCCAATTATGGTGACTTTCTGACGGTCTCGTCATGGAAGCTCACGTTCCAATTTGAAACAAAAGTGAATCGTTGTGTGGTTGTATATGAACAATAATCAAATTAGCCAAGCGCAAAAAAATCTTGCCCCTGTGAGCCGACAAGCGGCAGCAGAAGGGATTGTCCTACTTAAGAATTCCGACGCAGTGCTACCGTTTCGCTCTCAAGATACGGTTTCCCTGTTTGGTCGTTGCCAAATCAATACTTATCGAAGCGGTACAGGATCGGGTGGTGCGGTAAACGTACCTTACGCGATCAGTGCGTTAGAAGGATTACGTGCCAACGGAAAGATTCGTCTGAATGAAGACCTTGTTACAACCTATCAAGATTGGATTGCAGACCACCCGTTTGATGATGGCGGCGGTGGTTGGGCGGCTGAACCATGGTTCCAAGAAGAAATGCCATTGAGTGATGAGCAAGTGGCGAAAGCGGCGGCTCAATCGAACAAAGCCGTGGTTTTTATCGGTCGTACTGCTGGAGAAGATCAAGACAACGCGGATGAAGCGGGCAGTTACCGTCTGACTGAGAAAGAGTTGGACATGATCGCGAAAGTGAACCGCCATTTCTCAGACGTGATCGTCGTCATGAACGTGACCAACATCATGGACATGGCTTGGTTAAATACGGTGGAAAACAATGGCTCAATTAAAGCCGTACTCTACAGCTGGGCTGCGGGTATGGAAGGCGGCCATGGTCTTGCGGATGTGCTTTCTGGCGATCAGTCACCAAGTGGTCGATTGACGGATTCAATTGCGTATCATCTTGCGGATTACCCATCGTCTGCAAACTTTGGTCGAACTGATCGCAACATCTACGCAGAAGATATTTATGTTGGCTATCGCTACTTTGAAACGTTCAACCCAGAAGTAGTGCAATTTGAGTTTGGTGCTGGCTTGTCTTACACCGAATTTCAATGCGAATTAGTGACGTATAAGATCGAAGGTGCGGGAGCTGATTCGGTTATTCATTTTGATATCAAGGTGACCAACCTTGGCAAAGAGTTTGCGGGTAAAGAGGTTGTTCAACTCTATGTTGAAGCACCGCAAGGGGAGCTCGGTAAGCCATCACGAGTACTTGCAGGCTTTACCAAAACACAGGTTATCCAACCAGGTGCAAATGAACAAGTCCGAGTCTCTGTACCGGTTGCATCTTTGGCCTCTTATGACGATAGCGGCGTGACGGGCCATCGCAGTTGCTACGTTTTAGAAGCGGGGACTTATCAGTTCTGCTTGGGTGCCAGTGTGCGTCATGCTCAAACTATTGCAGCAACATTGGATCTAGAAGCGCTGTTGGTAATTGAAGCGCTAAGTGAAGCTTGTGCACCTATCCATGAGTTTGAACGCATCAAGCCAGCACAAAAAAATGACAATGGTGTGTTCCAAGTGAGCTATGAAGCTGCACCACAACGAACGGTGAATTTGGCAGAACGTATTCAAGCTAATATGCCTCGCAGCTTAGAAATGACAGGCAATCAAGGCATTACGCTGATGGATGTAAAAGAGGGCAAGGCCAATTTAGAAGCATTCATTGCTCAGATGGCACCGGAGCAGCTTGCCACGATCGTACGTGGTGAGGGGATGTGCAGCCCGAAAGTAACTCCGGGAACGGCGGCTGCATTTGGTGGTGTGTCCGATAGCCTATTTGAAATGGGAATTCCGGTCGCGGCGGCGGCTGATGGCCCGTCAGGTATTCGTATGGACAGCGGTCACAAGGCTACGCAAGTACCGATTGGCACTTTGTTAGGCTGTACTTGGAATGAATCGTTAAACGAAGAGTTGTTCTACCTTATCGGCGAAGAATTACGCGCTAACCAAATTGATACGTTACTTGGCCCTGGGATCAATATTCATCGTCATCCGTTAAACGGTCGTAACTTTGAGTATTTCTCTGAAGACCCATTTATGACGGGGGTGATGGCCGCTGCGCAAACGCGTGGGTTAAGTAATGCCGGCGTGTCTGGGACGATTAAGCACTATGCGGCGAACGATCAGGAAACGGCTCGCGTAGATGTGGACAGTATCATGTCTGAACGTGCGCTGCGTGAAGTGCATATTAAACCGTTCGAAATGGCAGTGAAACAAGGTCAAGCCACAACCATCATGACGTCATATAACCCTGTTAACGGTCATTGGGCAGCGTCGAACTATGATTTAAATACCACGATTTTGCGTGGAGAGTGGGGGTACACCGGGATCGTGATGACGGACTGGTGGGCGAAAATGAACGATCCGGTGCAAGCTGGCGAAGAAAGCAAAACGTTCACCTCATTTATGGTGCGAGCGCAAAATGATCTTTATATGGTGGTGGGAAATGACGGCGCAGAAAGCAATGCGATGGGTGACGATACACTGGCTGCTCTGGAAAATGGCACGTTGACCATTGGTGAACTGCAACGCAGTGCGATGAATATCTGCCGCTTTATTATGGCTGCACCAGTGATGGGTCGCCCTCTGAAAGCTTATGAGCCGATTAAGACGTTTGTTGCATTAGACGAAGCTCCGAAAGAGCATGTGCGACTTATCGATCAGCACATTGTCTTGAATACCAAAACTAATGCATCGGTCGTGGTTGAGGTGAGTGAGTCTGGTGTGTATCAATTTGATGGTGTAATGAAGTATGAGCGAGATTCGTTGGCTCAATCTTCGTGCAGTTTGTTCCTAAATAGTGAATTTAGTATGACGCTAGCACTGCACGGAACGGATGGTGAATTGATTACGGTAGAGGGCCTACAAGTGAAGCTCAATCCAGGGTTTTATACATTGGATATTGACTTTGTGAAGCCAGGCCTTGAGCTAGAAAAAATTATTATGACGAAGCAGTAAGCAGCAAAGAATAACTTAAGCTTATGGATTGTTTCTTGATGGGATAATACGAGCAAATTTTTATCGGAATACCCATAAAAGTAGCGTGACTTTGCGAACAAAAGTTATACAATCCGCGCAGAAAATCAGTCAATAATGCAAACTGCTTCACAGTTCTCTGTGGAGCAGTTTTTAGTTTTAAGAAAGGTCAGAAAATGCCGAAGAGCCAACACATCAACCAACGCATGTCCATTGTGGCGTTGGCTTGGCCGATACTTGTAGAAATATTGCTAAGGACAGCGTTAGGAACCAGTGATGTGTTCATGCTGAGTGGATATTCCGATAAAGCCGTGTCCGCGGTCGGTGTTATCACTCAGCTTACGTTTTTCCTTATCATTGTTTCGACGTTCGTCAGCAGCGGAACGGGGATATTGATCGCCCAGTACAATGGGGCAGGGCGAGAGAAAGACTCGGTCGACGTTGGTGTTGCCAGTATTGCGTTGTCTGTGATCATTGGTGTCTTGCTCAGTGTGCTTGCGGTGATTGGTGCGTTATTCTTCTTGCCTTACTACGGTTTGGAAGCGCAAGTTGAGCACTACGCTCGAGAATACTTGCTGATCAGCGGAGCGATGACGTTTAACGTCACCATGGGTATTGTATTTACCACGATATTGCGTAGCCATGGTTATTCTCGTTCTCCGATGGTCGTGAACCTGATCAGTGGTGTGTTCAATATTATGGGTAACTACATTGCCCTGTACCAGCCATTTGGTTTACCTGTATATGGCGTGCAAGGTGTGGCGGTGGCAACGGTGGTGAGCCAAGTGATTGGTACTATTATGCTTGGTGTGATTTTGTCACGCAGCAGCATTGAAGTGCCGATGTCTAAGCTCAAGCAAGTTCCGAACGATGTGTATAAGAAAATACTCAAAATCGGCGGCATGAATGCGGGTGAAGTGCTGTCATACAACATGGCGCAAATTTGTATTGTTTATTTTGTCGTGCAAATGGGCACCTCTTCATTAGCGGCGCTGACGTATGCGCAAAATATCGCACGTTTTTCGTTCGCGTTTTCTTTAGCGATTGGTCAGGCTGCACAAATCCAGACCGGCTATTACATTGGTAAAGGATGGGTGACAAGCATCCTCAAGCGCGTACAAATTTATTTTGTGGTGGGCTTTATTGCTTCAACCACGGCAACCACGTTGATTTATCTCTTTAGAGACGACATATTGCGTGTGTTTACCGACCAACCAGAAATTTTGGCTTTGACTGGGTCTTTGATCATGGGCTCGATTTTGCTGGAAGCGGGCCGAGTATTTAACCTGATATTTATCTCTGCGCTGAAAGGGGCGGGAGACATTAAATTTCCGGTACAGATGGGCATCTTAAGCATGTGGGGATTCGGCGTATTGTTCTCCTACATCTTTGGTATTCATATGGGTTATGGCGTGCTAGGTGCATGGATGGCAATGGCCTTGGATGAATGGGTACGAGGCATCATCATGGCAAGACGCTGGCGCTCGCAAGTCTGGACCAAGTTTAAGGTTAGTTAAGGCGGTTCTGACATATAAAACGTTAAAGGCACTGAAGTTCAGTGCCTTTTTTATGTGCGTAATTTGTGTCTCTGGGTATTTAAGGGTACAGAATTTATTGATTGGAGTTTGCGTCTAAATAGGCTTTGGATGAAATGTCCGTCCAAGCACGAATTTTGTTTAAATACTGTTGTTGCGATTCAATGATTTCTTTGGCTAAAGGGTCGTTGCTTGCTTGTTCTTGCAGCAAGGCTTGAGTTGCAGTTTGCATTGCGTTGAGCACTTCTGGCGGAAAGTCACGAACTTTAATATCTGGGTATTCTGCGCTCATGGTTGCCCAGCTGTTTGCATTCGCGTCCAACGCTTGGGTGTACATATCAAAAGCCGCAACACGAAACGCCGTTTCGAGGATAGTTTGAAGGTCGGCAGGCAGCTTTTCCCATACTTTTTTGTTCACTAGGAACTGAGTTTCAGATCCTGGCTCATGCCATGCGGTGTAATAGTAAGGGGCAATTTTTTGAAATCCCATTCTTAGATCGAACGCAGGGCCAACCCACTCCAACGCATCAATCGTTCCGCGCTCTAGAGAGGTATACAATTCACCTGGTGCGATGTTTACTGGCTTTGCGCCGACTTTTGCCATCACTTCTCCGGCAAAGCCAGGAATGCGGATCTTGAGACCTTGTAAGTCATCAAGTGAGTTGATTTCTTTCTTAAACCATCCACCCATTTGGATATCTGAGTTACCGCCCGGAAACGACAACAGATTGTGGGGAGCGTACACTTTTTCCATCAACGCCATACCACCGCCACGATAAAACCATGCGTATTGTTCAGTTGAGATCATACCAAATGGCATCGAAGAAAAGTAAAGCGTGTTAGGCACCTTACCTTTCCAGTAGTACGAACTCGAATGGCCTAGGTCATATTGACCTGATTTAACCATATCAAAAATACCAAGTGGGGCTTTATGCTTATTGGCCGAATCAATACGAATAATGAGTCGACCATTGGACATTTCATTTGCGAGCTTGGCCATATTTTTACTGGCATCACCTAAAATGGGCGTATTGGGACCCCATGTTTCCGCCAGTTTAAGGCGGTAGACTTTTTCTGAAGCGGCGGCAGAAAAAGCGTTAAAAAGAAATGCGAAACTGAGGGCGGCAGAAAAGAGTAAGCGTAAGGTGGGCATGGCGGGTTACATCCTTATAATTAGTGTATTCTCCCGACCAGATTTCAATGTGTTGCTTTTTTAGTCAAATTTTGGGTTGGGTTTTCTGTACTAGAAAATAAGACAGAAAACCCAACCCAGAGGTGGATGTTAGCCAATTTGGCTAGTCAGCAATGACGTTTACATGGTAATGAAACGTTTTAATGCCTTTGTTTAGTCAATCGTCATCATGCTAAAAGTGCCATCTTGGTCACGATCCTTACGTGTAAGTAGGCACACAACGCGTACTTAGTTACTTAGTTTTTGTTAGAACTCACACTCAGCTAAGAAGCGCATGCGCTCTTTGCTGTAAGGGTGGTCTAACTCTAACATCTCTGCATGCAGGTGTAGGCGGTTTGCTTTTTCACCATACAGCCCATCGCCAACCATTGGCATGTTTAGGCCCATATGGTGCGCGCTGTGGACACGAAGTTGATGGGTGCGGCCTGTTTTTGGGTACATGTAGACTTTGCTGCGCCCGTCTTTTACTTCAATAAGCTGCCAGTAAGTTTCCGCGTGCTTTCCGTGCTCGAAGCAGACCAGTTGACGAGGTCGGTCTTCTGGATCGCCACGCATTGGCAGTGTGATTTCACCCTCAGGTTCCGTTAACTCGCCCTCTAGCATTGCCATATAGCGTTTTTGCACACCACGCGAGATGAACTGTTTTTGTAAGCTTTTATTTGCACGTTTGGTTAAAGCGAACACTAAGATGCCAGACGTCGCCATATCAAGACGATGGATCACAAAGGGTCCCTCAACGTCAGGGAACATTGTTTGTAAACGCGTGTATGCGGAATCTTTGATGGTTTTACCCGGCACAGAAAGTAGACCTGATGGCTTGTTTACTATCACCATTGCGTCATCTTGATAAAGAATGTCGAGTTCTTTATCTTCTGCCCAGTTTTCTTCTAGTGGATTTAGCTCCACATTCAAGCCTTGCATCATGTGGCCTAATATCGGTTGGCATTTACTATTGCAAGATGGGTAAAACTTTTTGTGTTGGCGGACTTCCGATTTTGGTGATGCTCCCCACCAAAACTCGGCCAGAGCCAAAGGGATGAAGCCATGTTTGTATGCGTAATGCAGCAATTTAGGTGCAGCGCACTCGCCAGATCCTGCTGGTGGTACGGGATTGGTTGTATGAGCAAAAATATCCACTAAATCACGTCCTGCACCAAGTGCATCGAGAAATCGATATTGCTTGTGCAATTTGTGTTGTAGCGAGTTGGACAGATCTTTACGTTGCTCTTTCAGCGCAGCCAGCTTTTGTTCTAGTGTGGTTAGACGCACTTCTTTGATCGCGAGTTTCTCGTCCCAAGTTTGTTTAAGGTACTTAAGGACGTTTTTTTCTGCCACACTCTGTTTGGCTAAATCATCTAATAGCGTTTTTAACTCTTCCGTACTAAGGTTTTGCTCACCTTGCTTACGCTGTTGTTTGCGCTCGGCTCGGTTTTCAATCATCACTTGTCGGTGTGCTTGCTCTGCTTGCAGATACGCCGCGCGGTCGGCTTTAATGTCTGCTTTGAGCTGTGCTATTTCTGGATTGGCGGCAAACGCTTTGTATTGTGCATTTACTGCATTGATCGCATCCGTTTCGCGACGGAAAAAACTCTCTTCTGTCAGCATATCGAAGACGGGCGGAACAAAGCCCGGCAGTAAGTTTTGATCAGCAATTTTGCCAGAGAATGCACTAAAAAATCCAAGCTGACCTAGCGGGCTTTGTACCAATAATACACCGAACATTTTGCCGCGACCGTTCTGTTCATCACTCAAACCAAATTCGTGCTCGAAATCAGTTTGTGTCATCAGGTGCTGTTGTAATTGCTCAGCAGCCAAGACACAAAGAGGATGAGGCGTATAGTAGAACGGAAACGTAAACTGCGTTGGCAAGTCGTAACCGGAAATGTCCGCAGTAAACTGAGTAAAGCAATGTTCAGGCGAGTGCATGAGTGTGTGTCCGCGCGAAATAAATTTGAGGGGCGATTGTACCTATTTTGCTTTGGATTGCTATCTTGAGGCTTGGTGTTGAGTGGGATTTCGGTTTGAGATTCATTCAAGATCCTGTACCTTAATGAACTTGCACGTATTTTTAATAATTGTTATTTGTTTATAATTGTTATTTGCAGCCGATTTTCAT
Organism: Vibrio alfacsensis; assembly: GCF_003544875.1. NCBI lineage: Bacteria > Pseudomonadati > Pseudomonadota > Gammaproteobacteria > Vibrionales > Vibrionaceae > Vibrio > Vibrio alfacsensis. The sequence continues at coordinate 150,324 of NZ_CP032094.1, forward strand.
TCAATGAGTGACTTGCGCTGCATCCTTTTGAGCAAGAGTCATGTCACAAGCTAGCATTAAATTTATCGCCGCCGATATGGATGGCACTTTACTCGATCAATATGGTCGTTTGGACCCTGAATTCTTTGATCTGTTTTTACAGTTAGAAGAAAAGGGCATCATGTTCTCGGCAGCATCTGGCCGTCAGTATTACAGTTTGCGCGATACGTTTGCACCAATTCAGGACCGAATGATCTACGTTGCCGACAATGGCACAATGGTGATGTATCAAGATAAAGAGCTGTACAGTTGTACGATCCCAAAAGTTGAGATTGACGCATTGGTCAAAGCGGTGCGTGAAATTGAGGGAGCATACTTTGTGTTGTGTGGTAAGCGATCGGCATATATTGAAACTCAGGAGCCAAAAGCACTCGAAGAGTTTCAAAAATACTACCATCGTTGTGAATACGTGCCTAATGTACTTGCTGTGGAAGATGAGTTCATTAAAGTGGCGATTTGTCACTTTGGTGGAACGGAAGAATTGGTTTTTCCATCAATGCATGCGCAGTTTGGTAGCACTCATCAAGTGGTCGTGAGTGCTAAGATTTGGCTGGATATTATGAATGCTGAAGCATCAAAAGGGGCGGCGATAAAGCACTTACAAAAGACGATGAACTTTGGACCAGAAGAAACCATGGCTTTTGGCGATTACTTTAATGATATCGAGATGCTCAAAGTCAGTGCTCACTCTTATGCAATGGAAAATGCCCACGAAGCCGTGAAGAAAATCGCGCGTTTTTCTGCACCAAGCAATCGCGATTCTGGCGTGATGAAAGTGATACGAGAGAAAGTACTTAAAGCTGATTGATTTTCATCGCAAATATTTTTAAACGAGAATATGCTTTAAACATCAATATGCGCTAAAACAAAGCCCCGCACTCATTGCGGGGCTTTGTTTTTTGGACGAGATAGGGTGGAATTATTAGCGCACGTAACTGGCGTTGGCACTGACTAACCAGTGTTGCAATGTACCGTCTGGTTTCTGCACCCATAAGTCGTTGTGGTAGCGGTAGATACGGCCATTAACGGTTAGTGCCAGTGTGTTTTCTCCCGTTTTCTCCATACGAATAAACTGATCAGAGGTGACTAAGAACGGTTCGAGATCTTCCGTATTTTGTCCTTTACTTACCACAAAGTAGCCAAACATATTACCAGCATCTGGATCTGTCGAATGTATGCGGTGACCGATCAATGTGTAGTTATCGTTGAGTGCTTCTTCTAGGGTTTTGCTTCCCATAGTTTCATGAGATGGGATGAACACCCAAGCCAATACGCCAATGGCAATGATAAGCAGTAATAGAATCGCACGAATGAAGTTTTTCATCATGGTTATCCGTTTAACGTTGGAATTTCATTTTGTACATGCGCTTATCCGCTATATTGATCAGGAAGTCAATATTGTCGGCATCATGTGGGTATCTTGCGACGCCGAAGCTGGTAGATAGGTGGCGAACGTATTGAGAATGCTGAATGGGTTTTTCAAACATCGCATTGATATGGTGAGCCACCTCATCAATTTCCTCTAGTTCACTTACATTGATGAGAATTGCAAACTCATCACCGCCCATACGATAGACACGAAAATCGTCCAGCGCCATGTGTTTTAAACGATCTGAAACTTCAATTAACACTTGGTCCCCAATCTGATGCCCCATGGTGTCGTTGATGTCTTTAAAGCCGTTTAAATCGAGTAACAGCAGTGAAAATGGTGTGCTGCTTTTCTCGCGCTGATGCAAATCGATAAACAGTGCGCTGCGATTGGCGAGGTTAGTAAGAGGATCACTTAGAGCCTGCTTGCGATGGAATTTGGATTCACGTTGATAAAAGTAGGTGAGCATCGCGACACTCAGCACGAAAATGCCTAACAATATGTATTGTGCTTGAAGTAACTGGTAGGCCTTTTGCTGCTGTTGCTCGTACAGTGGGCTGGCAACTCGAAAGTTTAGGGTGACGTAATCAATCATTTCAAGATAGAGATTTTGAGTGGCACGATAGAACTGGTTTGCCGCGACATTGCTGCCGGTTTTAGCTTCCACTAGGATGGGCTCCAATTGGATAAACTTATCAAACAGTGAAATGAAGTACTGACGCACCTCTTCGCGAGACAAGAAAGAATCCGCTTCTTTGTTGTTGATAAGCAAATCAAACCGACTCCAAGCCAATTCATATTGCAGCACTGTACTATCAATGTTGATCACACTTTCGTTTAAGCGTCGAGCTTCTCCGACGAGTTCTGAAAGTTCTTTTGAAAGATGGAATAAAAACCATGTGGCTTGGTTTTGTTGATTAGAATAGGTTTGTGTAAGCGCTCGAGTCTCTTTTAGTAAAGCAATGTTGGCGAGCAGTAATGCTAAAGCAAAAGTGACTAATAATGCTTTGCTTCGCGTTGAAATTGGTCCTGGGCTGAGCGTGTTGAGGTTGGCCATCTATGGGTCTTCTTTTATTTTTATACGACTTATTTTATTTTTATGCGATTGAGTTGCCACACCATTTGAGAATGGTATTGGCTGATATTTATTTCTGGGTATTCAGCTAACGGGTAGATTAGCCAGTAAGGCCCTTTGTGTCTTATTTTGATGTAATGATCGTTTTGCTTGTATGCCACTATCGGTTGATATTGAAGAATGTCTTGTTTGGATAGATAGGCGTGGTAATCGTTTAACGCTCTGAGTTCTACTGTATTTGGCACTTCACCATAGGCACTAACGAGTAACGTACTGAGCTTAACCCCAATAAATTTTTCAGGGCGTTCTAGCCAAGGAAGTGATGTGTGGTATGTCGTTGCAGGAAAAGCTTCTAAATCGCTTAAAGATAAGATGACATCGGAACTTTCAGGCTGACTAAACTGTAATGAGTTCGCAAAAACCATAGGGGTGCACAAAGTCAAAGTGAGTATCGTTTTTTTCATTTCTTGCGCTCTGGCTACTCCTCTTTGATTTGGTACAGGGATGAAAATGCATTTTAGAAAATACTTGAGCTAATCTATAGATTTATAGAATCAAATTAGAGTGGAAAATAACTGCTGAAAGATTGTTCGTCAAGGCTAAAGATATATACAAGGAGAGACTTGTGTTTGATTGGTATTATAAGGTTATCCTCAATTACACCGTGTTTAGTGGCCGAGCTAGACGCTTGGAATATTGGTATTTTACCTTAGTGAACGTATTGGTTAATTTAGTTATGGCGATCATTGACCGACTGATTGGCCTCGTTGTTCATATAGAAAATTTTGGCTTTTTTGGCATGATCTACGCACTGTTTATCATGATTCCATCCATTGCAGTGACCGTTCGACGTCTTCATGATTCTGGTCGAACAGGGTGGTGGGCACTGATCGCATTGGTGCCAATTATCGGCATTGTCGTGCTGTTGTACTTTCTTGTTCAAGATAGTGAGGAGGGCTCGAACCAGTACGGAGCGAACCCTAAAGCGTGATGACGAAGTGTTAACTTCAAAATAAACATCAATTTCTGTAACTATTCATGGCCTAAAGTAAACCATGGCTTAAAGTAAATTACGATTAAACGCAGATCATGACTTCAAGCAAATGAGCCTTTACCTCAAACAAATAAGTGCTTTGCGTGGAAGTTGAGGTGATCGGCAATGAAAGTCGAGATAAAGAAGTAGCTGTGGTCATAGCCGGATTGCATGCGAACTTCTACCGCTGAATCGTGTGTTTTTGCTGCGGCGATTAACGCCTCAGGCTTCAATTGCTCAGCAAGGAAGTTATCCGCATCACCTTGGTCTACCAAGATTGGCAACGGTGATTTAGCTTGCTTTAGCAACTCGCTTGCGTCGCACTGCTTCCAGCTTTTGATATCAGTGCCTAGGTAGGCGGTAAACGCTTTTTGGCCCCAAGGACATTGCATTGGGTTACTGATTGGGCTGAACGCTGAAATTGAACGGTACTGATCTGAATTTTTTAGACCAATGGTGATCGCACCGTGACCACCCATGCTGTGACCCGAAATCGACTTCACATCAGAGACTGGGAAGTTGCTTTCAATGATCGCAGGCAATTCTTTGGTGATGTAATCGTACATATGGTAGTGACGTGACCATGGCTCTTGAGTGGCGTTTAGGTAGAAACCTGCGCCTTTACCCAAATCGTAGTTTTCGTCGTCTGTAACGTCGTCACCACGTGGGCTGGTATCTGGTGCCACAATGGCGATACCTAACTCAGCCGCCATGCGAAACGCGCCTGCTTTCTGCATGAAGTTCTCATCGGTACACGTCAAGCCAGACAACCAGTAAACCACAGGCACTGGGTTTGATTTGGTTGCGTTTGGTGGCAAGAAGATCGCGAAGCGCATGTTGCAGTTCAAAGCGCGAGATTCGTGTGTGTACTGTTTATGCCAACCACCGAATACTTTGGCTTGGCTTAGGCTTTCAATGGTCATGAATAATCTCTCGATAAAACAATGATTTTTAACGGCGGACAAGACCGTTAAAGACAGCGGATGGCTCTCTTCTCAAAGGAGAACGTATCCAGTGAGAAGAGCGCCTATTTCAAATTTTCAAATATCAGTCACATTACGTGAGCTGCTATCTTGGATTACTTATCCATGTGAAGAACAGTACGGATAGATTCACCTTTGTGCATCAATTCGAACGCTTCGTTCACGTCTTGCAGACCCATAGTGTGCGTGATGAATTCTTGTAGACCGAACTCACCAGCCATGTAACGGTTCACGATTTCTGGAAGCTCAGAGCGGCCTTTAACACCACCGAAAGCAGAACCACGCCATACACGACCAGTAACTAGTTGGAATGGACGAGTTGAGATCTCTTGACCTGCACCCGCAACACCAATGATGACTGACTCACCCCAACCTTTGTGACAACACTCAAGTGCTTGACGCATCACGTTTACGTTACCGATACATTCGAATGAGTAGTCAACACCACCGTCTGTCATCTCAACGATAACGTCTTGGATTGGTTTGTCGAACTTCATTGGGTTGATGACGTCAGTCGCACCAAGTTGTTTCGCTAGGTCGAATTTACTTTCGTTGATGTCGACACCGATGATGCGGCTTGCACCAGCCATACGAGCACCGATGATTGCAGAAAGACCGATACCGCCTAGACCGAATACAGCAACTGTGTCGCCTTTTTCAACTTTAGCTGTGTTTAGTACCGCACCCATACCGGTGGTTACGCCACAACCTAGAAGACAAACTTCTTCAAGTGGTGCTTCTTTGTTTACTTTCGCTAGTGAGATTTCTGGAAGAACCGTGTACTCAGAGAAAGTAGAACAACCCATGTAGTGGAAAATAGTCTCACCGTTGATAGAGAAACGGCTTGTACCATCTGGCATCAGACCTTTACCTTGCGTTTCGCGAACTGCCTGACATAGGTTAGTTTTACCAGATTTACAGAACTTACACTCACCACATTCAGCTGTGTAAAGTGGGATAACGTGGTCGCCAACTTCAACGCTTGTTACGCCTTCGCCAACCATTTCAACGATACCGCCACCTTCGTGACCAAGGATTGAAGGGAAGATACCTTCTGGATCGTCACCTGATAGTGTGAATGCGTCAGTGTGACAAACACCAGTTGCTACGATGCGTACTAGCACTTCACCAGCTTTTGGAAGTTGTACATCAACTTCTTCCATTTTAAGTGGCTCGCCAGCAGCCCATGCAACCATTGCTTTAGATTTGATGTGAGTTTGACCTGGTTTGATTTCAAGTGCCATTGGATGTTTCCTTTATATTCTTAATATAGGGAGTGACGTCATAAGCGTAGTTGAGGTTTTCTTACTGCGCTGCGTCGTTTTGTTGGTGCCCATTTTAGGTATTTATAGAAAAATGATAATCCGGCTAAATTGAAAATGATTTTTACGCATGTGTAATAATTAGTATTATGTGCCACTAATTTGTGCGACTAAGATTAAGAAGTAAAACAAAAGCCACTTTAGGGTTTGACCTCAAGCGTAGTTGAGGTTTTATTGTGTCGGCCATTGCGAACAAACATCGATTTAGGATCAAAATGAACAACACAGATTTACAGGCTTACTTAAACAAGATTGGCGTAACGCAGCAATTGGACGTCAGCGTGGATACCCTCTTTGCGCTGCATAATGCTCAGCATCGCCGTCTGCCATTTGAGAACTTTGATATCTCATTAGGTAGAGGTATTTCGATTGCTGAACAAGACATCATCGACAAGCTGGTTTACCACGAGCGCGGTGGTTACTGTTTCGAACTGAATGGTCTGCTGTTAAGAGTGCTACAAAACGTTGGCTTTGACGCAAGGCCCCTCTTAGGACGTGTGCATTTATCGGGCACACCATCGGGCAGAACTCATCAGTTTACTTTGGTGACGCTAGGGGAAGAAAAGTGGATCGTCGATGTGGGCTTTGGTTCAAATACACCACGTGCACCATTGCCATTTGTGCTTAACCAAGTCATTCATACCGATTTACAAACGTTCCGTATAATTGAAGATGAACGATTGGGTTACATGTTACAAGGTCAATCGCATGAAGACGCGAGTCAATGGTTAAACCTTTATAGTTTCGATTTTGATTATGTTTTTGATGGTGACATCGCGTGTGGCAACTATTTTGCGTCGACGTCACCGGATTCGCGATTTACCACGAATCGCGTTGCGGCGCTGGCGACGGATTCCGGAATTATCACCTTAGCAAATTTCATCTTGAAGCAACGCGTGAACGGAGACGTTGTGGAAACATTATTGGCTGACGATGCATCTTATTTACGTGTAATTAAACAGTACTTCGGTATTGAACTTGATTCCGCCTATCAAGATTTAAAACTCTGAGACTAACGAATAACTTCTGCTGTTCAGGCAGAGATATTCAACGAACAAGCGCTTCCTAGTGAGCAAGCGCGACCTAATCGTTCTTAAATGAGTTTTCTCGGCTTAAGTGTTTGTGTGAGAATACGCTCAGAATAACCGTCCAAAGGAATTTAAACATGGCGAATTGGGAAGGCGTGAGTGAATTTGTCGCCGTGGCAGAAACCAACAGCTTCACCGGTGCAGCAAATAAGCTGAAAACATCCGTTGCACAGATCAGTCGTCGCGTTTCAGCATTAGAAGAACGACTCGCTGTTAAATTGTTGCACCGTACCACTCGTCGAGTCTCGCTTTCAGAAGCCGGTCAGCTTTATTACCAACAGTGTAAGCACCTGGTTGAGGGGTTAGAGCTTGCAGAATTAGCGGTGACACAGATGCAGGCCGAACCAAAAGGTCTACTAAAAGTAACTGCGCCTGTGACCTATGGTGAGATGAACCTAGCGCCATTATTGCATCAGTTCATCGAGAAATACCCGCAGGTGAATCTTGATTTGATTTTGACCAACCAAAAACTGGATTTGATCGAACAAGGTGTGGATGTGGCTGTCCGTTTAGGGCGCTTGCAAGACTCTAGCTTGATCGCTAAGCGCCTGTCATCTCGTCAATTGTACGTGTGTGCGAGCCCGGCGTATTTAGAGCGATTTGGTGAGCCGCATACTTTGTCTGAACTTAGTCATCACCAATGTTTAGTGGGGACCGCCGATTATTGGCATTTTAAAGAGAAGATGCGCGAGAAGTCTCTGCGTGTTTCTGGCCGTATTAAATGTAACAGTGGTTTTGCTTTGGTGGATGCAGCGAAACGGAGCTTAGGCTTGGTACAATTGCCGGATTATTATGTACAAGAAGCGCTAGATAATGGCGAGCTGGTGGAAGTGCTTACCGATTACCGAGACGATCGTGAAGGTATTTGGGCACTGTACCCTCAAAACCGTAACCTCTCTCCAAAAGTTCGATTACTGATTGACTTTTTGGCTGAGCACCTTAGCTGAGTTGCGGATTGTAAGTGTAGGATAAGCCAAGTTAGCTATGTGCGACTTGGCTTATTTATAGCAAGTAAGAATAACGAGCAAGTTGGAATTACTGCTCGTTTAACTCCGCATCTTTTTGCTTAATCGCTTTGTGCCCATCTTCTGCCACGCCTTGTTTCCAGTAGCTGCTGATGTAGATGTTTTCGCGATTAACTTCTTTCTCGTTACGGAAGTACTGACGCAGCGCGCGCATTGAATCGAATTCGCACGCACACCATACGCCCACTTCGCCCTCTTGCCACTCAAGTTCGCGAACTTTATCGACGAGAGATAGTTCTGTTACCCAGTGGATTTCCATTCCTGCTGGTGCATCTAAAGGTTGAATATCGGCTTCCGTAATAACACTGATCACAGCGTAGCCTTTCGCGTCTTCTGGTAGATTACGGATCTTTGCTGATAACGCTGGTAATGCGGTCATATCTGCTGCCATGAAGAACCAATCTGCCTCATGATTGAGGTTAGAGATGCTGCCAGGACCTGCGATGTTAATGGTGTCCCCCTCTTTTGCTGACATCGCCCAGCGCGCAGCGAACCCGCACTGCAGGTCTTCTGTAATGTGACGTACAAAGTCGACTTCGATGGTGCAGGCTTGTAAGTCGATACGGCGAATGGTGTAGGTACGCATGACAGGACGGTTGTCTTCAGAGAAACCTTGAATTTCAGTGCCGCCTTTCTCGTTGAATAACAGTTTGATGTAACTGCCCTCGCAACCGAGAGGGAATTGACCTAATGCCTCACCTTGCAAAGTAAGACGCTGCATATTTGGAGTGATAGCTTCTGTGCGAATTACGGTAAGTGCTTTTGGCTGTGGTTTTTTTTTCATTTTATTTTGCATCTTCATATCAACCTGATAACTATTCTCTTTCTCATTTAATGGTATCAACATACTAGGTGAGAGGGTAGCGTCTTTATCTAAATTTACACTGTGAATTGAGATTGAGCGAAGAATCCAACGTATTTTTAAATGTACTAAGTCGCTAAGGTCGGACAGAAGTTCTGTGTGAACCAGAGGGGCAATTGGACAAATAGATACAAATTAGGGCACATAAGTGCCCTAGATTGAATAGAGACTTAAGTTTGATTCATCTATTTGTTCATGTTTTTGCCATTTATATCATTGGAATAGTAGATAAAAGCAAGAGTGTAGCCATGCCATAATTGAAGCTTTTTACTCGTTTGCTTGTGGTTAGCCAACGCTGAAGTTGCATGCCTGCTGTTGTCCAAAAAGTGACCGATGGTAGATTTGCCACACAGAAGATACCCGCGATGAAAGCCAGCTCCAACCAAGCCCCTCCATTGCTATAAACCGTGATAGCCGTTAGTGCCATTGACCAACCTTTTGGGTTCACCCATTGAAAGGCCACCGCGCCAAAAAAGCTCATTGGACGGTAATCTCCCTTAACTTCCGTTTTGCTGCTGGTGGCGATTTTATAGGTGAGATACAACAAATACGTCAGACTCAGGACTTTGAGAATGTTGTGTGTGATGGGATAAGCATGAAACAAGCCCATTAAGCCGACACCAACCAACATCAGCATTGCCGCAAAGCCAAGTATGATGCCTAACATGTGTGGGATAGTACGTTTAAAGCCGACATTCGCACCAGAAGTCATGAGCATAATGTTATTTGGGCCAGGGGTGAACGTCGAGACAAACGCAAACAGTGCCAAAGCACCAAGTTGGTGGTATTCCATAATGGGTTCCTAGATTTCGTTTTTGCCTGTTCATTGGTAGGCAAAGGGTTACGTTTCTGACCGGTCGAGAACAATGATAGGTAGAAGTGTCATCAATTTTGTGTTTTTATTTGATGAAAAATTACACACTAAACAACAAAAGGCTATTATGGATAGGTTTGATGAAAGGATATTGCAATCGCTTAAATCGGACGGAAGAATCTCCAATGTAGAGCTGTCTGAGCGAGTAGGATTATCTCCATCTGCGACTTTGCGTCGAGTGCAAGATTTAGAGCGTAAAGGGATTATCAAGGGCTATCGAGCGTTACTTGATAATCAAAAAATGGGGATTGGGTTCATTGCTTATGTATCGATTGGATTGGCTTCTCACTCTAAAAAAGCGCAATTGGGTTTTGAAGAGCATGTGCGTTTTGTCAATGAAGTGGTGGAGTGTCATAACATCACTGGAGCCAACGAGTATTTGCTTCGAGTAGAAACGCACGATCTTGCATCCTACAAAGCATTTCATGCGGATGTTTTAGGAGAATGCGAACACGTCAAAGCGATCACGACCATGGTGGTCATGGACACACCAAAAGATGAACGCTAGGAAGTGCAATAAGACGCGACGATGACCCGTTATTGACTGGAATTTTTGTCGCTATTTGTCCAAGGTTGCCAATTCATCATCGCGATATCAGCAAGTTTGAGCATAGGAATGTCTTCGTGGGTATCACCATACGCATAAACAGTGCAGTAATGGCTTAGATCAAATGTGGCGGTGACTCGCTCGACTTTTCTTTCTAAGCTGCAATCGCCATATCGATAAAGGCCACTCATTCGTTTGCTGTCATTAAGCACTTCACTACACAGCAAGTGGTAACCCTGAGCATCACACCAAGGTTTTAAGTAAGCGTTAAGCGAGGCTGAGACAATCACAATGGTATCCCCTCGACGTTGATGCCAATCGAGCTTTTCTTTTGCTTGTGGGCGAAGATGGCGAATGATCACGTCACGAGCGAATCTCTCACCTAATACTTTGACTTGTTCGGCGTCTCGACCTGAGAACGCAATAACGCTCGCAATGGGGCGCATGCGACGTGCTGGAATAATGCCGACTTTGTATAACATATAGAATGGCGTGATCACGATCTTACCAAGCCATTTTCGTAAGCCTGTCGCCGAATAGTTGAGGAATAGACTGAACATATCCTCATCAGTGATCGTGCCATCAAAATCAAAGAGTGCGAGAGCTGGCCTCGTTATTTCAGACAATCTGTAGCCTTGGTATTAATGTGCGTGTCCATGTGAGAAGTTTATCACCATCACACCTGCAGCGATAAGTGCCATTCCAATCCAAAGGCTAGTATCCATGTGTTGGCGATATACTAATTGAGATATTAAGGTTACCGATACAATTGCCAATCCCGCCCATAATGCATGGACAATCCCGACTGGCATTCCTCCTTTCATAGCTTGAGCTAAACAGACAAATGCGGCTAGGTGACCAAGTAAGACAAGTGTTGCCGGGATGGGTTTACTAAAACCATCCGTCGCTTTAAGTGCTACATGTGAAAGGGCTTTCGCGCCCACGCCTAAAAGTAAGAAAAACCAGCTCATTTTATTGTTCGCTATCGTTTGCTAAGGATTGGCATAAGTATATTGGCTTTGAATTGAATGATAATCCATCGATAACTTAATTAACTTTACAATACAGTAATAATTGACTGGTATTAGGCGTTATGAATAAAATACGGCCAACCAAATGGTTTTTTGATCGGGTGCGGTCCAACTCACTCGATGTTTAGTGTGAGCAGGAATGTTAGTGTGATCGCCGACTTCTAAATGTATCACGCTACCATCTTCATAAGTCAGTTCACCAGCACCTTGTAATATCAATACCCATTCGTGATCTTCCTGATCATACCAATCCCCCTCTGGTGTTGTTTGTCCTGTCGATACAATACGTTCAATACGCACCTGTTTGTGACTCAGAATATCGTCAAATACTTCTTTGCTTAAATCATCAGGTAAGTCTTTTAGTAGATTCATGTGTCATCCTAGATAATGATCAACCCAAAGGAGAGAGGAGTGCTACCAGTTGTAGATCTTAATGTGGTAGTGCTGAAACGATTGGTAAACAATAACCTCTCACACGCACATTTTCATTACAGGATTGTATTCGATTTGCACTATTTGTTGATCGGTTTGGTGTTTATGTATACAAAAAATCGATAATTTTCACAAATTGATTTCCATCAAAATAGTAGGGTTTCTGTGTGATAGATTGCGCGCAGCTCAAGAAAATATCGATACTCACGTGCTACAACGTTCTTGATTTTACTGAGTAAGTTCTGTGGTTTAGTCAAATGCATAGCTGGGTACGCCTTAAAAACAAAGCCCTACAAAAGGAAATAACAATGAAAAATACAATCTGCAGTTTAGCAGTGGTTGCTGCGTTAGTGTCTCCAAGTGTTTTTGCTCATAGCGAAGGTGATTTCATTTTACGTGTTGGTGCTGCATCCGTGGTACCAAACGACAGCAGTGATAAAATTTTAGGCACACAGGAAGAATTAGAAGTGGATTCTAATACTCAACTTGGTTTGACGTTTGGCTACATGTTTACCGATAACATCAGTTTAGAGTTACTTGCTGCAACGCCATTTAGCCACGATATATCAACCAAACTTGGCGGTTTAGGTGATATTGCGGACACAAAACACTTACCACCAACAGTGATGGTGCAATATTACTTTGGGGATTCGCAAAGTAAGGTTCGCCCTTATGTCGGCGCGGGTTTGAACTACACCATCTTTTTCGATGAAAGTTTTAATAGCAAAGTGGATGGTGTGTTATCTGACTTAAAACTGGATGATTCATTTGGCTTGGCTGCCAATGTGGGTGTGGACTACATGATTAATGACAACTGGTTCCTAAATGCATCGGCATGGTATGCCAACATTGAAACAAAAGCGACGTATTACGCGGGCACCGACAAACAAAAACGGACGTTAAGATCAATCCTTGGGTATTTATGATCAGCGGTGGCTATAAGTTCTAAAACGACAAATTTTATTGGCATGATATTTAGGGGCAATATTCGGGTATTGCCCCTCTTTTTGGTGTCATTTTCGTCTGTCCTAAGTTAAAGAAAATGTCTTATTTTCTTGGTTCTATTTTTGGTCTCCTAGTGTTTTTTTTGGACACCTATAAGTGTCATGATGAAAAGTTGGATTATCTATTAATTCTCGGTTGGTGAGAAAACTGGAAAATTATCATAGTTAGGTTTTGAAGTTGTTCTGATAGATTCAATTTTAATCATTCGGTTATTTATTGAACGGGTGATCAAATATAGATACAGAATCAAGCTAAGGATTGGCTGACGAAAAGAACAAAGTGAGAGAATTTTGATTAACTCTTACTGAAACTTTCCTGTTTTGCAGTCTTTAGCTGAGAAAAATATCTTTATATTTCAATCGGTAGACAGGAAGATCTAAAATGAAAGGAACCACACTCATTGCAGTATTTGCTTCGGCAATTTCATTGTTCTCATACAGTGAGAAAATAAGTGCGGCAGAGAAATTTATTACTATCGGTACGGGTGGTCAAACGGGTGTGTATTACGTTGCAGGCCAATCCATTTGTCGTTTTGTAAACCGAGGGGCCGCTGATCACAGTATCAAATGTAATGCCCCTGCCAGTGGTGGTGGTGTCGCGAACGTTAATGGTTTGCGTAGTGGCGAATATAACTTTGGTATCATGCAATCTGACCATCAATATAAAGCCCTTGAAGGTGTTCCACCTTTCCAAAACAATCAACCAATGTCTGATATTCGTGCGGTATTTTCCTTACAAAGTGAGGTATTTACGATTCTTGCGCGTAAAGATGCAGGCATTACACATTTTGAAGACCTGAAAGGGAAACGCGTAAATATCGGTAATCCAGGCTCAGGTCAGCGCGATACGTTTGAACAGGTAATGCAAGCCAAAGATTGGTCTCCTGAAGTGTTCAGCTTGGTATCGGATTTGAAACCTGCAGAGCAAGCGTCAGCGATGAGTGATAACAACATTGATGCGATGAGCTATTTTGTAGGGCATCCAAACGGCGCAATTCAGGAAGCGTCGACAACAACTGATGCGGTACTTGTACCAGTGACAGGACCAGAAATCGATAAACTGCTTGCTGAACGTGCATACTTCACTAAAGCAACCATCCCAGGTGGCATGTATCGCGGCAACCCAAATGATACCGCGTCTATTGGTGGCAAAGCGGTACTATCAACCACAGCAGAGACCGATCCTGAGTTAGTGTATCAACTGACTAAGTCTGTTTTCGACAATCTCGACCGCTTCAAGCGTTTGCACCCTGCGTTTAAAGACCTAAAAGAGTCAGAGATGATTGAAGTAGGGCTGTCTGCTCCGCTGCATGACGGCGCGGTACGTTACTACAAAGAACGCGGCTGGTTATAACCAGTTAAATTCACCTGTCATTTGCGACAGGTGAAGTTCCCCCTCCTATTTTATTTGCAAGCTCTAGGCCGTTTAGAGCTTGCTTCTCTGCTGTTTGTGAGAAAATTATGGATAAGACGATCTCCCAGTCCGATGTAGACTTACACAATGATGAATTGTCTGCAGAGGAGTTGATTGCCCAAGATGTGGGTGCTCGCCTACCGACAGGTATTATGGAAAAGCTGATTGCGGGCTTGGCACTGCTTTGGTCTTTGTTTCAACTTTGGATTGCTTCTCCGCTGCCGTTTATTGTCGGCTTCGGTGTAATGAATGACACGGAAACGCGTGCGATTCATTTAGGCTTTGCCTTGTTACTGGCTTTTTTAGTCTTCCCTGCTTTTAAGCGCTCTCCACGCGATCGTGTTCCTGCGTTCGATATCATGCTGGGGTTGGTTGCTTGTGCATCTTCGCTTTACCTTTTTGTTATGTATGAAGCGCTAGCACAGCGTCCGGGAAGTTTAACGACAGAAGATTTCGTTACGGCGTTGATTGGTCTGCCTCTATTGCTGGAAGCCGCTCGCCGAGTACTTGGCCCTGCTTTACCTCTGATTGCATTGGTGTTTGTTGGATATAGTCTCGCTGGCCCATGGATGCCGGGGCTGCTGTCACACCGTGGTGTGCAATTAGATGCGCTCGCTAACCATCAATGGATTACCACTGAGGGGGTATTTGGTATTGCGTTAGGCGTTTCAACGAGCTTTGTTTTTTTGTTTGTGTTGTTCGGAGCGTTACTTGAGCGTGCAGGTGCAGGGCATTACTTTATCCAGCTTGCGTTTAGTATGTTGGGGCATTTGCGTGGTGGTCCGGCAAAAGCGGCAGTGGTTGCCTCCGGTTTAACTGGTTTGATCTCGGGTTCCTCGATTGCCAACGTCGTGACAACAGGAACGTTTACCATCCCGATGATGCGTAAAGTCGGCTTTTCTCCTGAAAAAGCCGGCGCAGTGGAAGTGGCTTCTTCAGTCAATGGGCAAATTATGCCTCCGGTCATGGGGGCTGCGGCATTTTTGATGGTGGAGTACGTGGGTATTCCATATGTTGAAATTATCAAGCATGCGTTTTTGCCCGCTGCGATCTCTTATATCGCCTTACTCTATATCGTTCACCTAGAAGCGCTCAAACTCGGTATGCAGCCGATTGATGCGGCACGCTCTAAACCATGGCTTGCTCGACTGACGGGCTTTGCTTTTGGTGCGGTGTTGATTTCTGGCTTATCCATGGTGGTATATTACGGCTTAGGTTGGCTCAAACCTCTACTAGGTGATTTCGTTCTGCCGGGAATGGCATTGATTCTCTCTGTGGTTTACTTGGGATTGTTGAAAGTGGCAGCAAGTAATGAACCGTTACCGGAAGAAGATCCTGATGCACCGTTAGAGCAATTACCAAATACACGAGCAGTCTTGTTGTCTGGTCTTCACTACCTCTTGCCTGTTGTGGTACTTGTGTGGTGTTTGATGGTTGAGCGTTTATCTCCGGGATTATCGGCCTTTTGGGGGAGTGTTATTCTTGTTGTTATCGTCTTGACTCAACGTCCATTATTGAGTTGGATGCGAAAAGACGGTAAGCACGATTACGGTAACTTCAAAGATGGCTGTATTGATCTAAGGGAGGGGTTAATTGCTGGTGCTCGTAACATGATAGGCATTGGCATCGCGACGGCAACCGCAGGTATCATCGTCGGTGCGGTTTCACAAACCGGAGTTGGCTTAGTGTTGGCAGACTTGGTAGAGATGCTCTCTATGGGTAACTTGTTACTCATGTTGATGCTAACCGCAGTTCTGAGTTTGATTTTAGGCATGGGATTACCAACAACGGCTAACTACATCGTTGTGTCGAGTCTCCTTGCGCCGGTGATTGTCACTCTTGGTCAGCAACATGGATTGATCGTACCGTTAATTGCCGTGCATTTGTTCGTGTTCTATTTTGGCATTATGGCGGATGTGACACCTCCGGTCGGTTTGGCGTCGTTTGCTGCCGCTGCGGTATCGAAAGGCGACCCAATCAAAACGGGTTTAACAGCGTTTTACTACAGTTTAAGAACCGCTGCGTTGCCATTTTTGTTTATCTTTAATACTGATTTACTGTTGATTGACGTAGATTGGGCGCACGGCATCGTCATCTTTATTATTTCAACCATTGCCATGCTTATCTTCGCGGCGGCAACACAAGGCTGGTTCCTGACCCGTAACCGTTGGTATGAGGGCGTATTACTACTGCTCGTGGCATTTACACTTTTCCGCCCTGGCTTTTGGGTCGATATCGTGGTGGATCCTTATCAGTCGAGTAATCCTGCCGAACTGGTCCAAACGCTAGAACCATTAGAAGCGGGGAGTGTCCTTAGAATGCGTATTAGCGGGGAGGATGCG
The DNA here is from genome assembly GCF_003544875.1 of Vibrio alfacsensis. Taxonomy (NCBI): domain Bacteria; kingdom Pseudomonadati; phylum Pseudomonadota; class Gammaproteobacteria; order Vibrionales; family Vibrionaceae; genus Vibrio; species Vibrio alfacsensis. Next base: position 166,764 of record NZ_CP032094.1, read on the forward strand.
GTAGGAAAAATGCGGGAGTTCTCCGTACTGCTTTCTGTGCCAGAGGGGGAAACTGGGCAAGATAAGTTAGATGCGCTAGGCATTGCCACTTATCAGCAAAGCGAACAGACATTGATAGATATTGTGTCGTTTGCGAGCCCTGCTGAAGCCGCAGGTTTGCAGTTTGATCAGCAAATTGTGGATGTTCGTGTTCCGGTTGAACGTTTTCCCAAAGAGTGGATGTGGTTGCCTGCTATGTTGCTGTTTGGTTTCGTGGTTTGGTTACAACGCCGAAGAGTGACTGTGCAGCCTGCTCTGGTTCATCAGTAATGGTTATCTTTCGTCATTGATTTAGAATGTCAGTAACGATTTAAGTCATCATTAACTATTTTGTTCAACAGCGACAAACATAGTATTTAGCCCCGCGAGTACGTGTACTCGCGGGGCTTTTATCATTTACATCAATACGCTTTTTATGTCATCTAGCGTCTTGATTGAAATCGTTGTTTTAATCCGAGCCATTACTTGAGGAGCACTTGTACGTAAGTCACCTCGAAAAGCTAGGTTCAGCGAGAATGATTTGGGCATATTCTCTGAATTTGGCGTTAACGTCTCCTATAATTTACGCAACACAAGAGAGTGAATGTTTTTGCGCATCCTTTGGGTGATTTAGCAATGCTCAAAATTGGATCTTAACCTTTCAGATCAATTGATTGTTCGGCTGCGGAAAAATCCTACACTGATCACAAAATTGAACATCTGGACAATATAAATGAGTGACGAAACCGCGAAGACCTCATCTTCGAAATCAAAACTGACCAAAATCCTTTTTCTTCTCGTTTGTGCTATCGCCTTTGGTGCGATGTATTGGTCTTGGCAATATTCCGACGGTCATCCCAGCACGGAGGATGCGTATGTAAGAGCGAAAATTCTTTCGGTGGCACCTCAAGTTAAAGGACAAGTCGTTTCTGTTGAAGCCAAAGATTTTCAAGTCGTGAATAAAGGCGATTTGTTACTCAAAATCGATTCTCGCCCTTACTTACTTGCGGTTAAGCAGGCGAAAGCGGCTTATCAACTAGCGGTTCAGCAGCATGATGTCGCTGATAAACAAGTCACTGAAGCGGTTGCAGGATTGGATGCTGCGCGTTCAAACCTTACAGAAGCTCAGTTGGAGTACAAACGCACCAACTCGTTGGTTAAGCGTAAGTTGGCTTCAGCGCAAGATTTAGATACAGCTAAGAATAAGCTAGCAAACGCTCAAGCAAGCCTTGAACAAGCACGTGCAACGGTTGAAAAAGCCATCGCTAACCGTGGTGAAGAGGGCGCAGAAGCGGCGGTGGTTCAACAAGCTGCGGCGCAACTAGCACAAGCAGAATTGAATCTGAGCTATACCGACATTACCTCACCCGTCGATGGTATTGCGGGTGAAATCAATACCCATGCAGGTTCTGTTGTTGGCATTGGTCAAACCTTGTTCCCAGTGATTATCAAAGATAGCTATTGGGTTCGTGCAAACTTTAAAGAGACGGACTTAACCCATATTAAAGCGGGTATGCATGCTGAAGTTGTGATTGATATGTATCCTGATGTGGTTTGGAAAGCAACGGTCGAAGAGTTATCTCCTGCGAGTGGAACGTCTTTCTCATTGATGCCTCCAGAAAATGCAACGGGTAACTGGGTAAAAATCAAGCAACGCTTCCCTGTGCGCTTAACATTAGAAGTTCCAGAGGGTGCACCACAACTACGTGTGGGCGCGAGTTCCGAAGTGACGGTTGATTTGCAAAGTAGCGCGAAATGAGTAACGAAATTACGGCTGACAAACGGGGAATTGCCACCGTCGCCGTGATGCTTTCTGCCATCATGGTGTTGATAGATATGACCGTTGCCAACGTGTCGCTTTCACATATGATGGGAGCACTAGGTGCAACGGCAGACCAGATCACTTGGGTGCTGACTGGCTACAGCATGGCAGAAGCGATCTTCATCCCAATGACCAGCTTTTGGGTTTCACGTTTTGGCGAACGTAAAGTCATGCTGGTGGCCGTGATTGGTTTTGTGATTGCCAGTGCGCTGTGTGGCCAAGCTAACTCGCTAGAAGAGATGGTGCTATTTCGTATCATTCAAGGTGCGTTTGGGGCCTCGGTTATCCCACTTGCACAGTCGACTTTGGTGCAGATTTATCCATCGGAGCAAAAAGGTAAAGCGATGGCGATCTTCTCCATCGGTATCTTATTGGGCCCCATCCTTGGCCCTGTCGTCGGCGGTGTCATTACCGACAACATGAACTGGCGCTGGATCTTCTACGTTAATTTACCGTTTGGGCTAGTCTGCACGACATTGATCTATCGCTATATCCACATTAGTAATAAATCTAAGCCTGATTTTGATTGGTGGATCATTGGTTACATGGCACTTGGCGTTGGTGCTTTGCAGTTTGTTCTTGATAAAGGTAACGATGAAGACTGGTTTAACTCTCGTCTGATTCAAACCGCCATTTTGCTCGCCGTGATGGGGCTGATCATGTGGATCTATCGCAGCTGGAAGACCAAGAGCCCAATCGCACCTCTATGGCTATTGAAAGATAAAAACCTCATGGTGTCATCCTTGATGATGGCGGTGGTTTCGATGGCAATGTTTGGTCTGACTACTCAGCAGCCAATGTTGTTAGAGGGGCTACTTAATTACCCGGTTTCCACTACGGGTATGTTAATGGCACCAAGGGGCCTTGCCTCCGCCGCAATGCTGATATTAGTGATTGTGATAAACCCACAATTTGACCCTAGGTTGAAGATTGTCTTCGGTTTATCGTGCATTGGCATCGGTAGCTATCTGATGACCTTGTATTCCATGGAGATTGATACATTCTGGATTATCATGCCGAGTATGATTCAAGGTATGGGGTTAGGGTTAACTTTCTCAACGCTGTCAACATTGGCTTATATGACATTACCCAAAGAGCAGTCTGTTGCGGGGGCCAGTATTTTTAACTTGTTCCGTACAATCGGTAGTTCCTTTGGTATTTCGATTGCGACGACGTTTCAATATCGTGATGGCCAGCAGCAATGGCATGCACTGAGCGAAGGTTTCAATACCTACAATCCAGTACTTCAAGATTGGGCCGCGAAACAAGGTTTATCGGTAACGGATCCCGCAGCGTTAGAGCAATATCAAACGATGCTTCATCAGCAGTCGCAAATGGTCGCGTTTGTTCATACGTTCCAACTAGTGGGAATCATGTTCGTCATCATGATGCCGATGCTGATTTTTATTCGGTCGAAATAGTGCACGAAAAGCGCCTTTAATTGTGCAGGTTAGCAGACCTGAGCAGGTTAACGGCGCGTTTTATATTGAGAATTTTCAATGTTGGTCTTTGTTATATTGGAGGAACTTTTTAAACAGATACTTTTGTATATAGGTATTTTAAAAGGCATCTTTAGGACCTAATTTAGGGCCTAAGTGCCAGGTTCTAAGTGTTGCGCGTTAGCCAAAAGTCACGTCACTAAAATGAGGGTTTTCTTGAAGCGCTTTCATTGAGACAAGTTGTTCAGTGGGAAACGCGATGTGCTCTCCATTAACGTCTAAGAACAAACATTCTTGTCTTTCCATATCGTAGCCAGTATCAAGCGCCTTACCTTGATGTTGCTCGCCGTTTTTCAGCGTGATCTCTATGAGAATATTGAACATGCACGCGATCTCAATAAAGTCGTATTGATTGCAAGTCACCATGATCTACCTCCTTTCACTATCTTAATTTAGCAAGATTTTTGTTGTTTTAGCTCTACCACATTTCCCTCAGGATCGGTGAGGTATATGGATCGGCCAAAACCTTGTGCACCATATCGCTCAGTAAACTCTGCAACTTGGATATTATGTTTTTCAAATAACGAAGCAGTTCAGCTTCAATGAAAGGTGCGATTTGGAGGCAGAAATGATCAAGATTTCGTCCGTCTTGCTTTGGATTTCCACCGCCAAGTTGGCCGAGTTCACTTTCAACGGTCACGATATCTATCAGGGAGTTACCTGCTCGCAACTGCGTTAATCCCAGCTCAGGCAATTCCCTTTCAATTGGGCAACCTAAAATCTGCTGGTAAAAGCGAAGCATGCTTGATAAATCGCGGGTCCTCAGTACAACATGATCGAGTGCTCTAATTTCGATCGGGTTATTGTGATTGATCATTCCCAGAATTCCTTGCGGAGTGTTCACTACAGTATATACGGTCAGACCAAAGTTACAGATTCAAATGTGAGGTAAAGCCGCATCGTGGAGTCGTTAGCTGTCTCTTTGCTTAAACCACAAGGCTAATGGCCAAAAATAACATAACCCAGCCAATTATGAATTCCAGTATTTGCCAAGATCGAGCGTGCCGAAATATTGGTGTGAGATATTTTGCCCCATAACCTAAGCTGAAAAAAAACACGAATGAGGCAGTGAGTGCTCCCGCATAAAAATACCATTGGTGGGGGTCATACTGAGTTGAAATCGAACCAAGAAGAACGACGGTGTCGAGGTAAACATGCGGATTGAGCCATGTGAACGCAAGGCAGAATAACGCCGTTTTCCATACTCCTTTGCTTGTATTTCCCTCGGGATTCATAACATGACGTTGTGTTAGTGAAGAATGTAAGCTGCTTAGCCCATACCAAATTAAAAATAGCATACCGGCATATCGCGCTATCGTTTCAATTAACGGGAACTGCTTTACCAAATAGCCAAAACCAAGGACACCAAAAGAAATCAAAATAGCATCGGAGAATGCACAAATGGCACAAACTAGAAATACATGCTGTTGCTTAATGCCTTGTTTAAGAACAAAGGTATTTTGAGCGCCGATAGCAAGTATGAGGGTGATACCTAGCGTAAAACCTGCGAGATAAGTCGGCATTGGTCTTCTTCCTTGAGTCGCTTTGTCATTGAGTTTCAAACTCTAGACGTCCGAGTATGAGCCCGCAAGAAAATGAGGGACTAATCACATATTGTGCAGAGGAGTTCATGAATCGACGCTCTTTAACCAAAAATTTGCCTGTTACGGACAATTTACCTCAGTGTTGTATTTGTTGTGCTTATGTTTGTTGTTTTAACTCGTAATTAACTAAGTTGTTGTTTGTAAAACTTAAATTAAATATATTTGTTATCAAGAGCATATTTTATTTATAGATTAATAAATGGAATAAAATAAAATGCTTGTGGATTTATAACGATACAAATGATGGAAACGACCGTGTTTTGGCAAAAATTAAAACGTGAAAATGAAGAGCTAAAGAGTGAAATCGCAACCTTGAGGGCTAAGTATGATGCAGATATGCAATCTATGCGTCAGCAGCTTGACTCTGCCTTACAAGAGGTACAAATTTCGCGAGAAAATGAAGAACTGAACAAACAGGTTACGCTTTCAAGCCTTGAGGGGAGCTTGATGCTTGAAACCATTCGTACGCAAATGGCAACAAGCGCGGAATCTTTGCAAGCGGAGAATGAAGAGTTAAAACTCTTGGATGAAATGTTTGCTCAAACTCATCAAGCGCTTGCCCGTTTGGAAAGTCGAGCAGATAAAATTAGTCATCATGCCGGCAGCAGTATGGCGGCGGTACAAAGTTTGGATAGCACTGCGAACTCAATCACCCAGTTTGTATCAACCATTAAAGAGATCTCAGACCAAACAAATTTACTTGCTTTGAACGCAGCGATAGAGGCTGCTAGGGCAGGGGAAGCTGGTAGAGGCTTTGCTGTCGTGGCCGATGAAGTCCGAGGCCTCGCGGCGAAAGCACATGAAACAAGCGGAAAAATAGACCAGCTTGTTAACCAAATCGTATCTCAAGTTTCTGAAATAAAAGAGGCGATTTCAGAGAACCAAAGTTGTGCGGAAGAAGTGTCGGCTTCATCATCGCAAATTGGCTGCATCGTGAACGAGGTCGTAGTGAAATCTGGGCACATGCAACGAGTTATTTTCTTAGCATCAACTCGCTCATTCCTTGATACAGTGAAACTCGATCACGCGGTATGGAAGCAGAACTTATACAAACTTGTTGAAGCCGAAGCGTTTGATGAACATGTTTCTGAACATACCGAATGCCGACTTGGTGAATGGTATTATCGAGGTTCTGGCAAACAATATGGGCAATTACGTAGCTTTGCGTTGCTTGAAGAACCGCATAAAGAAGTTCATGAATACGGTAAAAATGCGCTTAAATTTGGTAAGAACTCCGATACCTACTCGATGATTCAAGCGATTAAGGCGATGGAGAAAGCGAGTTGTGAGGTGGTGTATCAGATTGACTGCTTGATGGACGACATCACGAAAGCGAAATTCGGATAACTTATTGTCGCTATGCACATAAACATGCAAATAAAAGTAAGTAAAAGGGTTGGCTTTGGCCAACCGCTTCGTTCTATCGAGTCGGATTATTCATAATCAGACGCGTAAGTTTCTTCGTAAGTGTGCGAGTAAAGCTCAAATAGCGTGCCAAACGGGTCTTCTAGGTAAACCATTTTTGCTGGTTTGCTGTCGTCTTCTGGGTGGTAGCGCATGATGTCCATACGTACTTTACCGCCTAATTCTTCAGTACGTTTTATCACGCCTTCAAAGTCGTCGGTTTGTAGAGAAAAGTGGAACAAACCGATGCGAGAAAAGTCGACGATATGGCGCTCTTCGTGATCAACCATCTCAAACAGCTCAAAGCCAATACCATCTGATGTGACAAGGTGCGCGATGTTGAATCCTTTAAAGCCTTCACCGAATACGGCAATACACATTCTTCCGATTGCAGTTTCACGCTCTTCCACAACTTTGGTGTTGCCCATTACTACTTTTAGGCCGAGAGCTTGAGTGTAAAACTCAACCGCTTTATCCATGTCACTTACCATGATGCCGATATGACTCATTTTCATAATTCTACTCCAAATCTTGATGATTGATTGGTTGTTCGTTTCGATGAGGAGAGTATAGGAATAAATCTTGATTACATGAAATTATCAATAATTTTCAAAATAATAATTTTTGTTATCGCAAGTGTGGCGTTAGTGAATTAGTGAGATAGCGCTTCGATGGCTTGCTGAACCGATGAAAAGTGAATTTTAATGAGGCAAGTTTGTGCCTGACTAAACTCGTGCTTTTGAATGAGCGTTGTTACTTCTTGTAAGTTTAATGTTTGAGGCAATGGTCTTAATTCCAAGGAGTGGTCAGTACTTGCTTGTAAGGCATAGCACTGGCCTTTTGCATCAATCACAACGTCGTCTTCGCCCCAAATCAATGCTTGGCATTCAATATTCAATTTTTTTGGTGAATCTAAATAAACCAGTTCATCGTCGCCATCGAGCTTGAGTACGCAAGGCCATGTTATCATTGTGAAACCTATAAAATTTGAGAAACATACATTACATAACGCCTAAAAACTAGAATCGGGTAGCTGTAAAAACGCTTTCTCTTCTTCTGTGCTGTCACGACCTAATATTGCATTTCGGTGTGGGTAGCGACCAAAACGATCAATGATCACTTTATGCTTCAGTTCGAACTCATAGTTAGACTCTCGACCCAGTGTTTTAAACAGTTTCTCGGCCTCTTTATGAATCAGTTGAGATTCACTGTGCATAAATGGCATGTATAAGAAACTGCGCTCAACGTCATTTAAATCTCGGTCTAAACCCAAACGAATCGCTTCTTGGGCAAGTGCGAGCGCGAGTGCATCTTGAGCAAAAGCGTTTGGTGTATCGCGGTAGACATTGCGAGAAAACTGGTCGAGTACGATGATTTCTGCAAGGCGACCTTGTGCGGTATCGCGCCAACTAAATAGCTCTGATCGTGTAGCCTGCTCCAAAGTCGTTAGAAAGCGACTTTCGATTTGTTTGTCGACATCAGCATTGCTAACAAACCAATCTTTTGGCTCCAGTTCTTCAAACCAGAATGTGAGAATATCTTGGTACATGTGGCTTTCCTGAAAGAAAAAGTCTTGATAGAAAAAGATCCGGGATAGGCATGCCGGATCTTAGTTTCAATTATCGGCCGTATGTTTGTTCAATATAACGCTCAAATTGATGACACATCTGGTCGTCCGAAATTGTGTTGTTGGCGAGTTCATGTGTGCCATCCACGACTTTTATGCTGGCATTCAAAGAGGCGACTGGCGCACGTTTACGAGTATTTAGTGCGTCGATTTTTTCCTGTTGTACTTCCCAGGCTTGCTTTGGTGATAAGTTGCACACGTCAGCTAAGTACTTCGCGTTAAATCCCTCACCCGTTAGACTAACGATTGTTTCGTTGTGTGATACCTGATTACCGGCATGCCAGTAGTGTTTTGCGAGTAGCGGACCAATTTCGGGGTTGTCAGTGAGGTAGCCAAACTTATCAAGGAAGTAGGCTCGGGTTTGGTAAACCGCCATGTGTGCGAGTAAGTAGCCATGGTAGGCACAAGCTGCTTCATCCGAAATAAGATGCGGGATGGCCATGAGCGGACGCGGACTGCACTCCAAGCCGAGAATTTGCTTTTCACAATCACGCGCCAGTTTCGTGATACGCTCTGGTGTCAGTTCATCATCGCTCAGTTGGTACAATGCTCGCTCAAAGTACGGCACAACTAAAATGCTTCTTTCTTCATAGGCTTTAAACGGCTGACGGCTATTGATCATTGCTCGAATGATGTCATCAGGCACTGGATTACCCTCGGCATCCAGAGCGTACTGTTTGAGCCAATCAGCATCAGTCAGTAAGCTATCACAAAACATTGATTGCGTTTCAGCATACGCCATTGAAGTTGGTGCAAATTCTTGTGAAAAACATGGCGCATTCATTTTAACGTTGGCAAAGTGCGCGGCATGACCTCCCTCATGGAAAAGCGTATTGATGCCATCGTAGCCGCTACCGACTTGGTCTGGTTTGGCGTTACTCGTGAAGTTTACTTGCGCGGCAACCCAATCACCTTGGTTGTAGAATGATGGAACGGGTCCATGACAGAAACCATTCGGGTATTTGCCCTTGCGATCGAGAAGATCCAGCTTCAACTCTGCTTTAGAGTAGTCAATATTAAGACGTCCAAACGACTCTACCCAACGGCGCAGCGATTTTGAAAATGGGACATATGGGTCGAGGTCACGCATCACATCTCCCGCAAAGGAGTATATGAAGTTGTAACCCGTTAGTGAGTTTTGTCCCTTCTCCTGAGCGAGTGTTTGCAAGCTGTTTAAGTTGGCGTTACGTGTGCGTTGTTCAAAATCATTTAGGATGTTAAACAGTTCGTCGGAGGTCATTTTTCTGTTTTTTTGACTGAGTAATCAAAAAACGTTTTGTAGCCCAAAGTGCGTGCAAATTGGTTACGCATTTTGATGAGTTCAATGAAACCATTTTTTAATAACCACTGTTCTAGATCGAGCAGAGTTTGATGGGCTGACTGACGAACTGTCTCATGGTTATTGGTTCGGATCGTAGAAGCTAATACGGGTAGGGACCCCTCGATTTGCTCACCATGCTCATTGATGAATGTGAGTACGTGTTTTTGTTTTTTCTCGAACAATTCAGCTTCGAAAGCGATAAGTGAATTTTTTAGTGCTTGTGCTTCTTGTCCTTTAATTGCGTGCGCTTCAAATGTGGCTAACCAACCTTGCAGGCCAGTTTGTGTTTGCTGTTTTTCTTGCGGATCTTTAATGGCTTCAGCAGAGACTAGTTGTTGCTTAATGGCCGTAATTTGCTCTGAATTGCTTAAAAAATTGGTCCAAGCGGTTTGTGCTTTGGTTGAGCCATCGTGCTCGTCGCTGTTACCCATATAGGTGTCCCAAAAGAAATCTTCTTTAGTACGATGGATATCGAGGTAACGTTGGTTAAGGGTATTGAGGTATTCCGTCGCCGTCATTTTGTTCCTTCAAATGGTTGCTTTATTGATAGTTTTAGTGATGTTTGATTATGGCATGTTTAAAGAGTGCTTAGGAAAGTGAAACCTAATTATTCGAAGTGATGCTCTTTTTAAAGGACTCAAAGCATAAATTGATGAGAAGCAGTAGCCGAGTAATGAGCTTACTCGGCTAGATTAAATGGTGGTTACTCTTCAGGGTATTCGCCTCGACCTTGATCTTTACCTTCCGCTTTCCAATGCTCGTTTGGATCAAAGGCTTCGTCACAAAGATCAACGGTATACCCCATTTCAGTGACTTCTTTTAGGGTGAGGTTATCTGCAATTTTTGCCGTGTCACCCGCTTTGTTACGCAGTTCCATATTCATTCCCTTTGGTCATAATTTCAGATTGTTACCCACACAACCTCAAGAAGATGTTCGGTACTGACTATGCGTTTCACGTAACGATCACCGATAAGCCAAGCTTCTAGAGATTACCTGTTGTAAGTATAGAGTCCTTTGCTTTAGACAGTAAAATATAACCTTATTTTTATGTGTTCTTTCCGAGCGTGAATATAAGGAGAAATACTGTCTGAAAATACAAAAAGAGGATTTTTGTGTGCTAGAGAGTACAATCGCGCCCCTCATCTTTTTTTTGGAGCCGCATGATGACCATCAAACCAGACCGAATGACCGCAATGCGCGATATCATTGCACAAGTGAAAGCTGAATTACCGATTTATGAGCCGGAGACGTTCGTTTGTGGGCCAGAGGGTAAGTGTATTGGTTGCCCTAAAAAATTGTTGGAAATGGTGGACTCAGAATTGACTTACTGGGAATCGGCTCTGGATCGTGGCATTACTCCTCAGTTTGATGAAATTCGTCGATTTGGAAAAATGTGTACGAATGTACGTCGCGGTTTGATCCGCAATAATGTCCCGTTATTGAACGCGTAACCGATAATTGTTGAGGCATTCGGTGTTTTTTAAACCGCAGGTCCACGGATAGTAATTCGCCTCAACGTTATACATCTTAACATATTGAGATAATTCCAGTTTTTGATACACATTGTAGTTCATTTCATTGTAATTGCATTGTGACTCTCAATGTCTAATGTCGCTAGTACTTTTCCTATCTTTCCCTATTTATCTTCACAAAATCAAAGATATATTGGTTTCGCGCTCCAAAAAAAGTGAGCGTTTTTCATCCCTATTAATCTCAAGGTTCTCTGCATAGCTGAATCGCTTGGCTTATCGATATCGCGATGATTTGAAGATCTTATCGCTGTGAATCTTGCACCTTGAAACCCATTGGGTATGTACATTTGATTGCCTGAGTTGAGATAAAAAAGTGAAGCAAAAAGGATTCACCTTATTGGAAATTTCAATTGTCATTGCAACGCTCGGTTCGATTGCGTTGGCGGCTATGCCGGTTTTACTTGATATTCATCGTCAAGCTTACGCGGCAATGTTGCAAAGCTCCCATTCTTCCTTGAATACCGCACTCAAATTTTTTCATGCCAGAGTGGTTATTGATGATGCGGAAAATGAACGTCAGATTATTTATATCGATAGGAATGTAAAGCTGCTCAATGGCATGCCTGAAGCGAGTGCCGATAGTATCAGAGCTTTATTGGAGATTGCTCTTCCTGTCGCAGGAGGTTCCCAAATAGATGAGCCATGTGAGGGCAGTGATTTTTGCATTATTGGTCAACAATATCCAAATAGTGCTAATTTTGTTGATATTCCAGACTATCAGTTTTCCGACTATTCTGGTTTAGACCGCGTCGTTTATGTCTGGCCTCAGGGGTACACGTTAGCCGAAGAAGAGTGTTACTTTTATTATGTTAATCAATCATCTACAGAATCGGTGGTAAAGGGAGTGTGACAGGCGGTTGTTAATGATTCGATTGGACTTGTTTCATTGTTTGTTATTTTAACCCGTATAAAACATGCCCAAATGTTGGTTCGGGGCATGTTTTGTCAGGTATTTAAAGTTACATCGAACATTTCCAGATTTATCGTATATTCGATTTTTTCAGATACTCAAAGCGAAAGCTTTGGGCTAAATTAAATGTATGATCGGTGGACTTTTTGTTCAGAATTTTCTTGTCAGTAAGCAGCGCTTTAATTCCATCTTTTGGCTCATGACACGCTTGCCATTTGCTAAAGTGACGACGCCTAATTCTCCACAATGTTCAAAGTTAAAACGTTCATATAGCGCGATAGCGGGAAGGTTGTGCTTGTAAACATTGAGCATAATAGTGTCAAAACCATAATCCCATCCATGTTGAATAGCGATGGCGAGAAGCTGTTTACCAAGCCCTTTATTTCGATACTGATGATCGATATGAATACCAAGAATACCTGTGTGGATAAATTCCTCACCCTCATAACCACACATGCTGGCCGGAAATATTTCGACGCTACCAACCAAATGTTGTTCATCAAACGCGACGAACTGGGGAATGGATTCCTTTTCTACACGCGTTAACACCTCGGTCACCTTGCTTTGTTCTGGTGCGGGTGAGCGTAGATATTCACCTTCCTCATACACGCGATTCCAAAGTACGATAAATTGGTCAATATCTTCTATTTTGATCGGCCTGATTTGCATCTGTCTTTCCTGCACTATAGATGAATTTTATACATAAACACCAACTCCTTTTCATTTTGAAAGGTTTGGAAATTCATGGTTTAAATAAGCTCGGATAAGCAGTGGATTTGGTGAGGTATAGACTGCTCAGGTGCAGTTAACTGTTTAGGGTTGAACCAAATCGTGTTTAACCCAGCCTTCATTGCTGGATAGATATCTTTCTGGGGAAGATCGCCAACCATCGTAAGTTGCGTTGGTTTTACCTTAAGTTGCGCTGCAATCGCTTGATAGAAAGCGGGGTGGTTTTTCTTAACGCCAAGGTTCGCATAACAAAAATAGCCAGAGATGAATGGATCGAGTTCGACACGCTGGAACGCTTTTTGTACATCTTCTAATCGTGAATCGGATGCACTGGTCGCGATATAAATAGAGTGGTTCTGTGACAACTCCGAGAGCATTTCTCTTGCTTTAGGGATGGTTTCTACGTGCTCCCAATCGCACATTTTTCCTTGTGCATGGGGAACATCGACCATTAAGGTGTTACCCCAATCGAAAAGATAAATCATGTTCGAATCTCCTATATCAGAACATCCTATCGTTTTTTATCACGCAGAGCGCATGCCATTGGGATAAATGCGACTCACGTTGCTTTTCGTTACTCCCATAGAGTGATTGGCAGTTTGAAGTGGGCTAAAACCACAATTCTTCAAAATTAAGACAGTGGTTGTAATACACATATGATGTGGATCAATAACCTGTAATACTAAAGAGGTAAATTACGATCGCAAATTACTAAATGTGAGCATTTGTTTCTAATTATGTCGATGAAAAAAAGATATGTTGCTCTGCTCGTCGCTGCTGGCGTCGGCTTGGGCTGGTTAACCTTGGGCGGTTCTGCCGCTGTTATGCACTACACTTCTGATACGGAGTTTTGTCTCTCCTGCCACTCTATGGAAATCCCTTATAAAGAGTATCAAGGCTCTGTTCACTTCAGTAATGCCAAAGGCATTCGTGCAGAATGTTCAGACTGTCACATTCCGCAAGAGCCAATGGACTATTTGATCACTAAGATCCGCGCGTCGAAAGACATCTATCATGAGTTCGTTACTGGTAAGATTGATACGCCAGAAAAATACGAAGCACACCGTACTGAACTTGCTGAGATGGTTTGGGAGCAGTTCCGTGAAAACGATTCGGCAACCTGTCGTTCTTGTCACGACTTCGATGCAATGGAAGAGTTCGAGCAATCACGTGATGCGGCGAAGATGCACGCATACGGCAAAGCGAATGATCAAACGTGTATCGACTGCCACAAAGGTGTTGCGCACTTTGCTCCTGAAGCGGAGCTTGATAGTAAAGCCTTTGAAACACTGATGAGCTTCACAACCAAGACAGCTGTAGACGCGAAAGTGGTTTACCCAGTGACGACGATCAACATGGGCGACTTTGGTACGATTAACCCAACAACGAAATTAGACGTTGTGAAATCAGAGGGTGATAACCGCACCGTTAAGATCGATGCATTCCAAATGAAAGGTGCAGAGCAAGTGCTTTACATGGGTGAAGGTCAACGCGCGATTGTTGCAACACTATCCGAACAAGGCCAACAAGCCGTTGACGCGGGCGAGTTCAAAGCAGATGTGTACGGCAATGAATGGCGTCCTGTTTCTCTAACGGCAACGATCGATTCACCAGTGGTTGATACGCTAGAGCCGGTTTGGTCATACGCAGAAGAGTTGGACAATGTTTACTGTGCAACTTGTCACGCGAAAATTCCTTCAAATCACTTTACTGTGAACGCATGGGGTCCTGTAGCGAAGAGTATGGGTGATCGCACGGATATTACCGCTGAAAACCTAGAAATTTTGACTAAGTTCTTCCAGCACCACGCGAAAGATGTGGTTGGTCACTAATAGAGAAATAGAAGGATAAGATTATGACTAATTTAACTCGTCGCGGATTTCTAAAAGGCACCGGACTAACCGCAGGTGCGTTGGCATTTACTTCATTGACACCAATGAGTGCATTGGCTTCAGATAAACGAGGTTCAGGTGTACTAACGGCAGGTCGTATGGGCCCAATGTTGTGTGAAGTGAAAGATGGCAAGCTGGTTTCAACCACAAACGCATTGGCACAAACGGTTCCAAACAGCCTACAAACAACGGGCCCAGATCAAGTTCATACTAAAGCGCGCGTTAAGTACCCTATGGTACGTAAAGGCTTTTTGGCAAATCCATCGGCGCCAGAGGGTGTGCGTGGTAGCGATGAATTTATTCGCGTGTCTTGGGATGAAGTTTACAAGCTGATTCACGAGCAACACATGCGTATTCGCAAAGAGCACGGTGCGGAATCTGTATTCGCAGGCTCTTACGGATGGCGCTCAAGCGGCGTATTGCATAAAGCTCAAACGCTATTGCAACGTTACATGAGTATGGCGGGCGGTTACTCAGGTCACTTGGGTGACTATTCTACGGGTGCTGCTCAAGTGATCATGCCGCACGTTGTGGGTTCTATCGAAGTTTACGAACAACAAACGACTTATCCAGTGGTACTTGAGCATAGTGATGTTGTCGTGCTTTGGGGTCTTAACCCAATCAACACGCTGAAAATCGCGTGGAGCTCAACAGACTGCGCAGGTCTTGAATTCTTCCATCAGCTTAAGAAGTCTGGCAAAACGGTTATCGCTATCGACCCAATGCGTTCTGAGACGATTGAGTTCTTTGGTGATAACGCACAGTGGATTGCGCCTCACCCTATGACTGATGTGGCGATGATGATGGGTATCGCACATACGTTGGTTAAACAAGGTAAACACGACAAAGAATTCCTTGCGAAGTACACCACTGGCTACGATGTTTTCGAAGCTTACCTCATGGGTAAAGAAGATGGCGTTGAGAAGTCAGCTGAGTGGGCGTCTAAGATCTGTGGCGTGCCAGTGAAACAGCTTGAATTGCTTGCGGATATCTTTAGCAATAATCGCACAATGCTGATGTCTGGTTGGGGGATGCAGCGTCAGCAGTACGGTGAGCAACGCCACTGGATGTTAGTCACTCTAGCAACCATGTTGGGCCAAATCGGTTTACCAGGTGGTGGTTTCGGTTTGTCTTACCACTACTCAAATGGCGGTAACCCAGCACGTGATGCTGGCGTACTACCGGCAATTTCAGCCTCACTCGGTGGCGGCTCTTCTGCAGGCAACGACTGGGCGGTTTCTGGCTCTGTGAATGCATTCCCAGTCGCACGCATTGTTGAAGCGTTAGAAAACCCTGGCATGAGCTACCACCACAATGGTCATGACTTAACGTTCCCAGAGATCAAGATGATTTGGTGGGCAGGCGGTGCGAACTTTACTCACCACCAAGACACTAACCGTTTGATCAAAGCGTGGCAAAAACCTGAGCTGATCGTTATCTCTGAACCATACTGGACAGCGGCAGCAAAGCACGCGGATATTGTTCTACCTATCACCACATCGTTCGAGCGTAACGATATGACCATGACAGGTGACTACAGTAACCAACACCTCGTGCCAATGAAGCAAGTGGTTGAGCCCCAAGGTGAAGCGCGTAACGACTTCGATGTATTTGCGGATATGGCAGAACTACTTGCTCCGGGTGGACGTGATGTTTACACCGAAGGCAAAACTGAAATGGAATGGCTGTATGGCTTCTACAAGGCAGCACAGCAAGGCGGTCGTGGTCAACGCATCGCAATGCCAAACTTCAGTAAGTTCTGGGAAGATAATCAGTTAATCGAGATGAAGTGGAACGATAAGAACGCTCAGTTTGTTCGTTATGCAGAGTTCCGTGAGAATCCGATCATGAACCCATTAGGCACACCAAGCGGTAAGTTTGAGATCTTTTCTCGTACCATCGAGGGCTACCAGCTAGAAGATTGTCCTCCACACCCAACTTGGTTGGAACCAACTGAATACACGGGTAACGCAACTGACGGTGAGCTGCAGTTAATGACGGCGCACTCAGCGCATCGCCTACACAGCCAGTTCAACTACGCGAAACTTCGTGAAAAGTATGCGATTGCTGATCGTGAACCGATCTCTATTCACCCAGAAGATGCAAAAACGCGTGGTATTAAGACAGGTGATCTTGTCCGAGCTTACAACGGTCGTGGCCAAGTTCTGGTGGGGGCATTGGTTACTGATGGTATCAAGCAAGGCTCTGTATGTATCCATGAAGGTGGTTGGCCAGATCTAGACCCGAAAACAGGCATCTGTAAGAACGGGGGCTGTAACGTTCTAACGCTCGATATTCCAACCTCTCGTCTTGCGAACGGTTGTGCGGCAAACTCTGCATTGGTCCGTATCGAGAAGTACGACGGCCCAGTGCTAGAGCTAACGGCATTTACACCACCTAAGAATGCTTAATCTTAGTTTCGATCCCAATGTTTAAAATGAACGAAGCCAGCTGTTTGCTGGCTTCTTTTTGTCTATTTTTAAAGACTTTTACTTGGTTGCTAAGGCAACGAAAGGCGTTTTAGTAATTTGAAATGTAGGCAGTAAGGTAACGACCACAGCGACAAACACCACTGAGCCAATCAAATCCTCAATTCTGTGCATGCCTAGCCACAAACGGCTGTACGCTACGCCTATAGCCCACACCCACAAAGTTGCAGCAGAAAAATAGCACTGATTCTGCAAAAATAACCCACCAAAGAAAGCTAAACAGATTGAAACGAAAATCGTATGACCAGATGGGAAAGAGTAGTCTTTTCGCCTTGCCAGTGGAGCGTGCGCCATTCACTTACTTTTCTGAAATCTGACCAATAATATCGGCTTGCTCAGCGGCGTCTAGTTGATAAAACGTTTCTGGATGCTCAATTAATTGTTCTGCTGCGAGTAACTCAGTGTAGGGACGTGGACTCTCTGTCATGAGCTTTAAGCCGGTTTTACTTGCAAAGCCAATCACCAATAACAGCCCAAGCATGGAGAGTTTTTGTATCCATTCTGTCTTTGTTGGCTTGAAACGATACAGTGACAGAATTAATAGTGTCAGGGTAATCAAAAAGCCTTTACTACCCGCAGAGTCCGTCAACAACGTAATTAAGATGCCGGTGCCATCAGAAACGTGAGAAGTAAGGTCGTGATAAGAGGCAAGTAGCGAGAGAGGAAATATGCCTGCGACGAAAAAGGTCAACATCATCAATTCGTATTTTTTGGTTTTCATTACGTATTTTTGGGTTTTCATTAAGAGTTACGCAGCAGTAAAAATCAGGTCGCTATCTTACGATAGTCGATGTGAAAAACTCATCAACGCTTTGTCAATTCAACCGAGAAAATTGCCAGAGAGGGAAGAGGCTATATGATGTTGGAATATCAAGGCGTTAATCCATAAACGCCTTGAAATAAACATGACGGAATCTTAGCTCATCAGGCTTAGTAGATATTCCGATGCTGCTTTGGGATCTTCAGCGTGGCAAATTGCTGAAACCAAAGCCAAGCCATGAACACCAGTGGCGCTAAGCTGAGGAATGTTACTTTCGTTAATGCCGCCAATGGCAACAATCGGTAGTGAGGTCGTGCTTAGAGCGATCTTCAGACCATCAGTACCCCAGTGCTTTTTGGTGTTGGTTTTGGTTGGTGTTGCGAAGATGGCACTGAGACCAATGTAATCAATCGGCAAAGAATCTGCTTGTGCAAGTTGCTCTTCATTTTCGATGGATAGGCCAAGAATTTTGTTTGGTCCAATTAACTCACGAGCAACGGTTGCCGGCATATCTGATTGTCCGAGGTGGACACCATCAGCATCGACAGCCAGCGCGACATCGACGCGGTCATTGATGATCAAAGGCACATCGGTATCTTTGAGAATCGCTTTGACTGCTTGAGCTCGTTCGATAAATGCTCGTACATCGCCGTGTTTTTCACGAATTTGTACCATAGTCACGCCACCTTCCACGGCTTTTCTCACAACACGCTTTAGTGTGGCTAAATCTTGCTGGTCATCGGTGACTAAATATAAACGATAGGCGTTCATTTTGTTTCCTTTGGGCCTCTCATCCATATGGAATGAGAGGCTGGTAATTGTTAGAGAAAAACTTAGCTCACTTGCAGTTTTAGGCGCTTGGCGAGCGTTTCTTCATCCAACTGGTAAAGCTCATCCAACAGGTTCATTTGCAGGCTACCAGGTCCTCGAGCTTGTTCCGCAGCAATTTCACCAACAACGCCAAGTACCGCCGCCGCAGCAAGTCCCGTTTCATCACCAACAGCAGCAAATGCGCCTGTCAGTGCCGTTAGCGTACAGCCCATTCCGGTTACGTATGGCATCATCTCGTGACCATTGTTTAGCTGCACGGTCTGCTCTTTTGTGACGATGTAATCGGTCTCGCCAGAAATCACCACGTTTGCACCGTACTCTGCGACTAAGAAGTTGGCTGCACCAAGCGCTGCGTCGCTACTGTCTAGCGCATCGACGCCTTTGCTTTGTGCTTGCTCGCCAGCAAGAGCAATGATTTCTGAGGCGTTACCACGGATGATGAGTTTGTCTGCAAGGCGTGCGATCTCACGTGATGTCTCGGTACGTAGTGAGCTTGCTCCACAACCGACAGGATCGAGCACAACGATTTTGCCATTGGCATTGGCTTGCTCTACGGCATAACTCATACGCGGTGTCCAAACGCTATCTAGGGTACCGATATTGATAACCAGTGAACCAGCGAACGACATCATCTCTGCCATTTCTTGTTTGGAGTGCGCCATGATTGGGGAAGCACCGATAGCCAATAGGGCGTTTGCCGTGTTGTTCATCACCACGTAGTTAGTGATGTTGACGACCAATGGCTTTTGCTGGCGTACTGCCGTTAATGCTTGGGTGATTTGTTCAATTAACATGAGACTCTCCGATTAATCTTGCTGAGCGTTCAGACCTTGTTGCCAGAATGCCACTTCCATACGCGTTGCAGTTTTGAATACCTGAATCAGGTTTTGACCGCGCTGGCTGTTGATATCGATTTCCGCCAATAACTGATTAAAGTGTTCTGCACCTTTTGCGACACCAGATTGGAACTCTTCACCACCGTAGAGGTTAATCCAACTTGCGTATGGGTTACCTTCGATTACCGTGTTTTCATCTTCAATCAGCATCTTACCAATCACACCATAGCCGATAGAACATGGCGCTAGTGCCGCGTAAAGATCAACGAGATCCCCCGTCATACCTGCATCCAAAACGTAACGGGTGTAAGCCACAGTGCCGAAATCTTCTGGCTCGTTTTCTAAGTCAGATTCAGTTAATCCCCATTGCTCACAGTAAGTCACGTGGTGGGCGATTTCAGAATCGAGCAATGCATGTACGCTTGGGAGAGCGCGGCGCATGTCATCCAAAGTACGCGCTTTGTAGATCGCTAATGCGTAAGCTCGAGCGTACTGTTTTAGGAACAGAAAATCCTGCTTTAGATAATGCAGAAAACAAGGTTGAGCCAGAGTGCCTTGCGCCAATTGCTGCACGAAAGCATGCTCGGTGTATTCTTGCCAATCTTGGCGGCAAGCGTCGATCAAATCTTGGTATGTCATTATAGGTATCTCGTTATCAATAGACCTTAGGCTTTGAGCCTAAGGTCAGTAGGATTAGTCAAAGTTCGGTACGTAATCTTTTGCTTTTGGCAGTGTTTCGATGATGTTTTGTGAATACATGAATTCGGCATAATCATCGTAGCGTTTCAGATCTACTGCGGATGGACGAAGAGCGAAACGAGTTAGCGTGTCGTTCCAAGCGCGTTGGTTAAGTTCGTTGTTGAGGGTGTCTGGTGAATAAGCCACGAACTCTTTCCAAGACGCTTTTGGATGATTAACGATGTAAGTAGTCGCTTGCTCTAGCGCTTTGTTGAATGCTTTGATCGCGTCTTTGTCGTAGGAGTTTGCATTCGCTACGAACACCAACTCGTCATATGCTGGCACGCCGTGTTCTTCAGGGAAGAAAGCTTTGGCTTTGTAACCCTCTAGTGCAAGTTGGTTGGTTTCGAAGTTACGTAGACCGCCCCAAATCGCATCTACTTTGCCAGATGCGAGAGATGAAGACAGTGCCCAACCTACGTTGATGATTTGTACTTCAGAAAACTTCACGTTCTCTTGAGCTAGCATGGTGCCGATAGTTGCTTCTTCGTTACCTGCGATCGCAATACCGATCTTTTTGCCTTTCAAATCACCAAGGTTTTCGTTCTTACCGTTATCCAACACCATCAGCGTGTTGAGTGGCGTAGCAATCAGAGTCGCAGAGCGGATTAATGGCAAGCCAGCCGCGACATCAATTGTCAGGCTTGGTTGGTAAGAAATCGCCATGTCGACTTTACCTGCCGCGACCAACTTAGGTGGTGTGCTTGGGTCTGCGGGCTCTTGAATGTTGACTTTCAGACCTTGCTCTTTGAAGTAACCACGCTCTTTGGCGATCACGATAGGACCATGGTTTGGGTTGACGAACCAATCCAGCATTAGCGTCATCTCTTTTTCGGCACCAAGTACGTTGGTTGATACCACTGAAGCGAGTAGAGCAGCAGCGCTCATAAGTTTATTTTTATTCACGGGGTTCTTCCTTTTCTTTCCCTATTTACTGTGGCTATCTTCTGTAATTACTTGTTTTCCCAAGGGATGGCTTTTTTCAATAATTTATCGGTGATGAAGTAGAGTGCGATTGACAACACGGCGAGGATAAACAGCGCCGCAAACATTTCATCAATGATCATGCGAGCGTTGGCTTGTAACATCAGATAGCCTAAGCCCTCACTTGAACCAACCCATTCACCTACTACGGCACCAATCGGTGCAATAACAACGGCGACACGAATGCCGGATGCCAGTGTAGGTAGAGCGGCAGGCAACTGGATATGACGCAGCAATTGCCATTTCGACGCTCCCATAGTTTTAGCAAGATCGAGATAACCGGTTGGTGTATTTCGAAGACCGTCGTAACAACATGTCGTGACGGGGAAAAAGATGATGATCGCCGCCATCACAACTTTTGATGCGATGCCATAACCTAGCCAAAGCATGAGCACAGGCGCGATCGCAAATACCGGTATTGCTTGGCTGGCAATCAGAATGGGCAGGAGCCAACGTTTGAGAGGTTCGAACATCAGCATTTGTAATGCGAAGAACAAGCCCATTGATAATCCAAGCACCAGACCAAACAAGATCTCTTGAGCCGTAACCCAAGTATGTTTGAGCAATACGTCATAACGAGTCACTAATCTGTCCAGAACTTCAATTGGCGAGGGTAAGATGAAACTTGGCATGTCGAATACGACAACAGCCAGTTGCCACAAGCCCAAGATGACAGTCGTGCTGATTACCAAGCGAAGTGCCGGATGAGTCACTCGCTCCTTTTTACCTATTTTCGTTGAAATGGAGTTGTACTGAGTCATGTCACTCATAGTCTTTCTCCAATTGATCCAATATGGCTTGTTGTAATGCAGCACATTCACCGTCGAGCACTCTCGGTGGCTTAGAGTTTGGAACAACAAGGTGAAGAGCTTGCGCAGGCGTACCCTGCAATACATAGAGTTGGTGAGCTAGTCGCACCGCTTCTTGGGGATCATGAGTGATCAATACGACGGTCTTATCTTTTAGTAATTCGGCAGATAAGGTTTGCAGTTTATGACGAGTCACGGCATCAAGCGCCGAGAAAGGTTCATCCATCAGAACTAAGGGCTTGTCTTGCATGAGAGTACGGGCAAGAGCGACACGTTGTCTCATGCCGCCAGACAGTTGATCGGGTTTAGTGTTTGCGTATTCTGCCAATCCAACTTGTTTTAATAAGGTCAGCGCACGTTGCTTGTTTTGTTCGAACCCATTAGGACTTGTTGAATAAGAAAATCGTGAACTTAGGCAGACGTTGTCTAATACGTTCAACCATGGCAGTAGCAGGTCTTGCTGCGCCATGTAGGCAATGCGATCGCGCAAGGCGATGCCATCCGTGGTGGTCAGCTCACCATACCAATCAACCTTGTCATCCAGCAGACCCGCGAGATAACGCAGGATCGTCGTTTTACCACAACCACTGCGACCAAGTAAGACTGTCCATTTGTTCGCAGGGATGTTCATGCTCAACCTTGCTAGCGTGGGGGTCAGGCTATCTTTGTATTGTAGGCCGGCGTCCGAAAGTTGAAGACCCAGAGTTCTAACGCGCATTATTGTTTTTGCCAAAGTTTGGACCAGCAAAGAAATGATGCACAGGGCCGTGACCTTGGCCGACATCTAACTCATCGGCATGAGCAATAGCTTGGGTGATGTATTCTTTACCCAAGTGTACGGCTCTATTTAGACTGTTCTCTTGGCCAAGGTAAGAGGCGATAGCGGATGAAAGCGTGCAGCCAGTACCGTGTGTGTTTTTGGTTGGGAATCGTTTCGCACTGATGAGTTCAGCACTGTCTTGCAGGATCAAGAGATCGTTACTGTTTTCATCTTTTTCTAAATGCCCGCCTTTTAACAGTACCGCTTTTGCACCGAGAGCGCGTAAGTCGGTAATCATGTCATTCATCTCAGACTCTGATTGAGGAACCGCCTTACCCGTAAGCGCTGCACCCTCTGGTAAATTTGGAGTAATGATGTCAGCGAGCGGAATCAATGCTTCTTTCAATGTGCTGATTGCCGACTGTTCCAATAATAGATCGCCGCTGGTGGCGACCATTACAGGATCAATTACGAGATGCTTTGGCTGGTATTGTTTAATTTTGCTGGCAACGACTTTGATGATGTTGGAATCGGCTAACATACCTACTTTGACTGCAACGATGTTGAGGTCGGTAAAAACGGAATCGAGCTGGCTTTCAACATGATCTAAAGGTATCGGGAAAATAGCGGAAACACCCTGTGTATTTTGCGAGGTAATAGCAGTAATCACCGAACAGGCAAAGCTTCCGGTTGCGGATATGGCTTTGATGTCTGCTTGAATGCCTGCGCCGCCGCCACTGTCCGACCCTGCGATCGTCAATACAATCGGGGTGGTTGACGGTACTGTCGTTTGTGTTTTCGACTCTGCGGATGGTTGTTCTTGGTTTGATTGCTGCGCCATGGTCGCTCCTATTAAAAGACGTATAGGAACTGACTTTGGTTCTCGCAAGGGAAGATCGGTGATCGGATCCGTTGAGGCTAGCTAAACTGATGGATATTCAAGATCGGCTAGTGGCAAAGTAATGATAGTTCCCTACGTCAGTACTAACTGAATCAGGTTCAACGGGTCTCTATTTTGATCTCAGCCGATACAATTACTGCATTGGCTCCCCGACTATTTCGCTAGGATAATAGCAGTTCACGAATAGTAGATGTATGGATTTTTTCGTTTGAATCAAACAATCGATAAATTTTGAGAAGTCCAACTCTGTTTGATATCGGTATTGAGTATTTTTATCTCTGTTAATTAAAATTGACTGGAAAGTTCTTGGAACAAATGATGTTTTGCATTGAAAGTGGTAGAGAAAGACTCCATTTATTATTGATAGTTCGACATATTACATAACGAATCGTTGTTTGATTTAGCAAGGATTAGCACAAAACAAGGTTAAAAAAGTGTTAAAGTTTAATGCGTTGCCAATATATCTTTGAGTTCGTTTGGTATCACCTACCAGGTTTGCTCAAAGGTCAGGACGGCGAGAACGATCAACGAGCAAGGAGATTTCATGCTTAATTCTGTAACAGCGAAAGCGGTGATCGATCATGCTCTCTTTTTAGGGGCTGATTTCGCAGAGCTATTCGTTGAACACCACCAAACCAACACTGTCCAGATTGCATCCGGTGAAGTGGATAAGGTTAATTCAGGTATCGATTTTGGTATCGGTATTCGCCTCTTTTTCGGTCATAAGGTGCTTTACGGTTACACCAACAGCACAGATGAAAAAGAGCTAAAACGCGTCACCTCATTGCTTGCAGCAAAAGACAAGCGTGAGCAAATTGCCTCAGTAGGTTCTCTCAATCTGAACCGCTACCCAATTCAACATGGTTGTCGTATGCCACTTGGCAAAGACGCCAACCTAGATTCTAAAATCGCTTTTTTATTGAAAGTCGATCAAGCCGCTCGCGCAGAGAGTGAACATATCAGCCAGTTCATCGGCAGCGTTCTTCAGCGCGAACAACAAGTGTCTATCTTCAACTCAGAAGGTCTACACGTTGACGATACTCGCCACTACATCCGAGTTGCTGGTAATACTGTCGCTCAAAAAGGTAATGAGCAGTCTTCTGGTATGGAAGGTCCTGGCGCTCTTGCTGGTTGGGAGTTCGGTGAACAGCTGGATGCGAAAGAGCTAGGTCAAACTATCGCGCAACAAGCGTTAGTAAAACTTGGCGCGGATGCTTGTCCATCGGGTGAAATGCCAGTAGTGATTGGTAACGGCTTTGGCGGAGTAATCTTCCATGAAGCGTGTGGTCACTTGCTCGAAACCACTTCGGTTGCGAAGAAAGCATCAGTCTTCCACGACAAGATGGGCGAAATGGTTGCTCATACAGCTGTGAGTGCAGTCGATGATGGTACCATGACCAACGAATGGGGCTCGATTCACGTTGATGATGAAGGCATGAAGACTCAGCGCACTCAATTGATCAAAGACGGTAAGCTAACAAGCTTCATGGTCGATAAAATGGGTGGCATGAAGACAGGTTATGAGCCTACGGGTTCTGGTCGTCGTCAAAACTACAAGTTCGCACCAACCTCGCGTATGCGTAACACCTTTATCGAAGAAGGCGAGCATTCACTTGATGACATGCTGGCAGGCATCGAGCGTGGTATCTATGCGAAGAAGATGGGCGGCGGCTCGGTTCAACCGGGTACGGGGGAGTTCAACTTTGCTGTTCGTGAAGCTTATCTCATTGAAAATGGCAAAATCACCAAACCTCTGAAAACAGCAACGCTGATCAGCACGGGTCCAAAAGTGTTGAAGGAAATCAGCATGGTCGGCAAAGACATGGCGCTTGCGCCGGGCATGTGTGGTTCCGTGAGTGGTTCAGTGCCAACAACAGTCGGTCAGCCAACGCTGAAAGTCGATAACATTCTGGTAGGAGGCGGTAACTAATGAGCCAAGAACAACAACTTCTTAATGCGGTTGATTACGTCCTATCAGAAGCAAAACGCCAAGGCGCAGAAGCGGACGTCATTGTAAACCGCAACAGCAGCTTTTCTTTGAAAGCGAACCAAGGAAAGTTGGATGAGTACAAAGTAAGCTCAAGCCAAGTTCTGGGTGTTCGTGTCGTGAAAGATGCGCGCGTTGCAACAAGCTATTCTGAGTCGTTAGAGCAACCAAGCTTAGATTTGATGCTGACCAACGCACTGCAAAGCGCTCGCTTTTCCAAGCAAGATGAACATCAGACGATTAGTTGCGTGAACAGCCAAATCTCGACTGATGTTGCTGAGATTTCACAAGGAGATACGACTTCTGTTGACGAAAAAATCGAACTGTCTCTCGCACTTGAGCAAGGCGTAGTGGCTCGGCCTTACGCTTCTAGCGCACCTTACAATGGTTACAGCGATGGCGAAACACAACTAATCATTGCCAATACTCAAGGCACATTGTGTCAACACTTCGAGCGCTCGTTCACTTGTTACGCATATACCTTGTTTGAAAAAGACGGCAAACAGTCGATGGCAGGTAGAATGTCACTGGGTCGTCGTTTTGATGAGTTGAATCCAGCTTATTGTATAGAAGGTGGCTATAACCTTGCTCGCGATCTTCTTGAAGGCGCGCCGGTTGCGACGGGTAACTACCCTGCTATCTTCCACATCAATGCGCTAGCAAGTTTATTCGGTGCTTTCGGCAGTGCTTTCTCTGGCGTAAGCGCGATGAAAGGCATTACGCCACTGGGTGACAAGCTTGGTCAACGTGTTGCGAGTGATTTGATTACCTTTACTGATACGGCTTATATGCCAAATGGTATGGCAATCGCGAGTTTTGATAGTGAAGGCTTTGCTACTCAAGACAATGTGATGATTGCTAATGGTGAGTTGAAAACCTTGCTACACAATAGCCAGACCGCAAGTTACTTGGGCGCAGTCTCGACAGCAAGTGCTGCTCGAGGTGCAAAATCAAGCCTAGACGTATCAGCAAATCATAAAGTGATTGCGACAGGCAACAGCAGTGCGTCAGAAGTAAAAGCGGGTGAGTACCTAGAGTTAGTCGAACTTCAAGGTGTCCATTCTGGGGCGGATGCAGTGAGTGGTGACTTCTCATTTGGTGCGAGTGGCTTCTTGTGCCGTGATGGTGAGCGCATTCAACCAGTACGTGGTATTACAGTAGCGGGTAACTTCTACAAGATGCTGCAAGAAGTTGAGGCAGTGGGTGATACTCAGCTAATTAACGATAGCCGCACTTTCTTCTCGCCAGACGTTCGCTTTGCTCGTTTGAGCATTGGTGGTAAGTAAACCTAGAACTCCTATAGAAACAAAAAGAGGACTCAATGGAGTCCTCTTTCTTATATCGAATGATTAACTCGCGAGAATTAAA
The DNA here is from genome assembly GCF_003544875.1 of Vibrio alfacsensis. Lineage (NCBI taxonomy): Bacteria > Pseudomonadati > Pseudomonadota > Gammaproteobacteria > Vibrionales > Vibrionaceae > Vibrio > Vibrio alfacsensis. The sequence goes on from NZ_CP032094.1 coordinate 193,586, forward strand.
ATTCGCGAATGTCCAACTCATTGTGGATCAATACCACACACTGGGAAGCGAAAAGCATCTTAGGACCTAAGCTGATCTTCTCTGTGCCAAGGCGCTTTAAGCTATTGAAAGACTTTTTCGGCATCGGGATGTGGTCAGTTAGCAAGAAACATGGGTTTCCACCGATTTCTGCATCACGAACAAATTCGCCTTTTTTATCCAACATATATAGCTGGTGGTCTTCTGCCAGTTCTTGCACAAGTCGTTCGAAACTCACTGTGCGAACGGTGATACCAGGTTCGACTTCACGAAGTTGCTCTTTACCCATACCAACCGAAGCATCCAAAGCGCGAGCCACTGCTGCAATCAAGGTTGACTCATGGAAGCCGCCAATGTTGGTGATATCGTTGGAGCGAATAGTAATGGTACGTGAGAAATCTTTTGTGCTTTCTAAAACCAAATGCACAACCACATCTTCACGGTGCGATTGAGCAACGAACATAGTGTTCATCATGGTATGAGCAAGAATCTCTGTATGCGCTTCATTACCAACACCTTCTAACAGTGCCTTGCTGGTGGTGGGTGCGGCGCGAGCTCGTAAAACAAAAGAGCGCATAAATGTAGCCTCTATATAGAAAGAGTGAATGCGCGGAGTATATACCTAAGTAAGCGCAATATGCTAGGTCCAGAAGTAGCGTTGATTTTGTGGTTAGATAATCATTTGTCCAGTGCGTTGAAGTCTATCGCAATAGAGAGAGGGCAAGCTGTGAGCTTAATAGTAAATGTGAACTTATTTACAAAGCTTCGATTGTTGTGCTGTGTGTACTCGTTAGAATAGAAGTAATCTGTTTAGGAGCGGTATATGGAAGTTAAAAAAATAAACAAACAAGTTTATAGAAAGAAAGTGAATCTCGTCATTGGCGGCTTTGTAGCACTGCTTGCGATATCCTCCCTTGCATTTAGCACAGTGTTGATCGTTTTATTTGGAAATACAGACACCGTTCCTGATCAATCAACGGGAAATTTTCACTGGAACTTGATTGGTGTGGTTCTCGCGTTCGCAACGTCACTCTCTTTACTGAATCAATTTAAAACTCGGCCATACATGGAAGAAGTGTTGTATGTATGGCAACTCAAGCAGCTCCACAACAAGATCTTTCGCAAACTTAAAAGTATTAAAGCCGCTTCTACCGAGCACGATGTAAAAGCGCTGACGATACTTAAGTTCTACTATACGACTCAAAGTCAGGTGTTTGAGTTAGACAACAACACATTGACGATGAGCAGTGTAAATAAAGAATTAGAGGCTATTGAGCAATTCGAAGCGGGGAAGTCATTGGATCTTGATATCACAAGCTTTGAAGAGTCTTGGTTAGATACATATTGATTGCCTATTTGCTACTTGAGGTTAACAACTGAGTGCCAAAAACAAGCGTTTGAGTGAGATTTCATCACTCAACGCTTTTTAAGTTTTTCTAAAAAGGGTTGCCAAGAAAAATCATCTCCTATAATGCGCATCCGTTGTCAGGGCAAAGCGGAAACGCAAAAGCGGTTGGCAACGAGGCGAAAGAAAAGCTTCTAAAATTAATTTTAAAAGTGTTTGACACTAAAATTAATTCCTTAGAATACGCATCCGCTTCGATAGTAAAGCTTACGAAGCAAGCTCTTTAACAATATAGACCTATCAATCTGTGTGGGCACTCGTTGATGATAATCCAATTAGATACCTCGGTATCAAATTAGGTTTCAATGAACTGAGTGACCAAACGAGTCGAAAGACTTGGCACAGTCAATTCATTATCGTTCTGTTGGAACGATAATAGCTTTAAAATTACTTCTTACTTTCGAGTAAGAGCAGTTTTGAAGTCAGTATTCATTGAGCCGAACAAAATCTTAAATTGAAGAGTTTGATCATGGCTCAGATTGAACGCTGGCGGCAGGCCTAACACATGCAAGTCGAGCGGCAGCGACAACATTGAATCTTCGGAGGATTTGTTGGGCGGCGAGCGGCGGACGGGTGAGTAATGCCTAGGAAATTGCCCTGATGTGGGGGATAACCATTGGAAACGATGGCTAATACCGCATGATGCCTACGGGCCAAAGAGGGGACGCTGGGCCTCTCGCGTCAGGATATGCCTAGGTGGGATTAGCTAGTTGGTGAGGTAAGGGCTCACCAAGGCGACGATCCTAGCTGGTCTGAGAGGATGATCAGCCACACTGGAACTGAGACACGGTCCAGACTCCTACGGGAGGCAGCAGTGGGGAATATTGCACAATGGGCGCAAGCCTGATGCAGCCATGCCGCGTGTGTGAAGGCGCTTCGGGTTGTAAAGCACTTTCAGTAGGGAGAAGGTTCATGCGTTAATAGCGTATGGATTTGACGTTACCTACAGAAGAAGCACCGGCTAACTCCGTGCCAGCAGCCGCGGTAATACGGAGGGTGCGAGCGTTAATCGGAATTACTGGGCGTAAAGCGCATGCAGGTGGTTTGTTAAGTCAGATGTGAAAGCCCGGGCTCAACCTCGGAATTGCATTTGAAACTGGCAGACTAGAGTACTGTAGAGGGGTAGAATTTCAGGTGTAGCGGTGAAATGCGTAGAGATCTGGAAGGAATACCGGTGGCAGGCGGCCCCTGGACAGATACTGACACTCAGATGCGAAAGCGTGGGGAGCAAACAGGATTAGATACCCTGGTAGTCCACGCCGTAAACGATGTCTACTTGGAGGTTGTGGCCTTGAGCCGTGGCTTTCGGAGCTAACGCGTTAAGTAGACCGCCTGGGGAGTACGGTCGCAAGATTAAAACTCAAATGAATTGACGGGGGCCCGCACAAGCGGTGGAGCATGTGGTTTAATTCGATGCAACGCGAAGAACCTTACCTACTCTTGACATCCAGAGAACCAGTAGAGATACAGGTGTGCGCTGGGAACTCTGAGACAGGTGCTGCATGGCTGTCGTCAGCTCGTGTTGTGAAATGTTGGGTTAAGTCCCGCAACGAGCGCAACCCTTATCCTTGTTTGCCAGCGAGTAATGTCGGGAACTCCAGGAGACTGCCGGTGATAAACCGGAGGAAGTGGGGACGACGTCAAGTCATCATGGCCCTTACGAGTAGGGCTACACGTGCTACAATGGCGCATACAGAGGGCAGCCAACTTGCGAAAGTGAGCGAATCCCAAAAGTGCGTCGTAGTCCGGATTGGAGTCTGCAACTCGACTCCATGAAGTCGGAATCGCTAGTAATCGTGGATCAGAATGCCACGGTGAATACGTTCCCGGCCTTGTACACACCGCCCGTCACACCATGGGAGTGGGCTGCAAAGAAGTAGGTAGTTTAACCTTTCGGGAGGACGCTTACCACTTTGTGGTTCATGACTGGGGTGAAGTCGTAACAAGGTAGCGCTAGGGGAACCTGGCGCTGGATCACCTCCTTATACGATGATTACTCACGATGAGTGTCCACACAGATTGATACGGTTTATAAAGTAAAAGAGACGAAGATATCCCAATATCTTCAATCCAGTGTCCCGTTCGTCTAGAGGCCTAGGACACCGCCCTTTCACGGCGGTAACAGGGGTTCGACTCCCCTACGGGATACCATTGGGTCGTTAGCTCAGTTGGTAGAGCAGTTGACTTTTAATCAATTGGTCGCAGGTTCGAATCCTGCACGACCCACCATTTCTTTTTAGAAATGACTCTCAAGATGGGGCTATAGCTCAGCTGGGAGAGCGCCTGCCTTGCACGCAGGAGGTCTGCGGTTCGATCCCGCATAGCTCCACCATTCTTGACGTCTACCACGAGACGTAAAACTCATGTGGGCGATTAGCTCAGTTGGGAGAGCACCTGCCTTACAAGCAGGGGTCACTGGTTCGAGCCAGTATCGCCCACCATCTTTAAGCACACTTTCTTTTAATAGAAAGCAGAGTGTTTTTAAAAATGGTTACTTCATGAGAAGTGATTAGCTCTTTAACAATTTGGAAAGCTGACAAAACAAATCTTGTCTTAAATAGATAAGCGTTTGTTTGTAAAGTTCTCAAAGTATTCATTTCGATGAATACACAAAACACATTCAAGTGTTCTTGGGTTTTGCGAAAGCAAAACATATTTGAGTCCGGCAAAATCGATAGCTATCTCGCTCATTCAAATAATGAGATAGCAACTTTGGTTGTTTAAACAACAAACTCAAGATTTCTTCTGAAACTCTTTGGGGTTGTATGGTTAAGTGACTAAGCGTACACGGTGGATGCCTTGGCAGTCAGAGGCGATGAAAGACGTAGTAACTTGCGATAAGCCCAGATTAGGTAGTAACAACCATTTGAGTCTGGGATTTCTGAATGGGGAAACCCACTAGCATAAGCTAGTATCATTAACTGAATTCATAGGTTAATGAGGCGAACCGGGGAACTGAAACATCTAAGTACCCCGAGGAAAAGAAATCAACCGAGATTCCGAAAGTAGCGGCGAGCGAAATTGACTAGCCCTTAAGCTTTATATGCGTTAGACGAACGGTCTGGAAAGTCCGGCGATACAGGGTGATAGCCCCGTAGTCGACAACGCACATTCAGTGAAATCGAGTAGGGCGGGACACGTGATATCCTGTCTGAATATGGGGGGACCATCCTCCAAGGCTAAATACTACTGACTGACCGATAGTGAACCAGTACCGTGAGGAAAGGCGAAAAGAACCCTGTGAGGGAGTGAAATAGAACCTGAAACCGTGTACGTACAAGCAGTAGGAGCAGGCATTACGTCCTGTGACTGCGTACCTTTGTATAATGGGTCAGCGACTTATATTCAGTGGCAAGGTTAACCATCTAGGGAGCCGTAGGGAAACCGAGTCTTAACTGGGCGTTCAGTCTCTGGATATAGACCCGAACCAGGTGATCTAGCCATGGGCAGGTTGAAGATTGAGTAACATCAATTGGAGGACCGAACCGACTAATGTTGAAAAATTAGCGGATGACTTGTGGCTAGGGGTGAAAGGCCAATCAAACCTGGAGATAGCTGGTTCTCCCCGAAAGCTATTTAGGTAGCGCCTCGGACGAATACTACTGGGGGTAGAGCACTGTTAAGGCTAGGGGGTCATCCCGACTTACCAACCCTTTGCAAACTCCGAATACCAGTAAGTACTATCCGGGAGACACACGGCGGGTGCTAACGTCCGTCGTGGAGAGGGAAACAACCCAGACCGCCAGCTAAGGTCCCAAATTATTACTAAGTGGGAAACGATGTGGGAAGGCTCAGACAGCCAGGATGTTGGCTTAGAAGCAGCCATCATTTAAAGAAAGCGTAATAGCTCACTGGTCGAGTCGGCCTGCGCGGAAGATGTAACGGGGCTAAGTAATAAACCGAAGCTGCGGCAATGAAGTTTACTTCATTGGGTAGGGAGCGTTCTGTAAGCCGTTGAAGTGTGTTGTAAAGCATGCTGGAGGTATCAGAAGTGCGAATGCTGACATGAGTAACGATAAAGGGGGTGAAAAACCTCCTCGCCGGAAGACCAAGGGTTCCTGTCCAACGTTAATCGGGGCAGGGTAAGTCGACCCCTAAGGCGAGGCCGAAAGGCGTAGTCGATGGGAAACGGGTTAATATTCCCGTACTTCTTACAATTGCGATGGGGGGACGGAGAAGGCTAGGTGGGCCTGGCGACGGTTGTCCAGGTTCAAGTGCGTAGGCTTAAGAGTTAGGTAAATCCGGCTCTTTTAAGGCTGAGACACGACGTCGAGCTACTACGGTAGTGAAGTCATTGATGCCATGCTTCCAGGAAAAGCCTCTAAGCTTCAGATTGTAAGGAATCGTACCCCAAACCGACACAGGTGGTCGGGTAGAGAATACCAAGGCGCTTGAGAGAACTCGGGTGAAGGAACTAGGCAAAATGGTACCGTAACTTCGGGAGAAGGTACGCTCTTGATGGTGAAGTCCCTTGCGGATGGAGCTGACGAGAGTCGCAGATACCAGGTGGCTGCAACTGTTTATTAAAAACACAGCACTGTGCAAAATCGTAAGATGACGTATACGGTGTGACGCCTGCCCGGTGCCGGAAGGTTAATTGATGGGGTTAGACTTCGGTCGAAGCTCTTGATCGAAGCCCCGGTAAACGGCGGCCGTAACTATAACGGTCCTAAGGTAGCGAAATTCCTTGTCGGGTAAGTTCCGACCTGCACGAATGGCGTAATGATGGCCACGCTGTCTCCACCCGAGACTCAGTGAAATTGAAATCGCTGTGAAGATGCAGTGTACCCGCGGCTAGACGGAAAGACCCCGTGAACCTTTACTACAGCTTGGCACTGAACATTGACCCTACATGTGTAGGATAGGTGGGAGGCTTTGAAGCAGGTACGCTAGTATCTGTGGAGCCGTCCTTGAAATACCACCCTTGTAGTGTTGATGTTCTAACGTTGACCCCTTATCGGGGTTGCGGACAGTGCCTGGTGGGTAGTTTGACTGGGGCGGTCTCCTCCCAAAGAGTAACGGAGGAGCACAGAAGGTGGGCTAATCACGGTTGGACATCGTGAGGTTAGTGCAATGGCATAAGCCCGCTTGACTGCGAGAATGACAATTCGAGCAGGTGCAGCAGGTCATAGTGATCCGGTGGTTCTGAATGGAAGGGCCATCGCTCAACGGATAAAAGGTACTCCGGGGATAACAGGCTGATACCGCCCAAGAGTTCATATCGACGGCGGTGTTTGGCACCTCGATGTCGGCTCATCACATCCTGGGGCTGAAGTCGGTCCCAAGGGTATGGCTGTTCGCCATTTAAAGTGGTACGCGAGCTGGGTTTAGAACGTCGTGAGACAGTTCGGTCCCTATCTGCCGTGGGCGTTGGAGAATTGAAAGGGGCTGCTCCTAGTACGAGAGGACCGGAGTGGACGAACCTCTGGTGTTCGGGTTGTGTCGCCAGACGCATTGCCCGGTAGCTAAGTTCGGAATCGATAACCGCTGAAAGCATCTAAGCGGGAAGCGAGCCTTGAGATGAGTTCTCCCTGATACTTTAAGTATCCTAAAGGGTTGTCGGAGACTACGACGTTGATAGGTCAGGTGTGTAAGTGCTGTGAGGCATTGAGCTAACTGATACTAATTGCCCGTGAGGCTTAACCATACAACACCCAAAGGGTTTTGATGGACTCAAAGCAAGAACAGACTTGATTGTGTAGAGAACACAGAAACAGCTTTCCAAACTTTTGTTTTCACTTTTTAAAAAGTGAAAGTAAAAGACAGAATTTGCTTGGCGACCATAGCATTTTGGACCCACCTGATTTCCATTCCGAACTCAGAAGTGAAACGAAATAGCGCCGATGGTAGTGTGGGGTTTCCCATGTGAGAGTAGGACATCGCCAGGCTTGCTTACTGTTTTAGATTTTAAAAATCTAAAGGCAAAACTGAGATTTAGCATCATTAGTATAAGACTAAATTTTAGTAAAATTTGCGGAGAGATGGCTGAGTGGTTGAAAGCACCGGTCTTGAAAACCGGCGTACGTTAATAGCGTACCTAGGGTTCAAATCCCTATCTCTCCGCCACTTTTAAAGACTAAACCGCTGTTTTTACAGCGGTTTTTTCGTTTTTACAGCTCAAAAGTCGACAAGTACAAAAGGATGACACAAATGTATTTGTTACGACTCCCAAATAGCGTTTACTACACTCGTATTGCAACGCCCCATTCTCTTCATTCTCGTGGGTATCCAAAAGAGATTCGATTCTCTTTGTTTACCAAAGAAAGGCGCATCGCTTGCCTGCGCAACGTTGACCAAACAAAGGTCATACTCTCCCTTTTTGAACACGCTAACGCACAAGATCTTCCGTTTGTTGAATTTAAACTTTCTCTGAACGAGCAGATCAACCAGCTTCGCGAGCAATTTAACCAACAAACCCAAGGCGACATTTCTGCTCAAATACCAATACTGAGTAATTGTTCTTCTTCACAAAAGCATTCTTCTGAAGTCGATACAGAAACACTCGAAGATTTTATCCAATCAAAAAGTCTTGAGAGTGTAACAGCGCTGACGCTAAAGCAACTGAAGCAGCGTTGTGGTGATTTCCTTCTTTTTGTTGAAAAGCAGCCTGCATCGAAGATGACGAGTAAACTAGCGATGGCTTATCGAGATGAGTTGTTGAGCCGAGGCTTAAGTTTGAAAACGGTGAAGGACTATATCGCTGCAATTAAGCAATTTTTGAACTGGTGCGTTGTTCAAGAGCTTTTAGAGCATAACCCTTTTTCTAACATTAAACTTCCCTCAAAACCCACCTCGCCCGCTTCCCAGCGCCCGCGCTGGGCATACCAGAATTAAAACGATTGTTCGGAAGCCAGATTTTCAAAGAGCAATCACAATCTTTCCACTGGGCGACTTTAGTGATGTTTTATCAAGGGTGTCGTCCTTCTGAAGCTTGTCAGCTAGAAGTGAAGGACGTCCATTTAGATGGAGACATTCCTGCCATCCACTTCATTGATTCTGGCGAGCAGCAACATCTTAAAAATGCGGCTTCGAACCGTTACGTACCCATCCATCAAGCGCTGATTGATAAAGGCTTTTTGAATTACGTTCGTGAACGCCAGGAGCAAAGACAAGCACAATTGTTTGACTATATTCCGCGAGGTGATGACCTAGATTGGTCAAAGGACTATCGAGATACGATGGGTGACATACTGGATACTTGTGGCTTTGTCGCTGGAAGTCGAGCGACAGCTTACTCTTTTCGTCACACGTTTATCGATGAGCTAAAGCAAGCAGGAGTGGCTGAACACGTTGTCGCACAGATTGCTGGTCACAAGACACATAGTCTGACTTATGGGCATTACGGGAAACCACTGCCCTTAAAAGCGCTTGTGAACGCGGTTAATTGCTTTTGCTTAGACCCTTTTTAACTTGATTCACCACTGAGGTTTTCGCAAAAATAAAGGATTTTTTTTGCCTAGGCTAAGTCTCTGATTGTATTTCATGATTTTTATCATGAGCGTAATTTGTTGATTTTTATTAGCATTTTCATATTTGATTTCCATTTTTTCGAGCGATATTCTGCTTGCAATTTACAACAAGAGCAGCCGAAGCTGCCGAGGAAACCAATATGAGTAACAGTCAGATTACTGTAACCCAGTACATTAAAAAGTTCTTACACAGCCGAAAGTTTGCGGTCAAACCCTCGACGTTTATCTCCGAAAAATGCAAAGCCAATAAGCTAACTCGCTATTTCAGCTCGACGCCCATAGACGCCGTGCGTCATAGTGACATCATCGAAATGCTGGACGAATTGCATGAGTGCTATTCGAACAAGAGCATCAACGAATTTCTTACTATTCTAAGAGCGGTGTTTCTGCGTGCTGAGCGTGATGGCGTCGTTGATAGAAACCCAATGAACGGCATCAAAAATCTTAAAGCTATTAAGCCCATTCCAAATCCATTTACAAAAAAAGAGCTCAGCCAACTCCATCAAACGATGGCTTGTGAGCAGGGAAAAAATGCTGTTGAGCTCGATGTATACACGGGATTACGTATTAGTGAGTTACTTGCTCTAAGTTGGGAAGATATTGATTGGGAAAATCAAGTTTTGTGGGTTCGTCGTGCCAAGGTACTTCAAAGCTATAAAACGACGAAGACGAAGGAATCAACACGTAAAGTCGAGCTGAATGAGTTAGCAATGGAAGTTCTTAGAAGGCAGTGGGCACTTACAGGTCAGCACGAAGCGGTTAAGATATCAGTCTTGCAAGATGACAATAAATCTTACGTAAAGGAGCGCGTCCACATTGTTTTTTACAACAGCCAAACTAACCAACCATTCCTTCACGCAGCTCAATTCAATAATGCGTTCTTTCGAGCCTTCTTAGAAAAGGCAGGGGTTGCTCATCGTGGCGTGGGGCAATTGCGTCATACCTTTGCCAGTCAAAACCTCACTGCTGGCATCGCGAAAGATTGGATTGCGATGCAAATGGGGCACGCTGATACAAGCATGATTGATGATCACTATGGTCAGTGGATACCCGCAGACTCCCCCAACTATTCTCAAGCTGCTGCTGAGCATTTGGCTCAAACATTTGGGCATGATGAATTCGTTGTGCGCTCTGACGCATCGGATGAATCATTGCCTCAAGAGTATTCATCCCTGCTTACTGCGTTACAAGCAAAACCGGAATTGTTGGCGCTCGTGAAAGCGGCTATAGGGGGTGCATCATGAGGCTGTGGCATTGCGCTAAAGTTGGCACCTGTGGTGCCAATGTCGTTCACTTGAAAAGTGTTACGGCAAAGAAACCCGCTGCACTCCCGTCACACTTTTGCTACGCAAAAGATGCACGTGAGCTTGGGGCCAGAGATGCTTCTCTGGACTCTCATCCATGCCCACCTCTGAGGAGGTGCGTATGAAGACCATTCGTCTCTTTCATCGACTAATGAATTATACCTCAAAACCGCAGGACAGGGTGAAATGTGAGCATTCCCTCGCGCATTCATTGCGCATATCACCACCTACAGCGGCAAAGAAAACAAAAGCATTTGAGTGGAATTCCGAGCTCGTTAGCAACAATTTGGTTTGGGCTGGTTCCGACATTGAACCTCTCGAAAATATAGCAAAGGACAGCCGCTTGGAGTGGTTGTATCAATTAGCACCGGAGCCCAAAATTCATAATCAATCCAAGCTGCAAACTCAACTGCGTCAGTATCGCAGAAAGTTGAAAAAAGCCATTACCAGTGAGACTCAAAAAGGCAATCTTGAAGCTGCAACACTCATGGATAAGATCCTTAACTCAACAGATTTTGTTCCTTATGAATCGATACAATTGCTCGCACAACTGCCCCTTCAGCGAAAACAGCAACGCAAAGATGCTTCAAACGTATTTGAATGCTCACAACCAGTTAAGAAATCGACCCAACGCGAACAACGTCTTTTTGCAGGAAGGGATTTTTAAAGTTCCACATCAATGGAAGGTGGGTACAGATATCATCAGTCTTGAAAACTATCTCGCGTTCACGCGTCAGTTTTTAGAGCATTACTTTCCTGATTACCCCGTCAAGCTCATCATTGGGCATGACGATGAACGCCATAAAGAGGATAACACGGGAGCGCATACGCACTACTTCATCTCAGGTCAAAACCAAAAGACGGGGGAATATGATTTACGCAAAGCGCAAATCAAGGTCGTGAATGAATATATTCGTCAACACGCCGCAGAAGAAGATGAATTACCCGAACATGGAAAACTGACTAGGGTCGAAGCCATCACGTTCGGTCATTACTACCAGTGCATGGTGCTCGACTTTGCCAATGCAAACCTGTTTAAGAGTCGTCGGTTAAAAGCCGAGTTTGCGCCTGAGTCTGAGCGAAAATCGGCGCAGCGCAAGAAAATGAATGCAGAAGTGAAACTGCCAAAATCCGAGCACAGTCATAACTATTACACGTATCAACTCGAGCGCATGATGCGAGAAATGCAGGTTTACGAAGCACGAAACGCGCAGTTGGTTGCGGAAACAAATGGATTAGAAAGGAACAAAACCCGATTGCTTGCTGATATCTCACAAAAACAGATTATCGTGAATGGCTTAATTGACAAAGAAGAGAGCTTCAAATCAGAAGTGAATTTACTTCAAGATGAAATATCTCACCTTAAACAACTAATGGAAGACCTGAAAAATACAGTTGAATCCAAACTAGTCGATGTCTTTAAGAATATTCTGCTTGCTACTCTATCTCGTGATCAAAAGATGGCTGCTAAACAAGCTAAGTATCTTGCGTTAGCTTTCAATCGAGCACTTGAGCTTCCCCCCTTCTTAGCACAAGGCATTCATAAGGAAATCAGTATGCTAGACAATAACATCCCAAGCATCGATGCCGAAGATGCAATGGATAAGTAAGTTAGTAAGTGACTTACTTATTAACAAACCGAAAATAATAACTAAAACAGAGGTAAATAATGGCTAGACCCAAATCGTACACAGATGAAGATGTCATCAAGATTGCTAATCAATTGGTTGCTAAAGGAAAGGTGCCTTCTGGCTGGCATATCAAAGAAGAACTTGGTCGAGGGAAAATTTCTGCGATTCAGTCGGACTTAGACCGCTTAACCCAAGAAGGACATATTTCAGTTGCCCCTCTTACCGCCGATGACGACAAGGAAGCAGAAGCTACGGTTCCCATGTCGTATGATATTCCCGTTGAGTTACAGGAGCTTTTAGCTAAGCGGGAAAAAGAGCTTTACAAAGTAATGCTAGATATGACGACTGCTTTGAATAACAGGGCTCACGAACACTATGAAACTATAATGGCAATTCGGATCCGTGAGTTCGACGCAAAGTACAATCTAGTCAATCAGGCTAAAGAGAGAGCTGAAACTGAGTTAATCGATGTTGAACAACGCCTACAAAAGCAAGTTGAAGCAAAGGAAAAGCTTGAAGATAAAATTGAAGATTTAGAACTTGAGTTGGCTCAATCAAAACAGGACCACAGCGAATTACTTCAGCACAATTTACAACTTACAAATAATGTGAGCACTGCGGCTGAGAAATATGAAGCACTTCAAGATAAACACCATGAGCTATTGGGGCGCATCCAGCACGATAAAAAGAACGTACAACCGTCACCGTGACTGGTAGTTTTCTTTCACTACCCATCCAAAACCAGGCATTGGCTTAAGATAGGCAACTTCGGCTACATAAGCTGCCATTATTCAAAGTCCTTTAGCCAGCCATTGTTGCATCAGATTACAGATATAATGGGCATAAGCACGGATTAGCAAGCGCAAAATGCCTTCTTAATCGGGTAACCTGAATGGGTGAGGCCGCGTTACTCAGAGTGAGTTTGTTCTTATGTTAGCCATATAGCTATGTTTCTCTCTTTAAGAACAAATGTTAGCTATATGGCTAACCTATTTTGTGTACTCACATACGACATAGGTGAGTTTATGGTACTTAAGATAATATATAGCACTTAAATATCCCTAGGTGTGCAAGCGGAATCTGAAACACGGAAATGCCCCAAAACGTTTCAGGGGGCATAGTACAAGTATCGGAGGACAATAAACTCTCATATACTCCAAAGCGCATGATGAGAAAAACACAAAAGTACCATATAATAAAGCCCGTACCTCAGATACGAGCTTTATTGTTAAACTAGTATGACTTAATTAAGTCTACCTATAAACAAAGAAAATTAAGCATAATATCCGCAATACTACCTCACAACCGACACACTACATTTGTGGTTTTCGTTTTCTAGGCTTAGTCTTGGCACCATAGTTCCATTGTCAAAATCATAAACAATAACTTTAGGGTGATGTGTATCATATGCTTGCCCAATAAATACAGATGCAGCATTTGACGCACAAGGGAACAAATGAATAGTTTGTGCTCCATATGTAGACTTAAGTTTATGAAACAATGATTGAAGAGCTGTAGTAAAAGCCTTTCCATCTTCAGGGTGTGGTATAGCCCCATTCCCCATAAACAATTTTTTAGCTCGAATTGTAATAATTTGAGCCCCTGTACTTTTACAAACTGATTTAGAAGCTTCAACTAAGCTTTCTGGCTCTGCTGTTAAGGCTATGTTTATTATAAAATCAGTACCGCTTCCTAAATTTTCAAGCCCCTCTATGTCATAGAACTCACCAACAGGTTCTATTGCAGGCCATATCCAACTACCGCTTTCTCTGAATCTGAGCATTGGGGTAACAGAATTTTTGTTTCCGATTTTAGCCCCTAAACCAATAAGTGCAGAAGTTGGTCCAAAACCAAATAGCGCAGCATTGAAACCAAAATCTTTGGTTTGTTGAATAATTTTATCAGCAGCAGTATTAATAACTATTGGCATCACACTCCAAAACGTTTCTGGAGAGTCAGTTAAGAGTTCTTCATTATTACTTAGTACATTGATCTGCTGGTACATCCTTCTTTTGATTACAGAAAGGCTATTGGCAATTTGAAGGTAAGAAGGGGGAGAAACAGTCTGAGAATTGACAGGCCACAAAACAGCATAAACAGGGATTGGTTGATTCTTTAAACCATCAAGTAAACTATTTGCAACCGTACTAAACTCTGAACGCATTGTAGATAACACCGAAGCAGGGTAATCACTTGCTGCAACTTTATCTATGAGTCTGTGGTGTTTATCGCATAAGAGCAATACATTATTCGGATTATCTGACAGCTCTTCTGACAACATCGTAATGCCTCTGGCTCCTTGCTCTGACGATGCAACATTGTGAGCCAAATATGCATAGTTGCCCGAAGTACCAGAAACCTCATCGTAATCAAGCTTTTCCCCACATCCAGCAAACATACAACGCCCGAAACTATCCCGCCAAACGGTTTCTTTGGTAGGTTTTGTAAAGTCTGGACCACGCCCTATTTTTTTCCTTTCGCTTTCAAAGCGGACAAACAATGGCTCTACCTCGTCCAGATTTAACTCGGTTCCCTGAGCACTTGCCTTAAACCAAATTCTTTTAATACTTTCCAAATGCAAAAGATCATCACTAGTAATTGTGTAGCCTTGAATGCATCTGTAAGTGATATTTCTTTGTTCACTCGCCAAGTTCTTTATGCAAAGTGCCGTAAGTTTTGGTTCAAAGCAAAGACGCAACGTGGCACTTAATTCCTCCCCCAACATCAGTAAAACAACGATGTTTCGATTGCCTTCATCAGTTAAAACCCCAACTTGCTCCCAAGTAACCAACTTTCGTAGATTATCGAGATAGCTATGGAAGGTATCCTCCGAATCTAATGGAGAGCTAGCTGCTTGGTTACAGAACTGTTCTGCTTTATTACCCATCAATTTTCCTCGTTGCTACTTCTAAATCGTCGTTAATTTTGATGTAAAGATTCACCTGCTTATTGCCCACGATAACAAAGACTAGCTGCCGATCGGGGTTGCGCTGCGTACATTTTTCCCAGTCATCCAAATCGATGCTTGAGGGCTCTGGTGCATTTTGAGGATGTGTGTGCCAAGTACCGATATAACCGAGTTCACCACTAGATTGTTCGAATGCTTTATCTATTATTTGTTGGTGAGTTGTATCCTTCATAACAAAGAATGATCACTGACTGATGTCTTTTTTCTGCGGTGTTGTGCATCTATCAATCCAAATACTTTGTTCACGCTTCAACCCGTGATCCAATCAAAACCCCAAACTGCTCAGTATCTTTGGGATTCATTTGGCGATGTTCCAGCCAACATTCATAGACCTGCTTGTTGACTCTCAATTCAATAGTTGAGCCCCAAAATAGTATATCTTCATCAGTTACAGACATCACAATCCTCATGAACCAGAGGCTTAATCTCTAGTGAGCTATTAAACTGATAAAACCTGTTTGTAAGTGTTATCCCATGAGCTTTGGAATGATGATCAGTACCTTTCCAGCTAACTTTTGAACTGGTTTCAATCTGCCCCTCAAGAAATTTAATAGCCAAGTCACTCGCAATTAAGGCCGTTTGTGCAGAACATATAGCGCCATAAGAAATAAATTGCTCACCGCAACCTGACATGTTGATAGTAATATCCTGATTCGGTTCGATAAAATTAAGGTTTGAACTAAGTCCTCTAGTCAAAGTATCAGGGCAAACATAAGCACACAGTAAACAACCTGCACTTTCCGGTATGTCTAATGTCGCATGTCCACCGACCCCGAAACCTTCAAGCCAAGTATTAATTACTGGAACTTTTATGCCTGCTTCTAACAAATATTCTTTAAAAAGCCGCTCATGGGTCGGGCTGCCGATAGCTATAACAATCAAGTCATAAGAGTTAAGCAATTGAGCATTTCTAAGGTCCAGTAATCTCTTGATAGAATGAGCTGCCTTCGACCATAAAAACTGGCGAGCTAGGTGAAAACTGAGACCTGTAGACTTGTGTAGATTCAAATACTCCTCAGGTAATATATGCCGATATAAGTTATCTATCTGATAAATGTCATCATCATAAATATCCAAATTTTGAACACCAGCAGCAGATAGTTTGTGAGCGATTTCGCTACCAACAGAACCAGCTCCAACCAAGGCAACTCGACTTGTTTCTAAATCCAAACTAGCGCCACCTCTTGGCAACACAGCTTCTCTATTAAACAGCCTTATTGGTACCGCTTTAATCTTCCAGTGCTCTAGCTGTTCCTCTGTTAACGGTAGTGAATGCTTGCGGTTTTTTTTGCTTTTGAAAGACAAGCAAAACCAAACCCTTCCTGACGGAACATTAGCATTGAAGATAACCCAGTACTCATGAGTCTTCCAACGACCATAGTTATCCCTCACTTTTTCCAAAACATCAGTTCTTTGTTTAGATAAAGTCTCTAAGTACCAAGCTGCTAAATGTTCTTTTTTGAGTGGTGCAGGATCGACTTGCGTTAAGGGAAGGATAATTGCTTTACCTGCTAAACTTCGTGCGGAGCTGTTCTTCCAGTAAACCTTAGCTGCGGCCGCTAGACCAGTATCTTTGGATTGCGCCAAATAGTAAGAACTAACACCAAAGCCTTGTTTGTTTAACGGTTTATAAACGTCGATCTCTTCTAACTTGCCATTATCATTAGTTAAAAGCACAGGTCTATCATCAAAATCACAAACATTTAACCAGCAAGACTTAAATTCTCGTAAGAGCTCTTTTCTGTTCCAATCGTGCTCTGTCATCGCTCTTTTCAAGATGGCGATATGGCGATTCAGAGATTCCTCAATAGCCAGTAGTGGCATGTTAAAATTAACTGAAACAGAATCTCTATCATTAACACAGATGCTGCCAAACTCTGATCCATGAATATTAATGTTAAGAACATGCGCCAAATGACCTACGTCACTTGGCTTCATGAGTAAAAATGTAGGTAAATGAGTGATCTCTGATATTGGAAAATGTATCAACTCTATTTGTTTATGTTCAATTTCAAGTTTGACGGAAATAACATCAATTTCGTTAAAATTGATCACCCTGCAATCAAAATCTTTACTGTTTAAATAATCAGCAATTTTTTCAACCGAAATCATCAAGCCCCCTGCGACGTACCTGCTGCTCCAGCTGTTGCATATGTAGCCTTTTAAGGTTGGACGAACTACTTGGAACTTCAAAATCATCACCAAAGATTTTGTTTAAAATCTCACTGCTTGACCAAGTCTGTTTCATCAATAGCTTTGTCTAGATTATCTCTCAGAGATTTCAGCTTGTTATAAAACTGAGTACCTGTATTTTTACTGCTTCCATCAAAAATGTCTCTCCATGGGGACTTAGGTAAAGATGCTTTTACTTTATACTCTTCGTTACCTTGGTAGCTAAAGTAGGTACCTCTAATAATAGCGTCAACCGTGTCTCGCAACGCAATCAGGTCATTAGCTTTATCAGTGTCATCAAAGCTTGGGGCGAATTGCTCTTTTGCCATCACCGTTAAACCTATAGAAAAAATCTTCTTAGCAACCGCCGAACTGAATTTATTATCTCTCCAGCGTTTAAGGTATCTAACGAGACGCTTATATTGCTCAAGTTTTTTGCTTGCCGAACCATAGTAGTCTGAGGAGTCGTTGATCCAATCTTTAAGACCTTTAGGATCTGAACTTGACCATTCCTTGTTTTCTTCGCAAGAATTTTTCTTACCGACGGCTAGCTCATACTCATCATTCGTCTTCCGGTAGATAGGGATGTCGATATGTAGATTTTTGCTCGTATAGTCAGCAGTTACACATGGCTTTTTAATCTTGGCATTTTTAAAGCCTCTGTCTTCTAATACCTTTAGTACTATTTTTTTCACTTTAACGGGATCGCTTGGTGAATCATCAAACGCTATAACTACCGCTCTATCAATATCGAAGTCGTCTCTAGGATTCTTAACCCCAGTGGCTGTTGACATGGAGCCTTGAAGAAAATTTTCTATTACTGGATAACCTTCGTCTTTTAATGCACTTTTAACGTCCTTTAAAATACTGTCATCCTTTTCTCTAGCGTCTTTGTACGCACTATCCTCGCGGCTTATCTTAATCTGGTCGTGAAATTTTAAAAATTTGGCTTGAATGCTCATTGAGCCTCCTCAATATAAAGACGTTCCTAAAAATCCCTAACATTGCTTACCACTATTCTCACAACAATGAATACCACTACATATGGAACTTGTGATCAGCTAAAGCACAATATAATGTGCCAAATACACGCAATCAAGCAATATCCATATGTTCTTTATGGATAAAATTCAAGCTCAAAAAAGTATGTGAGCAGTCACTTACTGTTCAAAACAACAGATGAAAGAGGTTACATTAAAAACTTTAAAACATACACAGGCATCGGCGAAAAATATTATGTAGTTGCTTTAAACTTAAGGGGTCAGGCGAGTAAATGATATAGCCAATACTAGATCTCACTCATTGCTTGATAAGCCGGTTCTTTCTTCACTCATATTAAAGGTGAGCCGACTGGCATTGAGTTCTTCGATTCTAAAAGTATCAACGTCTGCAATAACCTACGTATATATTCGAAGGATGCACAACTAAGCATCACTGGTTGTTAACGCGTAACTTGAGAAGATTTGTGCTTATGTTAGTCAGTTAACTCATTTTAACCAACACTTTTCAATTCGGAACGGCGTTCGCTCTTCTGAGGAATTTACATGTGCTTAGGCAATATTGAGATTAATGCTTATCGGAGCTAAGCGGCGAGCCAAAGTGGAATAGACTATAAGGCACTGGGATGATGAGACCACAACCAGCATTGTGTGTTTTGATCGCCAGCTTAATATATTTTTACGATTTACGATTTACGATTTACGATTTACGATTTACGATTTACGATTTACGATTTGTAAATTCACTGCTATGCTGCGCACTTATTTGTTATTTAGGAAAATAGAATGGCAGACCTAAAGCTGGATTTCGGTGCCTTTGAACAAAAGGGTGTGCACGCTCAGAAAGTCAGGATCTCGAAAAGCAACGTGAACGCTTTGTTAGCACTTCGTCAACAATCAGCCGACTCGAATGATACGGATGAAGCACACCTAGCAGATATAACGAATAGCATCAGTAAGCATGGATACTGGCCACACGAGATGATCATGGTCGATGCACACAAACGCAAAATCATTGATGGATGGATGCGTGCTACAGCAACGGGTAAGATCATTGCCTCGGGACTTAAGACTTCAGTTGACGTTATGATTGTTCTGTGTGATGGCTCGATGTCAAACATGAAAATGAACGCCACTCGAGGAAAGAGTCTCCAGGATTTGGAACGAATTGTGAAAAGTTGGAAGTTTAATTATCCAGCCGGTCGCCGTAGCCGTTTAACGCGCCAATTGATCGACAGTGCGCGTTTTGTCGCTCTGTCTAAAGACTTTGATTTTGAAAAATTTCGCACCAAAGATAATACACATAGTCTTCTGCCGCACATTGAGCGCAATGAAGAACGTTACTATTGGAGTGTTGAACTTGTGATGAAGATGTTTAATGAGCAGGGTCTGGATGCGGACGACTACCAGTTCTCACACTGGATTGCTGCTGTTTACCGCCATGGTGATCAACATTATGAAACAATGAAGAAACTCTTCTTTTCAGATGCACGAAGAGCTGGTGACTGTTGGGAAGCGCTCGAACGCTACAATACGTTTAGTGAGCTGCTTCAGAATATTGAGGATTTTTGTCAACCGTCATTTTCGGCGCAGCAGGTGGTAAAATGATCCTGCATATCAATGATATAATTATCCCCCAAGAACGCTTACGCTATCTTGATGATGTTAAAGTTCGAGAGATTGCCGAATCAATTAAGAACATAGGTCAGATTAACCCGATAATTGTCGCGAACAAACAGCTGGTGGCGGGGTTACACCGTTATTTTGCTTGCAAAGCACTCGGTATCGAGTACCCCTTAGTTGCCCCAATGGGTTCCGATGCAAAAATGCTCGATGAACAAGATAATCTGGCATTGATCGAAATCGATGAAAATTTGTTTCGAAATGAGCTGACAGAAAATGAGCGCAACCACCATATCATGGTGCGAGCAGACATCATTGCACGCCGTAAATTATATGAAGAGCTGGGCGAAGATGACATCTCAAAACTGAAAAAAGAGAAAGCATATTCTGGCTACGTGAAGCGTGCTAACAAAGCAGCTATCGATTCCTTAGCCAATGTTTTGAAAATTAAACCGGCGACGGTGAAGAAGCGAATCGGCATTGCGAAAAAACTTGACGATGCCGGCATCGTCAATGAGCACCGAAATAAACTAAATGCCAAGCAGTTGGAAGACATCGCCAAGTTTGCGAAGGAGCCCCAAAAGGCGGCTAATGTGGCTAAAGAGCTGGCTGAAAGACCTTATCATAAGCGTCATCAAGAAAGTGCTGCAAAAGTGGCCAATGACTCGTCACATGTGATCCGTCGTGGGCAAAACTTGGGACATCAAGCCTCTACAACAAAACGCTTTTTGACCGAGTTTTATAAAGGCTCAGAGGGCGAGCTCAAGCGATTACTTGAAGCTGCTGACAACATTGCAGGTGCGCTTTCCGAGATTGTAGCCGAACACAAAGCAAAGCAGGATGTTCAATAACCAAGCCTTCAGCATTGAGGCTGTCATATCAGCCTCAATCTAAGCATTCATAACGCGCTTCTATTGAATAGTTCACAATCTAGATCATAGCCAACTATGGTGAAAAAAGTAGAGAAGAAGGAGTCTGTTGTAGGAGTTCAATAAAGTTTTGTTATTTTCTTTCAGAAAAATCTGAGAGTAAATAGTTGCCTTGAGCACTTCTAATTTAAAGTAGAACTTCTAATCTGTTCACGGTGAGTTTAAGTGAATGATCTAAGTTATAATTGTCCAATTAACGTGCCAGCAAGATGTAAGATAGCCCCTGACGGTTACCCCTCAGGGTAATAGTAAGCTTAAACTGGGTATGGTTAACTAGGTATATACCGTCGAGATGATTTTTGAATTGACGTTGTAATGAAATCAAACTAATTTTGTATTAGACAAACATCAAAATCGACTTTTGACATTTAGATGTAAGACACTGTAAATTAAGCGCTTTATCTTTTGGTTTTTAGGGTTCAAATCCCTATCTCTCCGCCACTATTAAAAGCCTCGCTAGAAATAGCGAGGCTTTTTTCGTTTCTGTCTTTTAGGTCAAGATACAACACGTGCAGGAAATGGCAGGGATTGACTAAACCCCTAGTTGTATCCAACCCCAAATAGGTCTCCTCGAACACCAAAATCATACCAATCTGGAAAATTAACTGGTCAGGTCTATCCATCTTCTCGAACACATCTTGGAGACTCTGGTGGAGCACTCCAAAAAACTATTCCAAGCACTACACACTTTAGAGACGATATCTTCGTAATCCGAAAAAGACTGATTGGCAAGATAGTGTTGTCTCAACCAACTCCATACTTGTTCTATGGGGTTTAGCTCTGGAGAATAGGGTGGGAGTTTGATGACACTGATGTTCTGAAATTCATCGGCAATATCTTCGGTGTGCCATCCTGCGCCATCCATAACGACGACGGCATGACGTCCTTTTCGGTGACTGCGGAGATCTGCTTAAGGTGCTCAACCATAATCTCTTTGTTAACCCAAGGAACAACCATTGCTTCTCCGATCCTCTAGTGGGGCATACTGAGCCAAACAAATAAGCATACTCAAATTGCTGTTGTTTTACCGCTCTCGGCCTTGAACCTCGTTCAGCCCAAAGTCGAGTTGTCGTATTTTGCTGGCCAAATCTCGCTTCATCTTGAAACCAGACATCAACGCTCTCAAGTCCCATATGGCCTGGGATCTTAAGGATCGTTTCGATTTTGAATTTTTAAAATCGTCTTGGATTTGTTGGGATTGTTTAGGGTGCTTGGAGGGAAGTTATCCAAGAAAGCCCATATGATTGAGCAAATAATAAATGGAATCTGGATGGTAGTACTTACCAAACTCTTCGGCGATATAGGTATGGATGTCAGCGCCAGTTAACCTGCCCCCAGATGAATCCTCTGCTCGATTCTTTATGTATAGGCTTAATTGCTCACGTTGTTGAGGATTAAGGAAAGCAGGCCGACCGTTCTTGGTTTTTCTTGCAACCCATCAAGGCCATCCTCAAGGAACGTTTGTACCCATTTGTTGACACTAGTTCTGCTGACTTTAAGGAACTTGGCAATTTGGGTGCGAGTGACCATCTTTAAAGTGGGCCAACGCAAGTAATCGCATCTTCATTTGGATAGATTTTGTTGGCTAGCAAGCTTTTAAAGTCAATGTTATCGAGGCTGTCCATAGCATCCGTTTTACGAAAAGTAATCGCATCAATTAGATCATATTTTTACTTAGATTGGTATAACCCCTAGTTGTATCCAACCCCAAATAGGTCTCCTCGAACTCCAAAATTACACAGAAATATGGCTTAAAATTTCTTCAGTTTCGATGCTTTTACCAGCCGTTCATAAAATAGAAAATGAGTAGTAATGCGATACGAGCAGTATGCCAGTTGGTAAAATTCCTGAATGAGATTCTCAATATTGAGACTTTATTTTACTTAATAGTTGCCAGTACAACGGTTTTCACGCAATTTGCGTCTCCAGTTTTTATTAAATTAACGAATGTTAAATGCAGGTGTAATTATGAAAATCAATAAGTCACTTTCGGCTCTATTTATTGCTTCAGCGCTTTCACTCGGTGTGACTCAACCAACACTCGCTCATGAGTATACGCTTACTGTTGAAGATGCAGAGCGTTATGGTATTAGTGTGCCAAAGATTAAAGTTAACTATGATGTATTGCCATACCAACATCTCTTGTATGGTTTCCAGCTTCATGTGGAGTTAGAGGGGGCAACACTAACAACGACTAACGTTAATACTCTGCGTAACGCAACGAGTCTTTCCACTGATAATGTTCTTCGTCCTTATCGTGCAAGTTCAAATACAATTAGCTACCGAATTTCTGGTGAACTTGATCACCGCGCGGTGAACTTCATTGATTTTACGCTTGATAAAAGCGTGCTTTCTACTGAGCATGATTTGAGTATTCGCATACCAGTTGAGATTGATGTAACGCCACCTGACACACCACATATTTTAGCGAATAAGGTTGCGACTCTAGATGTAGAAAGCGTACATGCCGATGACTTTCTCATGAGTTCAAATCGTACTTTGTACAAGATTACTCTGAATGAGGGTGAGTTTTTACCTGGGTGTTCAGACCCGATTGCTCACAGTATTATCCGAACAAGTAATATTGATGGATTAGTACGAATCTGGAAGAAAACACACAATACTGTTGAGTTTATCGTGGAAGGTGGTTATCACGCACCTATCGTTGGTCACTGGAACTTTGAACTTGAACCAAGTACCACAACGCTGAACAAAACACTGTATATCAGTACGCCAGTTCAACATTAAGCGCATTTCTTTCAAGTATAAGCACTCGTTCTCGAGTGCTTTTTGTATCTACTATTTTGATTAAACATAGGATGTAAGTTATTCAAGTATAGAAAAATAACTCGATCTCTTTTGAACAGTATTGATGTCAGTGGACTTGTTAAAGCTTGTGATAGTGTCATGATGATGCTTCTAGTGTAAAAGGCGAAGTACACATTTATCAGGCTAAGGAGAAACTGATGAAGTGCGAGTTTGAATTCATTTGTGATAAAGCATGGTCAGATTTGGAGGATATAGGTAATGATAAGATGAAGTATTGTTCCTATTGTCACCAACACGTTTATCTTGCTGAAAATAGTGCAGAGTTGGAACGGCTAGCGAATAAAAAACGTTGTGCTTATTTTCGGCCGGATCATCAAGATGGTAGTGAGCAGGTAGTCTTGAGATTTCTTGGCCGTGTAGTAAGTAAATAATCAATGTACTGGCTAAATACTGTTTGCAAGGAGGTTACTAGTGCTATGGATTGCGATTAAGTACCTGACAACTGCTGCGATTGTTGTGCTTATTTCCGAAGTCGCAAAGCGAAGCGATAAGTTAGGGGCGTTAGTTGCCGCTTTACCGACTGTCACAATACTGGCTTTGATTTGGATGCATATCGAGGGGCAAGGGACAGAAAAACTCTCCAACCATGCGTTTTACACATTTTGGTATGTGCTGCCTACATTACCAATGTTCCTGATTTTTCCTTACTTGCTGACTAAGTACCCTTTTGGGGTCACTTTGCTAATCAGCTGTGTGGTGTCGATTGTTTGTTTTGCGGTCACCAATTTTGTGTTGAAACAGTTTGGTGTCAATCTATTATAGACAAGGGACTTTCTTATCAAAGAAATTAAACTGGTTTGTAGGGTTATAGTTTTGGGGGTTATAAAAGTAAAAAAGCCCAAGCGATTTACTTGGGCGATTAAAATACGCAGTGTTACTGAGCAATTAGAATTCTTTTGGTGCAAAGCCCGTCATTGCGTCTAGGCGCAGTTCTTTACCCATTTTCGTTAAAGGGTGAACAATAACGAGGCCACGAACACGTTTTTTAAGCTTGCCGATATCTGCTTGTTCTTCTTTAGTGATTTCACGAGAGAATGGCATATCAAGTAGGCTCTTACGTTCTTTGTTTACTTCGTAAGTTTGCTTGTGTTTTAGTTGGTTTAGCTTTTTAGATAGCTCATCAACCTCATTCGTGAATTTAGTAATCATTTCTTGATCACCACGAGAACGTGCCGCGTCAAGTTTACGCTGGCATGTATCTAAACGGTTGTGCAGCTTTTGAATATCAGTTTTTATGCTCATGGTAATAGGACTCAATATTTTTAAAGGTCGGGAGTATAGCATAGCTGAAATTCTACGCTCTACTATACTGCGAGATTGCTTGATTTAGTTAATGAGTTCGTTCCCTGATGGTACTCCTGATAAGAATGCGTCGACATTATTTAGCGTAACGGATGCGATGTTGTTGAGAGCTTCATGAGTTAAGAATGCTTGATGCCCTGTGAATAGCACGTTGTGACACGCTGATAAGCGACGGAATACGTCATCGACGATCACGTCGTTTGATTTATCTTGAAAGAACAAGTCTTTTTCATTGTCGTATACATCCAAACCTAGTGCCCCGATTTTACCTTGTTTAAGCGCTTCTATAGCAGCAACTGAATCGAGAAGTTCCCCACGGCTTGTGTTGATGATCATGACACCATCTTTCATTTGTGAAAATGCATGATCATTAAGTAAATGGTAATTTTCTTCGCTCATTGGACAGTGAAGAGAGATGATATCTGATTTCGCGTAGATCTCTTCAAGTGAACAGTAGCGAGCGCCCATTTCTAATCCTTTTTCACGTGCAATGCAGATCCAACCGTTTTCCGAAGAAGTTAAAGCCTACTAACCCCTCAAGAGAGAAGTTCGCATCACGAGTTCGCTGATAAGCTTTATGAAGACGGCGGTTAAGGCACATCATCATCCCGACAGTATGCTCAGCGACGGCTTCAGGAGAATAAGCAGGGACGCGCACCACTTGCAATCCTAACGCTTTGGCGGCATCTAAATCGACCTTATCAAAGCCTGCACAACGCATGGCAATTAGACGTGTTCCGCCGATAGAAAGCTGTTTTAAGACGGATTCTGATAGGTCATCGTTAACAAAAGCGCAGACTACCTCACAGCTTTGAGCCATTTTTGCGGTCTTAACGGTTAACCTAAAGTCGTGGTAATGGAATGTGAAATCTCTATTATCTTTTACTTTGTTGAAAGACGATTCGTCAAAGGACTTGGCACTGAAAAAGCAATGTTTAACATAATTTCCTCTCCACATTTATATCCCGTTAATTCAAATAAGCATCGCGTCTTAAAGCCACGTTGTCTTCGTAGGGCTAGGTTTTTCAAAGCAACTTGGGTCTATAAAATCATCTGCTTATAAAACGATTTGTTTATGATGCTTTCTATTACTACAGTAATTCAGTCAGGACGTAATGAGTAGTTCAATTTTGTCATATTAAGTTTGCTTTACTATTACCAACTGACTAGCATAGCTCCTTTTGAATATTTCTTGTTTCGGGTGAGTTGGGCGCTGTGTTGATGTCAATAAAATGGTTACCTCTAGTTTTGTTTTGTACGTTGGCATTTGGTGCTCATGCTGCGGTCGATTTAGTAAAAGTGGATAAATCCAAGCGTAGAATGTATTTGATTGAAAATGGTGAAGTGGTCAAGGAGTTCCGCATCGCGTTGGGGGCGAATCCGAAAGGTCATAAGCAAGAAGAGGGTGACAACAGAACGCCTGAGGGTGAATACACACTAGATTACATCATTGAAGATTCAGCGTTCTATCGTTCAGTTCATATTAGTTACCCGGACGCAATTGACCGGATTGAAGCCCATCGACGCGGAGTCTCTCCGGGTGGTGACATCAAAATCCACGGATTGAAAAACGGTGAAACTCGACCTGCACAGTTTATTCAAAGCTTTGATTGGACGAATGGTTGTATTGCAATCAGTAACGAAGAAATGGATGAATTTATTGAGTTAGTGAAGATGGGAACTCCTATTCTCATCGAGTGGTAATGATTGTTCCCATCGGTTCCCATTTTTAGTTTTAGAGTGTCTATATCATGAATCGGCTCGGGTAATCGCTAAAAATGCCATCGAGCACTGGCAAGTGCTTGAGCTTATTTGGGTTATTCACCGTATAGCACATCACTTTGAATCCTGCCTGTTGAAGCTTAAGGATCTGGCGCGAACGCACCCAGTTAATGTTTAGATTACAACTGTAAGCGTTGACCTCTTCCAATAGCGCACGATCTTTACGTTTAAAAAATTCACTTAATACACCAAGACGATACCCTTTGCAGTTTTGATGCAGCGCCCGTATGACGTCATGGCTAAAGCTAGACAGTAAGATACGATCGTGACTTAGAGAGCCTTGTGTTAGGGTTTGCGCAAGTATCTGAGCGACTTGTTCTGCGGAATGGTGGTCAACCTTGACTTCGATGTTCAGATTGAGCTGATGACTGTTAGCGAGTTCAAGTAGCTCAGCTAATGTCATGATTGGTTGATGCGCAAACTCAGGACTAAACCAGCTACCGAAATCGAGCTCTTTCAATTCATTTAATGTCATCTGATCGATTCGGCCTTTGCCATTGCTGCAACGGTCAACAGTATGATCATGACAAACGACAAGAATGTTATCTTTTGTCGGCTGTACATCGACTTCCACCCAATTTAAGCCCATATCAATGGCTGCTTGAACACTGACCCTTGTGTTTTCTGGGTATTTTCCTGCCACGCCACGGTGACCAATTAACAGCGTTTTCATTTCGTTTTATTACTCCAGTAACAAGTTGACGAGATTGTACTCCAATTAAAACGCGATGACAGAAAGTCATTGGAATATGAGAATAAAAGCAGTTGAATCAAGGAAAGTTACGGCCCCCAAATGACATGAGTACAATTAAGCAGAAAAACCACAAAACTATGGTTGTTTAATTTGTAAATGAGTAATAGAATGCGAACCATTTCTATTTAAAGTGGTGGTTGGAAATGTCACGAGTGTTGATCGTGGACGATGACGTTCCGTTATGCGAATTACTTGAAGCAGTGTTGCAAGATGAGGGTTATACCGTCTCATCGGTTCATTGCGGTGAAAGTGCATTGCAATACATGGAAAAAACGTCGGTTGATCTCGTTCTGCTTGATGTGATGTTACCGAACCTAAATGGAATGCAGGTTGCACGTCGGATTTGTCAAAGATTCGCTACGCCGATTCTGATGCTTACCGCATTGAGTGATGAAAACTCTATGCTTGATGGCTATCAAGCTGGAGCAGATCAATATATCGCAAAACCTTTTAACGTCGCAGAACTACTCATGCGAATAAAAGCGGTTCTTCGTCGTGTTGGTTTAGAGCGTCATAGGCAAGCAATGTGTGCCACTGTGCAAAATATCAGTGACCAATTAAATAGTTTGCCACTAACAGAGACCGAAGCGGATTTATTGGGGTATCTGGTAAAAAAACCGGGACTAGTGATCTCTAAAGCCGAATTGCAAATTGAAGTGCTGAAGAAAGAACTGAGTCCATTTGACCGAAATCTCGATATGCACATAAGTAACATTCGTCGTAAGTTGGTTGAGGGTGGACTATCGAAGCAGCATATAAAGACGCTTCGAGGTAAAGGCTATAGTTATATCGAGGCCGCTGCGGGGTCATGAAATTTCGTTGTCCGTCTTATATATCACAACGAAAAGACAGCCTAGCGTTTCAGCTTTTTAGCTACATGACAGCGATAGTCTTCAGTATTCTAGCCGTACAAGCTCTTGCAGAACAGGCGTTGGTGAAAGCCGTGTTAAAAGTACCGAATCACGTAAAAACAGAAATGTTGGATTTAGCTCATCAGGCTAATGTGATGATTGAATACGGTGATATGGATGAACTGGCCGATTGGGCCAATAGCCAAAAATACTATCTATTTGTGCTGGACGAAAATCTCCACCCTTTAACTCATCGATTGATGCATCCGCATTTTGAATTCAAATTACAATTCAAAAGAAGCCTTGATGAGCAATTGAAAGGGAGAGTGAGTCAGCCAATTTTTAGTATTCCTCTGGTTGGTAACAACAGCTTGGTGATTCAATTACCTCATCGTTTGCACCCGGCACGTGAGTTTATACTCTATTTCAATGTGTTAAAGGTTGTTATAGCGGTTGTCATCTTAGCTCTGTTTTCCTTGCTGATGGCAAGGAGCTTACAACAGCCTTTAGACAGATTGAGAGAAGCGAGTAAAAAGCTATCAAACGGTGATTTTAATGTCAGCGTTGTGGATGAATTGAAGTCCAATACCCGAGAGTTTAATGAGTTGGCTCAAGATTTCGATGACATGACGAAAGAGATCCACACTCTTGCTGAAAAGCAGCGTTATTTAATTCGAAATGTATCTCATGAATTGCGCACACCGCTTGCTCGTCAAAATTTGGTGCTGCATTTACTGCGTAAGCGAGTGAGCGAGAGTGAACAAAGTCTCGTGACTCGGATGGAAGAAGAGGCGAATGAACTTAACCACCTCGTTGGTGAGATTTTAGAATTCAGCCGGCTGGAGAATGCTCGCTACGATACCGAGTTGAAGCGTATTGATTTAGAAGTACTGCTGGAACCACAAATTGAACGCTGCAAGATTGATCTTAAAGTGGATCAGGAACTGGTTTTTGAGTCAAAGGCGCTGTTGAGTAAAGTGCAGTGTGACGATACTTTGGTGGTTCGTTGCTTGAATAACATTATTGGGAATGCAATCAAATACGCGGGTCAATCTGCAAAATTGAGGTCTCTTTGGTTAATGAGCGACATGAACAGCAGAATTATTTGGCGCTTACCATTGGAGATAACGGACCAGGCATCCCTGATAGTAAGTTGTCTGATATCTTTAACCCGTTTACGCGACTAGACCCATCTCGTGACAAAAAGTTAGGTGGTTATGGCCTAGGGCTTGCGATTGTTAAGGAGTCGATGCGAATGATGGGTGGCAAAGCAAAAGCGACGAATCGCTCTAGTGGTGGGTTGGCAGTCACATTATTGTTTAAGCAGTGATGGTGAGAGTCTAAATCCATAGCAGTCATTTCGAAATTTACAAAACTTTACGAATGCAAAGAATGTAAAGAATGTAAAGAATGTAAATTTAATGCAAATAGTAATAATTATCACTTATATTCACAACCGAAATAATTAAGAGGGAATTACACAACATGTTGTGTGACCCGAGAAATAGTCGGAGTGAAAGGATATGTTTACTAAGAGCCTACTGGCATTAGTGATCGGTGCGGTGCTAGCAGCACCTGCAGTGGCAGACGTTCAAAAAACAGATGAACACCTGGTTGTCGAGGGCCGAGAGTTCGGCTACAAAGCAGATACGAACAGTACAGCAATGCGCATGGAAATGACGCAGTTGGAAACACCGGGACAAGTTGCAGTTATTGATGAAGCGGTGATCGATGAACAACGTGCGAGTACACTAGGTGAAGTTCTACAAAATGACGCAAGTGTGAGCGCAGGCGGTACAAGTCGTAACAGAGAGCGCTTTTCATTACGTGGTTTTGAACTGAGTAGCTCTGACGGTTTCCTAAAAGATGGTCGTCAACACTGGTCACATTACCGTCAGCCAATTGAGCTTTTAGAGCGTGTTGAAGTGCTTAAAGGCCCATCAGGTTTGCTTTACGGCAAATCTGAGCCAGGTGGCCTAGTGAATATGGTTTCTAAGAAGCCGACACATGAGACGCAAGTGAGTCTGAGCCAAGATATTGGTTCAAACGATCACTCGCGCACCGTTCTAGATGTTAGTGGTGCGTTGAATGCAGAAGAGACATTGCGAGCTCGAGCTATTTTTGCAAAAGAAAGCTACAGTTCATGGCGTCGTTATGGAGATGGCACCAAGCCCCAGACGGATCGAATGGTCGGTGGATTGGTTGTCGAATATGACATCACGGAAAACATCATGGTGACGGCGCACTATGATCGGACCAAAGATGAAGGCAGCGTTGATTCGGGTGCTTATGTTGTCGATGGACATGTTGTTCGTGGTGATAAGTACATTTGGGATGCACAGTGGTCGAACATTGATAACGACGTAGAAAACTATGGTATCGATATCAACGCGCAAGTCACCGACAATGTGAACGTAAAAGCGGGTTACAACCGCCAAGACTTCAACCGTTTTGACGTTGAGTCTTACCCTAAATTCGACCAGTACGAAACGGATGGTACTATCCGACACAAAGGTAATGAGCGAACAGATAACTGGGTATTTGATACGGCTTATGCCGATGTAACGTCAGAGTTTTCGTTGTTTGGTACAGAGAACACCTTGTTAGTTGGCGCGAACTATTTGGATTACAGCTACGATCGATTTATGGCATTCCATAAGGGTGAGTACGTACCTGCGGGTGAAACGGTTGTTAAGCCTGTTCCTGTTAGTTCAAAGAAATGGCCAACCAGCGAGTATGACACTTGGGGTATCTACGCACAGAATATGATGACGATTAACGATTACTGGCAAGTATTGGCTGGTGTTCGTTACGATGAAAAACGCAGTGACCAACTCACAGAAAGTCAGGTATCACCGAAGTTGGGTGTCATTTTCCACCCCGCTAGCAACGGTTCTATCTACGTTCAGTACTCTGAAAGTTTCATGCCTCAAGGTATGGTCAGTGATGACAAGTACACCAATGATGGTGAAGAGTTAGATGCTGAACGCGGCATTTCTTACGAAATTGGTACTAAGTGGGAGTTGTTCGACGAACGTCTATACCTCACTGGCGCGTTGTTTGATATTACGTTAGAAAATGTGCCCCTTGATGTAGAAGACGGCAAGAATGCGGATGATGAGTTGATGTACAAGCGAACCCAAAATGGTGAACAAGTGCATCGCGGTGCAGAGATTCTTGCGCAAGGTTTTGTTACGGATGCACTATCGTTGACGGCTTCTGCTATGTACCTAGACGCAGAGATCACGGAAAGTTCGACGAAGTATAAAGGAAATCGTCCGGCTGATGTGCCTGAATTCGCGGCAAGCGTTTGGTCTAGCTATCACGTTCAGGCTAATACAGACGTGAACTTAGGCCTAATTTATGAAGGTGAACGCTACGGTGACGCAGCGAACACATTTAAGAAAGATGGGTATGCACGTATTGATATGGGCGTTGCGTACACACACAAGTATGATGAGAGTCTGGATATTGTTGCTCGCTTTAATGTTGAAAACTTGTTTGATACTGATTACCTAGCTGGTGGCGGTAGCACAAACAGTCAACAAGCTGGTGCAAATGGTGTAGTGGTCGGTGAAGGTCGAAACTACATGGCGACTATTCAGTTCAAGTATTGATAACAATATGATTTTAAAAGGGAAGAGTAGTCTTCCCCTTTAGTCATTCTAGAATAAAGATATTTAAACTCGTATGAATCTAATGAAATCAAGTATCGCTCTGTTGATCTCATCGGTTTTGATTCCCGCACATGCGGATAATCTAAGCGATGCTCAGGCAGTGCAGAGTAAAACGAACCAAGCGTCGGCAGTGAGCCAAAAGCGAATCGACGCCAGTGCAGAGACTGCATTGACTTTGGAAGCTGAAATTGAACAGTTGCAGGAAGAAGTAAGCAACTTGAAGATTTATCGCGATCACTTGTCCAATCTTGTCGAAAGTCAAAACCAAGAAGTGAGCAATTTAAATGAACAGATCGTTCAGATTGCGCAAACTCGTCAAGGGGTCGTGCCTTTGATGTATCACATGCTTGATGGTTTAAAAACGATTGTTGCAAATGATAAACCTATCCGTAAAGCGCAACGAGAAGAGCGTATTGCTAAGCTAGATAGCATGATGACTCGAGCAGATGTTGCGGATGCAGAGAAGTTTCGTCGAATTCTAGAAGCGTATCAAATTGAGATGGACTACGGCACGAAACTGGGCGTTTACCAAGGCAAAATTGCGCTCAATGGGAATGAACAGATTGAGGCTGATGTCCTTTATCTTGGCCGTGTTTCATTGATTGCTCGTAGCCTATCGGGTGAACATTTCTGGAGCTGGTCACAACCACAGAGTGCATGGTTGCCTGTCGGGAAAGAACAAAAAACAGAATTGGATAAAGCCTTTGCAATGGCAAACAAACAAATTGCACCGAGCATGCTTACTTTGCCAGTGTCTCTAAATATTGCGGAGGGCAAATAAATGATGAAGAAATGGCTATCGGTTGCATTGCTCTCTTCTGCTGCACTTCTACCACACACTGCACTTGCAAGTGACAACCAAGTTGCTTTAGATAAATCCTTAGTACAAAAAGCACAGCAAGAGAACCGTCAACAACAGTCTCATAATACCGTTCGTGAATCTGGTTTTAAGCAAACACAGCAAGAACTGCAGGCGATGAAAAATAAGCTTGTTGCAGAACGTGCCGCGCTACAAGCAGAAGCTGACACACTGAGTGTGACATTCAGTGAAAATGAAGCTGAGCTAGCACAGCTAGAAGAAAAATTACGTTTAGAAACGGGCAGCTTGGGTGAATTGTTTGGTGTTGTTCGCCAAAACGCAAAAGAGCTAGAAGCGGAGCTAAAACATTCTGTCACGGGTGTTGATGCGAATACATACCTGCAAAACATAGATGATATCGTCGCGGCAAAATCACTACCAACACTCACACAGCTAGAAGCCATGTGGCGCAGTATGGCAGAGCAAGTAAAAGCAAGTGGTGAGATAGCGAATGTGTCATTCAATCTACTGGATGGTGAAGGTCGCGAACAAACCGTTAATGGTATTCGTCTTGGCTCAATGGCGCTGCTTGATGATGCGGGCTACGTCAAATGGAATGGTCAACGCGGTGATGCGGTGAACTATTTACGCCAACCGGAGCATGGCCCAACGGCGAGCACGTTGACCAGCGCACTTAATAGTGGCGAAATGACATCGCTTGTGATTGATCCATCTCGCGGCATTCTACTTGAACAATTAGCAAACTCACCAACATTGTCTGATCGTCTAAATGCTGGTGGTGTGGTGGGCAATATCATTCTTGGCCTGCTGGCGATTGGTCTCATTATCGCCTTGGTTCGTGGCGTGTCACTGCTGATTGCTCGTCGAAAAATCGCGAAACAGCTAAAAGCACCGACTCAGCCAGGTGATAACCCATTAGGTCGAATTTTGGCGGTTTATCAAAAAGATAAGCACCGCAGTGTAGAAGCATTAGAGTTGCGTCTGTTAGAAGCCGTTGTTGATGAGCAAACCCATCTAGAAAAAGGCTTATCAATGTTGAAACTGCTTGCTGCACTTGCGCCAATGCTAGGTCTGCTAGGTACTGTAACGGGTATGATTGAAACGTTCCAAGTGATCACTCAATTTGGCAACGGCGATCCTAAAGTGATGGCTGGTGGTATTTCTATGGCACTCGTGACGACCGTACTTGGTCTTGTTGCGGCAATGCCATTACTTCTTGCTCATAACGTATTGAGCTCACAGGCAGAAAACATTCGCAATATCCTTGAAAAACAAGGTATTGGTCTTGTGGCAGAGCAAGCTGAACGTGATATGGCGAAAAGAAATCAAGCCTCTAACACGATAGCGGAGCACGCAGCGTAATGGAGCAGATCCTACTCAACACATTGGGTTTGATCAGTGAGGATTGGGCCACAACCTTGATTAGCTTTATGCAGCAAGGTGGCCAGATCCTATGGTGGTTGGCAGCCGTTGTTGCGGTATGTTGGTTACTGGTTATGGAGCGTGTTATTTACCTAACAGCGGTATTTCCAAAGGTGAAAAAGCAGCTTTGTGATCAGTGGTCCGCAAGACCCGATCACCATTCTTGGTATGCACATCAAATCCGTGATGGCTGGATTGCGAAAGCACAAATTGAACTGCGCCAGCATCTTTCAACCATTAAACTGCTTGTAGCGATTTGTCCGATGTTGGGCCTGCTTGGCACCGTAACCGGCATGATCACTGTCTTTGATGTGATGGCGACTCAGGGCAGCAGCAATCCCAAATTGATGGCTTCAGGTATTTCACTTGCAACATTGCCGACGATGGCCGGCATGGTAGCAGCTTTAGCCGGTATGTTTGTGCATGCTCGCTTAAGTAAAGTGTGTGAGCGTAAAGCTATCCAGTTAGAACAATCTTTAAGGAGTCAGAAGTGAGACTCGGACGTAGATCTAATCAGCAAGATGAAGCGCAAATTGATTTAACCTCAATGCTGGACATTGTATTCATCATGTTGATTTTCTTTATTGTAACCAGTTCGTTTGTACGCGAGTCCGGTGTGGAAGTTAACCGCCCACAAGCGTCAAATGTGGTTAGCCAAAAAGATGCCGGTATTTTTATTGCCGTCACTGCAGCAAACGATGTGTATATCGATAAACGTTTGGTCGATATCGAGCGTGTTGAGGCCACAATTGAGCATTTGCTTTTAGAACAACCGGAAGCATCTTTGGTTATTCAGGCCGATGAGCACGCTTACAACGGTACAGTAGTAAAAGTGATGGATGCCGCAAAAGGCGCAGGCGTTAAGAGCATTGCATTGGCCGCGGAGAAACCTTAATGGGTAGGCTATTACTCGCGCTACCCGCATCATTGATGATCGCGGTGAGCCTGTTTAGCTTTATGGCGTGGATGGTCGATAAAGGCAATCAACGTGCGCCAGAGTCATCAGAATCGGTGCGCTTTGATATGGTGATGGTAGAGAATGATGCGGATGTACAACGTCGTCAACGTTCTGTTCCAGAGCAACCTGAGCCTCCAAAAGCTCCGCAGCCGATGGATTTGTCTCAAGCTGAAACGCAAATGGAATCAATCAGCCCAGTCACGCCAATCAGTGCGTTAGGTTTAAACACGGCACTTGATGGAATCGCGATCAGTGCCCCGAATCTAAAAGGTACCATGGGCAATCAGCAAGCACTTCCGTTATATCGGGTTGATCCTCGTTACCCAAGTCAAGCGCTTAAACGTAAAGTAGAAGGTTATGTGATCATGCGCTTTACCATTGATGCGACAGGTCGTCCTAAAAATGTTGAAGTGATTGAAGCACAGCCAAAACGCATGTTTGAAAAAGAAGCGGTACGAGCACTGAAAAAATGGAAATATCAGCCAAAAGTTGAGAATGGTGTGTCGATTGAGCAGTTCGGACAAACCGCTAGAGTGGAGTTCAAGTTAGCCAAATGATGAAGAAATTCTTACTCGGTGCGCTCTTGAGTTTGAGCGCTTTCGCATCGGTTGCCAATGAGCTAAGCCAATATGCAGCGACTCGCGTGCAGCGGGCGCATAACCTGGCACAAGAAGAAAAGCTCAAAGAGGCTATTTCGACCTTAGAGGCTTTAGAGCTTTCTCGTGGTTATGATCAAGCGTTTGTCGCTCGCATGCTCGGTATTTTTTATTGGCAGAACGAGCAGGTGACTTTGGCAATTAAACAGCTTGAAGTTGCCGTGAATAGTGGCTTATTAGACGATGAGCAAGCTTGGCAAACCCGGAAGATGTTGGCTGATATGTTGATCAATGAGCAACAATTCTCTAAAGCGTTGCCACATTACTATGATCTAAGTAAGTCGGTTCCTGAAAAACAAACCGCGCATGACATTTGGTTGCGTATTGCCCAGTCTCATTATCAGTTGAGTCAGTGGAGTAAAGTCCTAGCAGCGATGGGGCGTTATGAGCAATTTGGACAACCTGATGAACTCGCGCCACTGTCCATTAAATTATCAGCAGAGCTAGAACTTAAAAAGTGGCAGCCAGCCATTGGTACGATCAAACGTTTGATTACAATAGAGTCTGAACGTGTTGAGTGGTGGCGCCAGCTAGCGGCATTATATCTTCGTGTTAATGATGACAAACGTGCGCTAGATTCAATGGCATTAGCGAAGTTAAAAGGGGTGGCATTAAGCCAAGAGGACCTAAAGTTGCTTGCTCAAATGTATGGTCGACGTGGTATTCCTGAGCGTGCTGCTATGGTGCTGGGGGAGCTGAAAGACATTGATTCTGACAGCAAACTGAAAGCCCAACAAGCAACGTATTGGCAGATGGCGAAAGAGTGGGATGAGTCCATTGCAAGTTGGCGTCTTGCTGCAAAGTTGGATCGTCAATATTACTGGAACCTCTCTCAACTGTTAGTGCAAGAGGGGCATTATCAAGACGCGCTTGTCGCTTTAGATAAAGTTTCCGGACGTAAAGCAGACGTGGCTTTGGTTAAGACACGTGCTTACTACAAGTTGAAGCGCATTGAAGACGCCCTAGCGAATGCAAAAAGAGCGAATGAGATTGAGCCATCTGCGCAAGCCCAAAGTTGGGTGAAGTATTTGACTCAATTGCGCAAGGCGAAAGCGACGCAAAGTAGCTGATTAGCTGAAAGTTGCTCTCGTTGAACATTACATGAATCACTTAAATAACGAATGGAAAGGCTCGAGTGAACACTCGGGCTTTTTTTTTACTTTCTGAAAAGTCGTCTAATGCTCGGTTTACCATAGATAAATACGCTTTGAAAAGCTTGTTTGAGCAAAACAAAACACTTTGGCTTGTCACCGATAAGCCCCTGTCAAAACTATTAACCTCTATTATTTCACCTGATCGAATTCTCTATATCGATGTAATTGATCGCTGGGGAAAAAGGTATCAAAAATGAGAAGCCACTCGCACGCTGGTACCTGTAACACGCAAAACACCACACAAAATGAATGAAAATGAAAAGTTCACTTTTTTATGTGATCAATGTTAAATAATGACCCATAAAAGCGGCTGTTTGTCAGAAAGTATTTGTTTCATTTATATTTCATTATTACTTTGTTATCTGTTCGTTGCGATCTATATCTAAAACTTTTGCTGTCGGAACGAACCGGTACAAACAACTATATGGATGTTAACAATGAAAATGAAAACTCTAGCCGTTGCAGTGGCGGCACTAGCATGTGGTACACAGACTTTCGCAGCAGAAATCTACAACAACGATGGCACATCTATGTCTATCGGTGGTCACGTTTCTGTGAATTTGAATGGCTCTGATGAAGGTAACACTGAAGTTGGTACTAACTCACCACGCATTAACATCTCAGGCAAGAAAGACATTGGCCACGGTGTAACGGTAGACGTGAAAGGTGAATGGCAATTGAACTACCTAAACGGCGGTGAGAATTCATTTGCTACACGTTTAGGCTACCTAGGTGCAACGCATGAGCAGTTCGGTCGCGTTGTTGGTGGTACTCAATGGTCTCCATACTACGACGTAGCAGGTGTTGCCGATTTACCAATCGCTTATGCGAATGACTTTTTATACGACGATCACTATAACCTTGGATCTGGTCGTGCGGAAAAAATGCTGAGTTACCGTAAAGGTTTTGAGTTTGGTGAAGGTTTTGGTTTCAATCTAGGTCTAGGTTGGCAAGGTGAACACGACATGTACGATGCTCGTGGACAGATTGCACTAAGCACTAAGCTTGCTGGTTTTGGTCTAGGTTACGTTTACAGCGGTGGTGATGTTACTATCGGCACTATGAAAAAAGATGCAACATCGCACATTTTCGCTGCTAACTACGGCGAATACGGCTCTGGTCTTTATGCCGCTATCGTGTACGGTATGAATGAATACTTCTATGATGATTTAGAAGAGACAGTACAGCTTGAAGGTCTATTGGCATACGGATTTAACAATTTAACGCTAAGCGTGAACTACGAATCTGTAGAAGATGATAAAACAAGTAAGACACAGTTTAGCCAAACTGCGCTACAAGCAGAGTATGCAGTAACACCGTCATTCTACACTTATGCCGGTTACCAGTTTGACCTTGGTAATGATATTGGTGTTGCAGAAGATGATTCTTGGACACTAGGTGCTCGTTACTACTTCTAATAAATAGGACAGTTTCTACTGCCTAAACACAAATATTGTGTTAACGCCTACTTGTTATGAGTAGGCGTTTTTCTTTTTGTTAAAATCCAAAATGAGGTAGAAAACGTCTCATTAAAAATGCCCGCGAACGGCAGGCATTACATTTTTGGTTAGCTAGACGTCTATTTCGTTTCTAATAAGTCTAAGAAAATGCGTACTCTAGTGCATCTTCTTTTAATCGTTTAAATCGACCCGATGCGCCACCATGTCCTGCTTCCATATCGGTCTTGAATATCAGAACATTATTGTCTGTCTTCATTTCACGCAGTTTCGCTATCCATTTCATTGGTTCGAAATATTGTACTTGGGAATCGTGTAATCCCGTTGTGACTAACATGTTCGGATAGCTTTGTGCTTTGATATTGTCGTATGGTGAGTAGTTAAGCATGTAATCATAATATGCTTTATCGTTTGGATTGCCCCATTCATCGTATTCGTTGGTGGTGAGTGGGATTGATTCATCCAACATGGTGGTGACGACATCCACAAACGGTACGTGAGCACCAATACCACGATACAATTCAGGTGCTTGGTTAATGATTGCACCCATCAACAATCCTCCCGCGGAACCGCCAACAGCAAATACTTTGTCTTTTGCTCCATACCCCTCTTCAACAAGACCTTTTGTCACATCAATAAAATCATTAAATGTGTTTTGTTTGGTCAGCTTTTTGCCATCTTCATACCAAGGACGGCCAAGCATTTCAGAGCCGCGGATATGAGCAATTGCGTAAACGAAGCCACGATCAAGTAGGCTTAGGCGGGTCGAGCGGAATGTCGGTTCGATCGTGGCACCGTAAGAACCGTAACCGTATTGGTAAATTGGGTTGGTACCGTCTTTTTTAAATAGGTCTTTGCGGTACACCAATGACACTGGCACTTGTTTACCGTCGCGAGCGGTCACCATGATGCGTTCAGATTGGTAGTTATCTGCATCAAAATCACCGAGTACAGGCGTTTGCTTCATGATTTCTGACTCACCTGTATTAAGGTCGAAATCAAAGTAAGTTCCAGGTGTGGTTAGGCTGCTGTAGTAGATACGAACTTTTGAGTTATCTAATTCGTAGTTACCTGTCAGATAAGCAGCAAAAGCGGTATCGTTAAACTCAAGTGGGAATTCTTTGTCCGTTGACAACTGACGAACCTTAACGGTCGATAAGCCGTTGGTACGTTGCTCATAAACGAGGTGATCATCGAATAAATCGAAGTCGACAAGTTGAGTGTTGTTGTCTGCCGGGATGACATCGACCCACTTTGAACGGTCGTGCATGTCTTTGGTGTTAACTTTCATCAAACGGAAGTTCACCGCTTGATAGTTGGTGTAGATGTAGTACCAATCGCCCAGTTTAGCGATGCTGTACTCAATGCCCGTTTCTCGCGGATAGAATAGTTCTGCTTTAGCATTAGGGTTGTTGGCATCAATGACTGAAACGCCGCTCGTTTCTGTGCTTGAGTGCCAGATATAGACTTGTTCGCCATCTTTGCTTTTACTTAAGAAAGTATAGTAAGCGCTGTCAGTTTCTTCGTAGATCAGTTCATCGCTTGCTTGAGGTGTACCCAAAACGTGGCGGTAAACTTGGTAACCAAGTAGTGTTTGTGGATCTTTCTTAATGTAGTAGAAAGCTTGGTTATCGTTTTGCCATGCTATTGCACTTGATGCACCTTCGATTTCGTCTTTTAGATATTCACCTGTTGTGAGGTCTTTTATCTTGATGGTGTATATACGACGGCTCAGGGTGTCTTCGCCGTAAGCCAAAAGGTTTTCATTTGGGCTGATATTCAACCCACCAATGCTGAAAAATTCATGTTCTTTCGCCAGTTCGTTCACATCTAAGATGACATGTTTCTCTGTGCCAGCAAAGTCTTTAGCACGTAGGTGTACTTCATACTCATTGTCGCCTGTGACTTCGTTTGAGTAATAGTATTTGCCCTTGCGCACTGGCACTGAGCTATCATCTTTTGCTATGCGACCTTTGATCTCCTCAAACAGCTGTTCTTGCAATCCTTCAGTGTGCTTTAACACTGTTTCCGCATACTGATTTTCTTGTTCAAGATGCTGCAAGATTTGTGGATCTTGTCTTTCGTCATCACGCATCCAGTAGTAGTTATCGATTCGTGTATCACCATGAATCGTCATTGCATGAGGGACTTTCTTGGCAACAGGAGCTTGAGTTTGTTGAGCAACGAGTTGCGATTGGGAGTATTCATTCATGGTTGGTATTCCTTGGTTGCTGCATCCGGTGATGAGCGCAGCCGAAACGGCCAGAGTAGTTAAAGTGAAGCGCATCTGTATGTCCTTATTTTGTACCTTACTCGTTTTAATGCCAGTATCCTTTTAATTGAGAGTTCAGGTACATTGGTTTTCTTCCAGTGATGGGGTTTAAATCGGATACTGGCTTCATATGTTTTTAAGCAATGGTTCTTTTATCAAAGATTTGAGGGGATGTTAAATGCAAATGCTGGTGGATGGGAGCTATTCGTGCAACAAAAAAGGGACATACTGAAAAGCATGTCCCTTTTGGAGAAAATCGATACTTGTTTTAGATAGCCAATGGCATTTCGTTTGAGTGATCGTGCTTGCGATTAACCCAACGTAAGCCAAGCATTGCGATGATCGACATTGCCATCATTAAACAACCAAGTGGCATTTGGTCTTGCGCCGGGAAGAATGACGCGAATAATGTCGCGATACCCGCCCCAAGGTTTTGCATACCGCCCAAAATCGCACCACCAGTACCAGCATGGTATGGGAATGGAGATAGAGCGCCAGTTGTTGCTGCTGGGAACAAAATGCCTGCACCCAAAAAGTAGATGGTTGCGCCGCCAACAAGTGTCAAAGCTGTTGTCATACCAAATAAACCAGGAATGAGGACAACGGCAGAACCAATAAAAATGGCAACTAAACCTACATTCAATGCACGACGCTCAGAACGACGCTGCGCAATGTAACTTGATAGCCCTGCACCAACCAAATAACCAGGGATTGGCAATACGAAAAGCAAGCTGACTGTGGTTGCCGGCAAACCTAATACGCCGCCCAGTAGTACGCCTGCTGCTGCTTCAAATACTGCTACGCCCGCGAATGTTGCGACCAGCACCAACAAGAAACCTTGGAAGCGTTTGTCAGACAGTACGAACTTGTAGCTTTTTACGACCGATTCATGTTTGCGACGTTCCTTTGGTAGTGTTTCCATCATGCTTGTCATCATGGTGATTACAACAGCGATACCAAATAGCGCTAAGAATAAGTAACTTGAACGCCAGCCAAATGCTTCAGTGAGGTAACCGCCAAGTACAGGTGCAATCAGGGGTGAGAAAATCACACACATGCTGATCAAACTGTTTGCACGGTGTAGTTCAGGGCCTTCAAAGCAGTCACGAGTTAGAGTACGAGACATCGCGCCCCCACAACCAATACCCAGACCTTGAATGAAGCTACCGGCTAAGAACCATTCGTATTCATGGGCAAACAACGCGACTAAAGTACCGAGAATGTAAATGATCAGGCCGGCGATAATGATCGGTTTACGACCAAAGCGATCAGAAAGCGTACCGTATACAAATTGCGATAGACCGTAAGGGATCAGGTAACAAGCCATCACCGCCTGCAGTGAAGATGCTGATACCAAGAATTCTCCCGCCATATGACCGATAGAAGGCACGTACATCGTTTGAGTCATTTGACCTACGGCAGTCAGAATTGCGATTAAAAAGGTAAGTTTCGCTAATGGAAACGTGGCGGACATTTGCGTATCTCTCCAGAAATTTAAGACGTAAAAAGCCTTAGCGCTCCATATAGGAGAGCCAAATAAAGAAAGTGATTAGGGAATCTAGGCGCGAGATATTAGAGCTTGGCTGCTGACTTAGCAACCAAAAAGTGTGAACTTGAGCAAGATAAAATCTATGATTTGGATTAGAAAAAGTAATCTGTTTTTTGGGGTTTTAAAAAAGAAAAAGGGAGCTGAAGCTCCCTTTTAAAATCAATGGTTATTTAGAGTAACTTTCGTTACTCGCGACCTGACGCGTATGCGTAAAGCAGTTCAAGAGCAACAGTTGCACCAGCTAGCGCTGTGACATCACTGTGGTCGTAAGGAGGCGAGACTTCCACAACGTCCATACCCACGATGTTCATGCCCGCGAAACCACGAATGATCTTCAGAATTTTATCTGAGTTCAGACCACCACAAACAGGTGTTCCTGTGCCTGGAGCAAACGCAGGATCCAGACAGTCGATGTCGAAAGTAACATACACTGGCTTATCCGCAACCGTGCGACGAACTTCTGCTAGAATTTCTTCTACTGACATGTCGTTCGCTTGCATTGCATTGATCACATTGAAGCCGTGGTCTTGTTGGTCATACTCAGTACGAATACCGATTTGCACAGAGTTCTTAGCAGAAATCAGACCCTCTTTTGGCGCATGGTAGAACATTGTGCCGTGGTCGTAAGAACTGCCGTTTGCATAAGTGTCAGTATGCGCATCGAAGTGAATCAGTGCCATTTGACCGTGATGTTTCGCGTAAGCACGTAGGATTGGTAGCGTGATGAAGTGGTCACCACCCAAGCCTAGCATTGTCTTACCGCTTTTTAGAATTTCGCTTGTTGCTGCTTCTAGGCGGTAAGTGAAATCTTCTGCATCACCACAATCGAACACGAGGTCACCAGCGTCGATTACTTTCAATTTATCAAATACGTTGAAGTCCCAAGGGAACTTCTTGCCTTCCCAAGCAAGGTTTACTGACGCACGACGGATCGCATCTGGACCCATGCGTGCACCAGGACGACCAGATGTCGCCATGTCCAGAGGAACGCCAAGTACTACAACGTCTGCGTCTGCCGATACAGGGTTTTTGATGTACGGTCGACGAAGAAACGACATAGAGTTGGAGTAAAGCGAATAATCGGTTTTAGTAAACAAATCATTCATATCAGAAGTCCTCTAAATAGGTGTAGCCTGCTAAACCTTGTTCTAGTTCAGCTAGGATTTGTTCTTGTTCATTGGCCTCAACACGTTCGGAAACCAATTGCTTGTAATTGTCACGAATCGCATCTACGTCGATATGAACGTAGCGCATCATGTCTTCTACGCTATCACCTTCGTTGATGTAACTGATCTCGAATTGACCTTGTTCATCAACATTGACTACTGCACTGTGGGTATCACCAAATAGATTGTGCATATCGCCAAGAATTTCTTGGTATGCACCTACAAGGAAGAAGCCCATTAGGTACGGCTTGTCGTTGCTCCATGCTGGTACGGGTAGCGTGCTCTCGATGCCTTGGCCATCAACATAGTTGTCGATAGCACCGTCGGAGTCACAAGTGATGTCCAACATCACCGCACGACGCTCTTCTACATCACCAAGTCCAGAAAGTGGGAGAACAGGGAACACCTGATCAATACCCCATGCATCTGGTAGAGATTGGAAAAGAGAGAAGTTTACGAAGAACTTATCTGCAAGACGTTCGCTCAACTCATCCAAAATTGGACGGTGAAAACGGTTCTTTGTACTCATCTGGCGGCTTAGCTCGAAGTAGATGCGTAGTGACAATTGCTCTGCCCACGCACGTTGTTCAAGGTTCAACACGCCAGTTGCGAATTGCGAGTGTACCTCTGCTAAATCGCTTTGGGTATCATTATAAATTTCGATCAATGCGCGAGCATCGGTACCATCTTGCAAGTTCTCCCAACTTCGCCACATATTCTGTAGCAAGATAGGGGCATCTTCAGCAGGTTCGAAGACTTCTTCTGGTTGATATGTTTCTGTACCAATTACGTTTGAAATCAAAACCGCATGGTGAGCGGTCAAAGAACGACCTGATTCAGAGATAATCACTGGCATCGGTTGTTCATACTGCTGACACACGTCGCCAACGGTATTCACGATATTACGTGCGTACTCAGCAAGACCGTAGTTCATTGAGTTTGAAGATTGGCTTCG
This sequence comes from Vibrio alfacsensis, assembly GCF_003544875.1. Lineage (NCBI taxonomy): Bacteria > Pseudomonadati > Pseudomonadota > Gammaproteobacteria > Vibrionales > Vibrionaceae > Vibrio > Vibrio alfacsensis. The sequence continues at coordinate 237,707 of NZ_CP032094.1, forward strand.
AGTACCGTCGTAATCGACAGCCAAGCCACCACCAACATCGAAGTAATCAATGTTGGCACCCATTGCACGAAGTTCACAGTAGAAACGAGCGGATTCATTTACACCATTACGTACGTCACGGATGTTTGCCATCTGTGAGCCTAAGTGGAAGTGAACCAATTGCATGGTATCCAGTTTGTCTTCGCGTTTTAGGCGTTCGATCACACTTAATACTTGGGACGCAGATAGGCCGAACTTCGACTTCTCGCCGCCGCTTGCTTGCCATTTACCCGCACCTTGAGATGCAAGGCGGATGCGCAAACCAAGTCGAGGCGTTACGCCTAGGCTTTTTGCTTCTTCAAGTACCAGATCAAGCTCGGTTAGCTTCTCTAGTACGATAAATACTTTGTGGCCCAATTTCTCGCCGATCAGCGCAAGACGTACGTACTCACGGTCTTTATAACCATTACATACAATAACGGAGCTACCTTGTTGAGCCAGTGCCAATACTGCTAGCAATTCTGGTTTACTGCCCGCTTCAAGACCGAGTTGTTTCGTCTCCAATTGAGCTTGGCTCGCAAGGATCTCGTCAACAACTTCACGCTGTTGGTTTACCTTGATTGGGTAGACAAGTAGGTAATTGTTTGGGTACTGGTATTCTTCAATGGCTTGGTTGAATGCTTGGCAAATACCATGCACACGCTGATGCACGATTTGCGGGAAGCGAACTAACACTGGGAGGTTAAGTTCTCTTGCTTCTAGCTCATTGACAATGGCACTGAAAGGGATTTGGTGGGCGCGGTCACTACGAGGTGATACATATACCTCGCCTTGGTCATCAATTCCGTAGAAGCCTTGGCTCCAGTAGTGAACGTTGTAGTCCGCACGAATGCGATCTAATTTGGATGCTTTTTCCACATCGAATCTCACAAAAATGTACTTAAGTCCTTAATTTAATAGAAGAGAAAGTACAAAAAGCAAATCATGAGGCATTAGCCTCATACCCCGACACGAACTCCGTGTGCGCGCATTAACGGTCAAAAGCACTCAGGAGTCTAGTAATTAAAATCTATCCTATCGACAAGGAGTTGTTATGAATGTGTTCTGTAAACATTTGTTTAACAGAGTGTCCATTCTATTGTTATAGTTGGTCTGACCAGTTTTTGGTGTCTGTGGTAAATTGACGTTCACTACTTGGTAACATTTTCGCCATTCAAACACCACCTATGACTAAGAAAACAAGGATACGTTTTGCAGCTACATAGAATCCAAGACTACATTCAAACCATGTATCTTGCTGAGTATTCAGATAAATTGATGCTGCTTGATGGTGCTAGTCGAGCAGATATCCCGAATCTGAAAGACTTTATTGAACACCAACTTCATCGTCCTTTCAGCGAACTCAAGTTGGTGGTGGTGACACACATGCATCCTGATCATGCTGGTGCAGCGCACAAACTGCGTGATTTAACGGGATGCAAAGTGTTGGCAGCAAAGCGAGAGCGTCATTGGTATGGTGGTTTAGACGGTTGGTTTATGCACTTGACCGATTTGGTTTTGGCTCGGTGGATGGCGAATAGAATGCGAAAGCCCAAGCGCAATTTGTGGTATTCACGAAAGCTTCGTCCTGATATCGAGCTGGTGGATGGCGACGTGATCCCCGGGTTTGAAGATTGGCAAGTGCTGGAAACGCCAGGGCATACTGACCGAGACTTATCCGTATATCACGCCGAACAAAACGTAATATACGTGGCAGACTTAATGGTGAAAGTAAAAAGCCGTTTGATTGCGCCTTTTCCTATATTCCATCCGAATCAGTATCGCCAATCGTTGTTGCGAGTCTTTGAAATGAACCCTGTATGTTTGCTGGTTGCTCACGGAGGGGAGGTCGATTTCGACTATAGTGCTTACCAGCACATCATGAATACTGCGCCGACAAGGCCGATCACACATTGGCGTGTGACAAAGATAAAGATAAAAGGGTTGGTTCGCTCTCTATTAAGACGTAAGAAAGCCATTTGAATAAAAAGAAAGGAAATAAGAAGAAAGAAAGTAATTTCAAGAAAGGCGTAAAGAGCCAGATGAGCGACCGTGAAGTTCACTCATCTGTAGCTACGGGGATTATGGTGCCAGTAGGTGCGATTGGCTAGGGTCTACCAGAACTTTGTCTGCCATACCCTGACGGCCCAATAACATCATGTATGTCATTTTGCCACGGTTTGTTAGCGTAATATCGATTGGCCATTCTTGACCGCCCATACGCAACATTGTCGTGATAACATAACGGTGCTCAAATGTGCCGTTTGATGATTTTACTTTACGATTTGCTTTTACTAGCGCTTTACAGCGAACCACTTGCTCTAAGTGGTAAACATCTGGGTGCAAATCGAATTCAACGTAAGATTCACCGTCTTTTTCAACACATTCAAGGTTATCTACGTGAATAGAAGAAGTCTGTGCACCGGTGTCGATGCGCGCTTCTAGGTGAGTAATCCCTAACTCAGGTAAGCAAATTGCTTCGGCGTTCCCAATGATCATTTTCTGATTCATAGTCTCATCCTAGCGATGGTTTTCAGAAAGAACCTCAAATTGGGCTCTTTCTGAAAGAATTATCAACCTTTACCGCGAGTACGGTTAGCGTTTGGTTTAGCGTTTTTCTCAATGAAATCGAAGATCATACCAGCAACGTCTTTCTCTGTTGCAGTTTCGATTCCCTCAAGGCCTGGAGAAGAGTTGACTTCCATTACAACAGGGCCATTTTTCGATTGAAGAATATCAACGCCACATAGATTTAGACCCATCACTTTCGCGGCGTTCAGTGCAGTTGCACGCTCTTCTTTGCTTAACTTAACCAATTGAGCAGAGCCACCACGGTGTAGGTTAGAGCGGAACTCGCCTTCTTTTGCTTGGCGTTTCATCGCTGCAATGACTTTGTTGCCTACAACAAAACAGCGAATATCCGCACCGTTAGCTTCTTCAATGAACTCTTGCACCATGATGTTTGCCTTTAGGCCCATGAATGCTTCGATCACGCTTTCCGCTGCTTTGGTTGTTTCAGCAAGCACAACGCCGATACCTTGAGTACCTTCAAGTAGCTTGATAACCAATGGTGCGCCGCCAACGTTTTTGATCACGTCTTGAATGTTATCAGGGTGGTGGGCAAAACCAGTACGTGGTAGACCGATACCTTGGCGTGAAAGCAACTGCATTGAGCGCAGTTTGTCACGTGAGCGGCTAATTGCTACTGATTCGTTCACACAGAATGTACCCATCATTTCGAACTGACGTACAACAGCTGTACCGTAGAAAGTGATAGATGCACCAATGCGTGGAATGACCGCATCGTATTTTGGCAATTCTTCACCCTTGTAACGAATCTTAGGGTTGTTACTCGTAATATCCATATAACAGTGCAGAGTATCGATAACATCAACTTGATGTCCGCGCTCTTCACCCGCCTGCTTTAGGCGCATGGTTGAATATAGATTCTCATTACGAGAAAGAATAGCAATACGCATGGCAATTCCTTAGTAAGTCAGTACCAAATTAAAAATGTAAGTATAGAGTATAGTGAGCAGGTGTGAATGATGTGACAGAACCCACTCTCTTCAACGATTTAGAATTGTGATTGGACAACCACGTCGTCAGAGGGCGAACCTTAGGGGGTTTTGCTAATGGATAAAACGAAAAAATCATCGTCACGACAAAATTATTTATCAAGCGCTCAGGCCTTACTGTACGCGACTGTCAAGGGAGAAACAAATAAAAATTAAGTAAAAATCATCGCTTTTGGAATGAATATAACGAAATTAAGTCTTCTTTGGTCGCTGATATTAGGCGTTTAAATATGGTTTAACAAGCGTTAAGCCGTTTAGATGGCTATTTTGATAGGTGAAAGTCGCATCCCATAACGCCCAATAACACTTCTTTGATCGTCTGGTAGCGCAGTGGCAATGTGCGGCTGCGTTTTCTTACTAGAAACAGGTCTTCGTATACGGGGTGTTTTAATTCCGCCACATACAACTTTTCTCGTAAAGAAAAACTCTCAACCGCGCTGTACGGTAGAACAGTAAAACCAAGTCCTTTACTGACAGGCAATAGAATTTGGCTCAATTGGTTTACGTAGCCAGAGAGTGGCATATCGCTGACCTTAATCTCTTTAAGTAAAGGCTCTGCACATTGGTCGAAAAATAGCGTCATGTAGTGTTCAGCATCAGGGTGACCAATCACACCACAACGTATTAAGGCCTCAGGCGTTAGTGGTTTTCCTTGATAAGATTTTGGCAAGATCAAACACAAGGTTTCTCGACCAATTTGCTCGCTCTGAAACACGCTTTTATTCGGTGAATAAGTCACGATACCCATATCAATGCGGCCATCTGCAACACCATTTAGAATCGACAGGTTGGGCGCGGCTTCTAAATGAATGGACAGGCTACGGTGTTGTTTTTGTTTCTCAAGTAGAGGGTCAAATAGCATTAACGCAAGTGCCCCAGAACAAGCCAGTTTACAATGGCCAGCAAAGGGGTCATCGAAGCTCAAATCTTCCAGTAGGTTTTTCTCTTTCTCTTCCAGATCTAGCGCGTAGGCATACACCATGCGACCTTGCTCAGTCAGCTCGAAGCTTTTGTTTTCACGTTTTATAAGTGGGTGCTGACACGCTTGCTCTAGCTTTTTAATGTGCTGGCTGACGCCGGGTTGGGTCATGTAGAGCTTTTCTGCGGTCTGAGTAAAGTGGCCGACTTCGACAAGGGTTTTAAATGTGTGTAACCAAACGGGATTGAGCATAGGGAATGTTTTGCCGTAAGCGTGCTAAAGAAGTTGTGGAAATAATAGCATGATGGAGAGTAGAACAAAGAGAAATGGCAGGCAAAATAAAACCCCGCCTGGTTTCCCAGACGGGGCTTATTCTTCTTCGCAGCAATCCGGCTCCTAATAGGTGCTCCCTGCATCTATCCTTGATTGTGGCTAAATCCTTTAACCGAGTTCCTTGTTCATCGCCTTCCTAGCGGTGTCCATTCTTGCCCGTCATCCTGACTGGCGAACCCTATCCTAGAGTTTAACGACATCCTTGCTGATAACTCATCCTAAGCTACCAAATCTTCTTCCTGAAGATACCCAATCCTTTAGGCTTTTTCCTGTTCCCGCCAACATCCTGTCGACACATTTAGTATTGACGTTTTACTGATGGCTCTCAATTAGCGAGACAAAGAAAAATAGAGCTATCAATATGTGATTTTAAATTTTCACTTTAATATCAGTAGGTTGTGTTGTCGTGTGATTTAATCTTAGATGTTTTTAGTCGTTTGGCTTACATGCTTTGTAAGAGATCTCTTACAAATTAACTGGCTAATATCTTGTTTAGAGAGATTTCTAAATTCGCTAAAAGGTGTTTGAGATCACAGATTAAGTGGATTCACGCTAGCAGTAAGTAAATTAAAATTTTATTAAAGGTGTTGCAGGGAACTTGATTGAAATTTTTCTGTCATAAGCGGAGAGTAATTTTACCGTAGCAACAAGATAAAACGGCTTAACTGGTCAAAAAATGACTGCAACGACCCGGTTTTTATCATTATGTTGTGAAATTTGTCACGGTTAATTAACTCAATCCCCGATAGATTGGAGGGGAATAAAACCTTAGACAATAAGCTCATGATGAGCGTTACCTATATAGATGAGGGAGATTACTATGAAAAAGATGAGAAAAGCTCAGTTGCATCGTGTTCGCATTCAATACTGGAAAGACACGAAAACTGAAATGTCTAGAAAAGCATAGTTAACCACACTTGAAGAAACCGAGCTGGCAATGGAATTCATACCTTTCCCATTAATTGCCAGCTCTAAGAGCCTAACACGACCTATTTACCCCACTCAGCAAAGCAACTGCTAACCACTTTCTTTTCCAATATTTTTTTTCGCCTAAAATGCAAAAAAGCCAGTCCGAAGACCAGCTTTTCAATCATTGCTCTGACTTGCTAATTACAAGTAATTTGCGTCAACCAACTCGCCTGCTTGTGCGTTGCGAACTTCTGGACGAGCTTGTAGCCAAGCGAGAACTTGCGCTTTCTGTTCTTCTGTCGCACTTGCGTAGCGATCTGTTGAGCATAGGAAACCTTCGAATAGCTCAAGGCCGCCACCGCCGAAGCATAGATTTAAAGTATCAATGTAGTCGATAAACTCATCAACGAATGCATCGTAACGGTCAAAGTCGTTGATGTCTGTTTCACAGCTGATCTCGAAACCCAGGATCGCAAATTCACCTAGGAACAGCTTCTTGCGAAGACGACGATTTTTGTTATCGATTTTATCTAGTTTCATGATTATTTCTCGTAGATGATTGAATATATCCGAGTAACTTTATACACCCTATTTAAGGTGAAACCCAGCGAAAATCGGCACTATCGTTACCGAATCTTGTTTTATAACATTCTGTAAACATAACTTTCATACACATCGAGTATTTCTGTCATTTTTCTCACTCACACTTCATCACGTCCAATTAATGGAAATACCATCTTCTAATAACGAACATGAATACTGGGAAAGCGACACCATGAGTAAGGAAACTTTTGACGCAACACGTTTTAACCAAAGTAAGAACAAGCCTTTTGAAGAGGTACTGGAAGCCAATCTTTCACGACGCAGCATAATAAAAGGTGGCGTTGGGATCAGTGCAATGACGGCTTTTGGAGCATTTGGTCTTGCGGGATGTAACTCTTCAAGCTCGGGTAATTCTGTCAAAGCGGCTTCTGGTGCAGCGAGTGCCGTATTGAATTTTGAATCCATTCCAGGCTCATTAACCGATGCGGTTGCGATTCCGCCGGGTTACACGGCCCAAGTGCTTGTTCCTTGGGGAACGCCTTTGAATGCGCAAGGCAATGACTGGAAAGACGATGGTAGCAATACCGGGACAGATCAGCTCAATGCGCTTGGAATGCATCATGATGGAATGCATTTCTTTCCATTGAACGACAGCAGTACTGATGGTCTATTATGTATCAACCATGAGTACATTGATTTGTCTGCTTTACATCCAAATGGTCCGACGGTTGAAAATGGTGTGCGTACGATTGTAGACGAGGTACGTAAAGAAATAAACGCACATGGTGTGTCAGTCGTTCGTATTCAATTAAGCGATAATCAATGGCAGTTAGTGGATAATGACCCGCTAAATCGTCGCTATACTGGCGCGACGGTTATGGATCTTTCTGGTCCTATCGCGCACACGAGCCTTGCCGTAACACGTTTTTCCCCAGATGGGAGTCAAGCGCGAGGTACTTTGAACAATTGTGGTAATGGCTATACCCCTTGGGGAACCTACTTGACATGTGAAGAAAACTGGCCTGGTTATTTTGTTAATGCTGGCGTTCGTACACAAGAGCAAGACCGTATTGGTGTCGATGATGAAAATACGCGATATTTGTGGGAAACGTTAGCAGGGGATGCAGAAGAGCGATTGGATGAGTTTGCACGCTTTAACGTCAAGCCTACGGGCAGCAGTGCGATGGATGACTATCGCAATGAAGCAAACGGACATGGTTATATTGTTGAAATTGACCCTTATACGCAAAATTCACGAGCGAAAAAACGCACCGCATTAGGTCGCTTCCGTCACGAGGGGTGCACGTTCGGTAAGCTTGAAGCAGGCAAACCCGTCGTATTTTATTCTGGTCATGACTCTCGATTTGAGTACCTATACAAATTTGAGTCTGCTGTGGTTTGGGATCCTGCAGATGCAAACCCATCAAATCGTTTGGCAATAGGCGATAAATATATGGATGACGGCATATTGTATGTTGCTCGCTTTAACGAAGACAGTTCGGGCACATGGCTTCCATTGACATTGGACAGTACAACGGTTTCTGGCGGGACACTAGCAGACAGCTTTTCTTCATTAGCTGATATTATTTTGAACACAGCAGGTGCGGCTGATTTAGTCGGCGCGACACCAATGGACCGTCCGGAATGGTGTACAGTCGATCCATATACTGGCTCGGTGTATCTGACGTTGACTAATAACACCAGGCGTACAGATGAAACTAACCCTGCCAATCCACGTTTGAATAATAAATTTGGTCACGTTATCCGTTGGGATGAGGGAGAGATGGCAACTGAATTTACATGGGATATCTTTGTATTTGGTTCGCCGGCAAATGGTGATTCAGATACCAACCGTTCAAGCCTAACGGAGCTTAATCAATTTGCTAGCCCTGATGGTTTGGCTTTTGACCCTCGTGGTATTTTATGGATTCAAACCGATAACGGTGCAGACGAAGTAGAGGAATACACGAACGATCAAATGTTGGCCGTCGTGCCATCTAAGCTCACTGATGAAAATGGTAACCAAGCCACGATAGGGGCAGACAACCAAGCGGAGTTAAAACGTTTCTTTGTCGGTCCAAATGGATGTGAAGTCACAGGCTTTACCATCAGCCCTGACTACAAATCGCTATTCGTCAACATTCAACACCCTGGTAACTGGCCTTATAGTCATAACGCTGCGGAAGCGACGCCAGCAGGTATGACGGTCCGTCCTAGAGCGGCAACGGTGGTTATTCGCCGAGAAGATGGTGGCGAAATTGGCGTATAGCCTAGCAAGACTCACTTTCTCGTGAGGTTATATTAGGTGTAATAAAGCCCTGTGCTGACAGGGCTTTGTTGTTTCTATCTAAATAAAATGCACTTTATATCTAGGCTTGTATCTAGATAATAAGCTCAGCTTTTTAATGACCCACCGGCAGTACGAATCACATCTTGGTACCAGAAGAAGCTCTTTTTGCGTTTGCGCTCTAACGTACCTTGACCATCGTTATGGCGGTCAACATAAATAAAACCATAACGTTTGCTCATTTCTGCCGTTGAGTTCGCTACGAGATCGATAGGCCCCCAACTCGTAAAGCCCATGAGTTCCACGCCGTCTAGCATTGCTTCATGAGCTTGCACTAGGTGGTCATTCAAGTAAGCGATGCGGTAATCATCTTGAATTTCACCGTTTTCATCGAGTTCATCACGTGCACCTAGTCCATTCTCTACAATAAATAGTGGCTTTTGGTAGCGATCGTGTAGGAAGTTCAATAGAACGCGCAAACCTTTTGGGTCAATCAACCAACCCCATTGGCTCTTTTCGAGATATGGGTTTGGCACGCTATCGACGATGTTACCGACTTCTTTTTGTTTTGGATCTGCACTCGCACAGCCACTGGCGTAATAGCTAAATGAGATAAAATCGACACTTGCCGACGCAATTTCTTCCAAGTCGCCAGCTTCCATCTGGATTTCAATGCCATTTTCTCGGAAGTAGCGCGTCATGTAACCCGGGTATTGACCGCGTGTTTGCACATCACCGAAGAACAGCCATTTGTTGTTTTCGTGCATTGCGGCAAGAACGTCATCAGGGTTACAGGTGTATGGGTAGTTGATAGCGCCAAGTAGCATGTTACCAATTTTGCCGTTTGGTACGATTTTCTGACACAGTTTCACTGCTTTCGCGTTCGCAACCAATTGGTGGTGAATCGCTTGGTAGATCTCTTGTTCATTGGCGTCTTCTTGCAAGCCAACACCAGTAAATGGTGCGTGTAAAGACATGTTGATTTCATTGAACGTGAGCCACAGTTTTACTTTGTCTTTGTAGCGTTCTAGAACCGTGCGTGCGTAACGCTCAAAGAAATCGATAACGCGACGATCGCCCCAACCGCCATAGTTTTCAACCAATGCGTAAGGCATTTCGTAGTGAGATAGTGTCACGAAAGGTTGAATATTGTGCTCAGCAAGCTCTTCAAAAATCTTATCGTAGAATGCCAAACCCTCTTCGTTGGGTTCTGACTCATCACCATTTGGGAAAATGCGACTCCACGCCAAAGAAAGACGCAAACAGTTGAAGCCCATCTCTTTAAATAGAGCGATGTCTTCTGGGTAGCGGTTGTAGAAATCGATCGCTACGTCTTTGATACCTGGAGTGCGTTCTTCACGGGTTTGATGTGGGCTCAGAATACCGTTTGGCAGCATGTCTGATGTCGATAACCCTTTCCCCCCAAGGTTGTACGACCCTTCTACTTGGTTGGCTGCAATGGCACCGCCCCAAAGAAAATGTTCTGGAAACTTAATCATGTTTCTCGCTCTTTATGGTTTTGAAATTATGTGTTCTGTGTGTTTGAGAATAGTGTAGGTGAGAGCGCGATTCTTGTATTGAGATCGTATTTTTCCCAAAGCGTGAGGAATAATGGTTTTATTGATGGGATTGTAATCAATAATCTGAACGTAATTTGAGGGGGCACATCAGGATGATGCGGTTTGAAACAGTAAGTGAAACGTGAGACCGTGCTGTGGATTCGTTTTTACTGAAACACTTCCCCCCATATCTCGCATGTTGTTTGCGGTGATGGCTAATCCAAGGCCTAGCCCTTTCCCAATTTTTTTTGATGTTTGGAATGGTTCAAATATTGAGCCTAACTGTTCCTCTGGTACGCCACAGCCATTATCACTGATGGTTAATTCGATCTGTTTTCCCATTGGGTTAACAATAAGATTTAGCTGTGGCTGGTTGGTTTCTATCATGGCATCTAGAGCATTAGATATAAGGTTTCCGAGTACTTGGAGTAACCTTTGCTCTTCCCCTTTAATTGGTGCTAATTCATGAGGGATTCGTACTCGCACATCGATAGGGGCAAGTTGAGACTGGTAGAGACGTAATGTTTCTTCCAATGCGGCTGTAAGCGATATTGCTTGAAGGTTTTCTGGTTTGCTGTAAGCAAAGGTTTTGAGTTGGCGAGTCATACTTGCCATGCGATCAATGAGTTTTTGGATTAAAACATTATTGGCTTTTACCATATCCACCTCACCACGCTCGATGAGCAGTTCATTGGTGGTGAGCAAGGTGCGCAAACCTGTTAGAGGTTGGTTTAACTCGTGAGTAATGGCGCTCGACATTCTGCCCAAGGCTGCCATTTTACTCGATTCAATTAATTGGCTTTGCGCTTCTTTCAGGGCTTGCGTGCGCTCTTCTACTCGTTGTGCCAGTTCTTGGTTGACTTGCTGGAGTGATTGTTCTGCTTTTTTACGTTTGCTGATGTCGATAAGGGTCGCTAAAAAGTATTGTTCGCCATGCAAAGGGAAGCGGGTTAAAGAGAATAAGATCGGGAACACACTGCCATCACTTCGTCTGGCGAGCGTTTCTGCGTTACTAATTTCAGCTAACTCTCGGTGTTTAGGTAAGTCCTTGAGTAGCGTTAACGTCGTTGAATTTTGGTTGCCTGCATTAAAAAGTTCCCAAGCAGATGTCTCACGATTGACGCTTTCAGGCAAAGAGAATAATCGTTTTGCCATCGGGTTAAGATCGAATAACTTGCCTTGCTCATCAATCAATAACAACCCAACATGAGTCTTGTTGATCATTTGCTTTAAGCGGCGCTGAGATTCTTCCAGTAGTGCTTGAATTCGTCGTTGGTTGAGATTTTTTTGATGACGCTGTACACCAATAATTGACAGTAAAAGGATTAACAATAATAGGGCGACGACACCCCAGCCAACCATGTTAATCGTTTGCTGAACGGGTTTAATCGGAGAGAGGTAACTGACGTACCAATCCAAATCATCGAGTTTGACGGTATGTGCAAAATACCGCTGTTTTTGCAGCGTCCAGACTCGAATAATCGTGTCATCGTAAAGGCGTTGGGTTTCAACGTTAATGATATTGTTCTGTTCATTAAACCAGTCTGCGTTGTATGGGGCACTGCTTGATAAGATGAAGCGTTGCTGACGATTTTGCAAAGTGATGATGTCTTGACTGGTAAGAGTCTGATCGGTGAGCAAGCTTAAGTTTATTTGTACGACAACAATCCCCGCAATGTCGAGGCCATCATAAATGGGGGCGGCTAAATAATAGAGCGGACTAGAACCCTTGGTTTTATTGACCAAAGAAACACCGCCGCCTTGGTTATGTATTTGCTCAACGATAGCTTGGCGGTCCGGTAGACTAAAGCGCTCATCAACTAAGCTAGATACCAAGACTTCTCCCCTAGCGGATAGAATTAGCCAACCCTCTGTATTTGCCGCTTTATCGAGTTGTATCAGTTGGGCCTCAATCGGCTCGTAGTAAGTGAGGTTCCCTTTCACAAAAGCGATGGTTTCTGGATTGTTGGTGACCAGATAAGGCAGGTGATAGAAACGTTTAAGGGCGCGTCGAACTTCACCAATATAATCAAGTAGTTTTTGCTGAGCATCGGTTTGTGACTGCACATTTAACCATTGACGGGCAACTTCCCTACTGGCGGTATAGCAGAATGAAATCAATACGCTAGCAATCGCGATGATTAGCCATGTTTTTCTATTCTTACTACGCAACATAAGGGCTCCTTAACGAAACTGATACAAGATTGCGCTTAACCTTTTGGATGTTAAAGACTTGTAAGTGAGAAGTGAGATCCAGCTCCTTTTCTCTGTATGGTTTTTTGTTAACGTAAGCCAAGAACGATTTGGTTCGCTAGCTCTGCGACAAAGCTATCCCTTACTACTCACAGTAGGCACTTACTTATGGCGTTTGATGATATCCCCAAGATTGCTCTGATCGAAGACGATGAGATCGTGCGGCAGGCAACAAGCCAATGGTTGCAATTAGCAGGGTTCGACGTTGCTTCATTTTGCTCAGGTTTGGAGGGGCAAGCGGCCATTTTGTCTCAAGATTTTGATGCAATTGTGAGTGACGTGCGTTTACCCGATACCGATGGTTTGTTGATTTTAGAGACGCTAACTAGCAATCAAATAAGAACGCCGATCATACTGATCACTGGCCATGGCGATGTCGATATGGCGGTAAGTGCATTGCAAAAAGGGGCCTTTGATTTTATTGAAAAGCCGTTTTTACCTGAACGCTTATCCGAGCGAGTTAAAGAAGCCGTAGAAACGTATCGTGCGCAAGCCTCAACTCAAGTTCGGCATGAGTACTTAGCCAGTGTCAGCGGGCTTGAGGAAGTTTTGATTGGACGAAGTCGAGCCATGCAACAACTGCGAGAACAAATTGCAAAGCTGGCAAGAATGGATACCAACGTGATCATTTATGGTGAAACTGGCAGCGGTAAAGAGCTCGTTGCAACTAGCCTCCATAATGAGAGTCGACGTTATGCCCATCATTTTGTTCCGATTAACTGCGGCGCAATTCCTGAAAGCTTGTTTGAAAGTGAATTGTTTGGTCATGAAGCGGGTGCATTTACAGGAGCAAGTAAAAAGCGCATTGGTAAATTGGAGTATGCGGATAAAGGCACATTGTTTTTAGATGAAATTGAGAGTATGCCGTTACCGATGCAGGTCAAAGTGTTACGTTCATTGCAAGAGCATACTGTCGAGCGAGTCGGTGGAAATAAACAGATCGCGATAGATTTGCGGGTGATCGCTGCCGCAAAAGAAGATCTTAACGATCATGAAGAGTTTCGACAGGATCTTTATTATCGACTTAATGTTGGGCAAATTTATTTGCCGCCATTGCGAGAACGAGAAGACGATGCCTTGATACTGTTCGAACACTTTGCCGTTCAAAGTAATCCAGATTATCGTCCTTTAAGTAGCGCGGATAGAAAAGCTATCCAGACTTATGCTTGGCCCGGTAATGTACGTGAACTGCGTAACGTGGCGATTCGTTTTGCTTTGGATGATGCGATTTCAGTGATGGAAATTTTATCAACGCGCCCGTCTTCTACGACAGAAGAAACCCAAACTGGTGTGCCATTGGTTATACAGTTGCACAACTTTGAACGTAAAGTATTGCATGATTCGTTGGTTAGACACCAAGGGCATATTAGTGAGGTCATGCTAGAGCTCGATTTACCACGTCGAACGCTTAACCAAAAAATGCAAAAATTTGGATTGAATCGGGCCGACTATACTTATACTAATCGTAGTAAATAACGGGTCATTCTAGCTTGTTATAATACTCGATAACCTCGTTGAAAATTTAGGCGGTAGAATAACTACTTATCGAAAATTTTAGCCTGGTTTTCAAGCGTTTTTCCTGCGCTAACTCTGATCACCGCAATAAAGCTTAACTCTAAAATGGCGATAAGTCGTTATGCACGTTGTTCGTAGAACGGTTGTTTAAAACTTGCTGTTTTAGCTGATAGCATGGTGACTCTGTCTCTACCTTGTTCTTTTGAATGGTAAAGTGCATGGTCGGAGCGAGAAATAACGTCGTGTAATCGCTCTCCAGATTTTATCTCAGCAACACCAAAACTCATGGTTATCCTTTTCTCTTTGCTGCCTTGACAGGATGCATTCTTGATCGAGTGTCGTAGCGTTTCAGCATGTTCTGCCGCCTGATGAGCAGTGTACTTTGGTAGAACGACCATAAACTCATCCCCGCCAAAGCGTATCACTTGAGCCTCTTTGGGCAGATTTCGACTCATGATATTGGCGACACTGACAATCGTATTGTCACCAGCTAAGTGACCAAACTCGTCGTTAATATACTTAAAGTTGTCGATATCCGTCATGATGATGCTTAGCGGTTCTTGTTTGGCAACGGTTTTTGCAACGAGATTGGGAATCACATCTTCCATTGCTCTTCGATTGAGTAATCCTGTTAGGGCATCTTGAAACGATAAACTTCTGATGGATTGCAGCAGCCTTGCATTGATTAACCACAACATGCAAAAGCTCATGGAAACAACCAAACAAATGCTAAATAAAAAGTTAATTGATGAACCAAACCTGCCGTCATAAAGTTGTTGAGCTCTGAGTCGAAGTAAGTCCAAATGGTTCTTCCGATCATAAAGGCGCTGAAGCCAAGTAAGGAGGCGGCCATGCCGACCATTGGCAATTGGAGATCACGATTTCTCCCTTTGAGCATGGCGTAAGCACTGGCAAAAGTAACGGCAGATAAATAGAGGCTCACAACAATGATACGACTACGAATAGAGGGAGAGTGAAAAGTAAAATAATAGATTCCACCGCTTGTCAATGGGAGAGCCGCAGTGAGATAGCGTGCGATGTTGAGGGGAAAAGCACGAAATATACTCAACCCATATAATGTCAGCAGAAAGCCAATCAAAATGATCGTATTTGAAGCTGTGACGGTGAGCCAGTCTGACGCACTGTCTCTAAAACTCAACAGAAAAGGTCCTCCACCAATAAACAATAGCGAAATTGCAAAGCACGATAGCCCTGGAATTTTACGTTGATTGAATTGGTAGAAGATAAGCCCAATTGAGTAGATACAAGAGAAAAGAATAATAATGAAGTTGAGCGTTCTTATATCTAACGAAAAGTTATCCATGTTGCCATCCTAGCATCCTAACTACTTGTGTATCGATCCTTTACCTATCAATAGTAAATATGATTCATAGTAGATTAATTACTCTCAAATGTCTTGAATAGCTGATACTTTTCGCTGTTAATAGAAGTAGCCCACATTTGTGGGCTAATGCAATGAAACAATCTCAAGTCGTAGAATGTTCGAAAGCAACGTGCCGCTTAGCTCTATAAGTGAGTACTCCTAATATGACTATCATGATTGTTGGAACTATCCAGCTGGCAAAGTACTTGTATAGCGGCATATTATTGTTTAGCCATTGGTTTGTCACTTCTGGCATGTAGTCGAGAATATGCAAGGTATCGATGCATCCAAAAGTAAGTGCGGTACATGTGGTAATAACCACCATCATCTGAGACATCTTGTTGCGTATGGGTGCCATTATCATTAGTGCAATTGCGACGGGATGAAGGGCAACAACGGCTGGCAAAGTGATAGCAAGTAGCTGCTCTAGACCTACGTTTGCGATCAAACCCGCCAGTACCATCGTTGTGATCACACAGCCTTTGTAGTTCACTTTGCTAAAGGTGCTGTCGTAGAACTCGCTGCCCGCGGTGGTAACACCAATCGCTGTTGTCAAGCATGCTAAAACCATGACCGCGCCTAATAGTAAAGATCCAAAGGCACCAAAGTGGTTGAAAGTAAACGCTGTTAATATGTCTCCACCATTACTGAATTCTGAGCCTAGATAAGAACTCGTTGACCCAATATAAGACAATGATACATAAACAAATGTCATTGCAATTGCGTACATTAAAGCCGCGATAAGCGTGTACTTCGCAGTGGCTTTAGGGCAATCCACCCCCATGCTGCGAATTGCACGGAAGATAATCCAACCAAAGCCAATCGAGCCCAACGCATCCATCGTCATATAGCCTTGAGTTAACCCCTCTGCAAATGCTCCATCCACGTATGGTCCCGTTGCTGATGTCAGTTCACCAGCAGGGTAAACCAATGCTGTGACTGACATGACGACCAAGATAGCCATCAATGCAGGCGTTAAGATTTTGCCTAGGTTATCAATTAGCTTACCCGGGTAGAGGGCAAACAGAATAGTGATAATACAGAAAGCAATAGTAAAAGGCATGAGTGCCATATCACCAAAGGTTGGCGCAAAGCTGAATTGGTAAGCGACAGTAATAGCACGCGGAATCACGAATGCTGGACCAATCACGATAAATACCATCACCCAAAAACTGGTTGCCAAAGGTTTAGGTAAAGCAGCAGTCAGCTTGTCAGAACCATTAACAATGGCAACGATCACAAGTGCTATTGCAGGTAGTCCAACTCCCGTTAATAGAAAACCGGACATTCCACTAAGGAAGTTTTCTCCTGCTTGGTAGCCTAAAAAAGGCGGGAAGATCAGGTTACCTGCACCTAAGTACATGGCAAAAGTCATAAAGCCCAAAGCGGCGATATTGCGTGCGCTTAACATTGTTATTCCTCTTACATTTCGCTTGAAAGAAACAGAAGGAATAAGGGGAGGGTGGCATCATTCCGTCAGCTTCTAATCAAGCTGACAGAAATTTTAGATATAGCCTGTCAGCTCTGAATCAGTTTCAGAGAGAGCAGGAGGATCGCAGCAGCAACGCCAGATGGGCGTTTAAAAGCAAGTAGTAATTGCATTGTTGCTGACATGATTGATCCTTAATGATGAAATTACACCAAGGAATACGTTTGCCTTGGTGTGCATCTACACTAACGAACATGAGGCGATGGGGACAACCCCGAAGTGGAAAATAAGATGATAAGGTTGATGTTTGTTTTTGCAGTGGTGGATTGAACTGCTTTATAAATTATAAGGCAGAATAAATGACTTTCCATTTTGTTAACACTTCTTGTTTTGATGTGTTTTTGTTCAATTTGTAGAGATTTAGACCTTAGTTTGCTGTCGAAAAAGTGAACGTTTTAGGGTTTTATTCTTACTTTTAAGATCGTTATGACGGTATCTGCATCCTTTGTCGATATAGGCAAAAACTTGCTCATTAGGCAATCGAGCGATTATTTTGTGTTGATCACATTTTATTAACTTTTGTGAGTCAATCGCATAAATATTGTCTTTATGATAAGCAAGTTTTGCTCATTACCTTTCTATTCAATCAGCAGGTTTTGCTCATTTTCGTTCCTAGAAAATTAAAGTTAACAAATACAATAATTTAAGTTTTGGCATTCAAATTGCTCTAGAATGCTTGTTGTTAATGATAATTTAATGCGATGTAAAAATGCGTCTATAGGACGACTACATGGAGAGTAATAATGAAAATGAATAAGCTAGTTAAAGCTTTGGCTGTCGCTGTGACTTCTTTTGGCATTGCAGCAAATGCGGTTGCTGAAGATCGTAGCTATATTTTGGCGACAGCATCCACCGGGGGTACTTATTACCCAGTAGGTGTTGCACTTGCTACCTTGAGTAAAGTGAAACTGGCACCCAAACATCACTTTTCTCTTTCAGCGATCAGTTCGGCAGGATCGGGTGAAAACGTTAAATTGCTGAATGAAAACGAAGCTCAATTTGCTATTTTGCAAGGTCTTTATGGCGCGTGGGCATGGTCTGGTGAAGGGCCATATGCTAAGAGCGGTCGTCAAGAGCAACTACGCTCTGTTTCGATGCTTTGGCAAAACGTTGAGCACTTTATTGTTCGTACGGAGTTAGCGAAAACGGGCACTGTCAGTGACTTGAATAACTTAGATGGAAAAAAGTTTTCAATCGGTAAAAAGAACTCAGGTACAGAAAATTCAGGTCGTCAGATCATGAAAGGCCTCAATGTGAATCCAGACAAATTTAATTTGGCATTCATGGGCTACGGCGGCAGTGCAAGTGCACTTCAAAATGGAACGATTGATGGGATGAATACGCCGGCAGGTGTCCCTGTTGGTGCGGTAACACAAGCGTTTGCCGCTCTAGGAAAAGACATTTCGATTCTTTCGTTTACTGATGAGCAAATCAAAGAAGCGAACGGTGACTATAACCTATGGACGAAATATGAGATCCCAGCAAATACCTACCCAGGCTTAGATAAGCCAGTGACAACAATCGCACAGCCAAACTTTCTCGCCGTGCGTGAAGACATCTCTGAAGACGATGTTTACCAGTTAACCAAAGCGATCTACGAAAATTTGCCTTTCTTACAAGGTATCCATAAAGCGACCAAAGCAATGGCAATTGAAAAGGCGATTGCAGGCCTACCTGTGCCGTTGCACCCAGGAGCCGTTCGTTATTACAAAGAGATGGGCATAGAGGTCCCTGCTGATCTGATCATTCAATAGTTTGATCGTTGCCCCGAGTCATGGCTTGGGGCATTTATTTTCTGATGGAACGAACAACGGCCGCGAGAGCTTGGAGTATAAGATGAGCGAGTCAATGGAAAAGGAATTGCAGAAATTTGAACTGCCTACACGCAGTGACTTTCCGTGGGTAACGACGACAATCACAGTGTTTGGAGTTGTACTGTCTGCTTTGCATATTTGGTTTAACACCTTATCGACATTACCAGAACTTTGGATCTCGGCGACCCACTTTGCTGGATTTGCTGTGATTTGCGCACTTTGGTATCCCGCCCATATCTCCTTGAAACAGAGTAAGTTTGCTCTTGCCGTCGATGTGTTAATCGCTTGTGGTGCTATTGCTTGTTTGGTCTATATTCCGTATGCCGAAGATGCGCTATACGAGCGCGGAGTCAAGTTCGTCACTAGTGATTGGGTATTCGCCATTATGGCGATATTGATAGTGATAGAGCTCATCAGACGTACAATGGGCTGGTTTATTCCAGTGCTCATCGTGGTGTGTTTGAGTTATGTCGTCTTGTGGGGGAAATGGGCAACCGGTATTTTTCACTTTCCTGGTTTGAGCATGGAAACCTTACTTTACCGAAGCTTCTATTCTTCAGAGGGCATGTTCGGTTCTATTTCTCGCATCAGTTGGACCTTTGTCTTTATGTTCATCTTGTTTGGTGCGTTCCTTGTTCGCTCTGGGGTGGGAGATTACATCATTAATGTCGCTCGTGCAGCGGCAGGGAAAATCATTGGTGGCCCAGGATTTATAGCTGTTATTGGCTCTGGTTTGATGGGGTCGGTATCGGGGTCTAGTGTTGCAAATACAGTATCGACAGGTGTGATTAGTATTCCGTTGATGCAAAAAGCTGGTTTCCCATCGCGCTTTGCGGCCGGAGTAGAAGCGGCGGCATCGACGGGTGGGCAATTGATGCCACCCGTGATGGGCGCAGGTGCGTTCATTATGGCGTCTTATACTCAAATTCCTTATGTGGACATCATTGCAGTATCGTTTATCCCTGCGTTGATTTACTTTTTGTCTGTGGCTTTCTTCGTTCGTATTGAAGCAAAACGCAGCGGGGTCCAAAAGATCACAACGAGCGACGAGTCACTGTTCAAAGTTTTGATCAGTGGTTGGCACAACTTAATTCCGCTGGTGGTATTAGTCACCTTGTTGGTGCAAGGCTTTACACCAACGTATGCGGCGGGCTTGTCGATCATTTCTGTCGTTGTGGCATCTTGGTTTTCAAAAGAGCACAAAATGGGGCCAAAAGCGATCATTGAAGCGCTCTCTCAAGGTGCGAAAAACATGGCGACCACCGCAGTATTGTTGGTGGGCATCGGCTTGGTGATCAACGTGATTAGCACGACAGGGATTGGGAATACTTTTTCGCTCATGATCGATGGCTGGGCAAACGGTGATTTATTTATCATGATTGTCCTTATTGCCCTCGCATCTCTCGTTCTTGGCATGGGGTTGCCCGTCACGGCGGCCTACATTGTGTTGGGCACACTGTCTGCTCCTGCCCTATATAAATTGATAGCTGAAAACCAATTGCTTGAGCTTATGATGTCAGGTCAACTGCCTGAACAAGCGAAAGCCATTTTCATGCTCGCGGCACCAGATAAGTTAGATTTACTCAATGCACCAATGGCATTAGAAACGGCAAAAGAGATGGTCGCGCTCGTGCCCGCTGATTTTATGGAAACACTTTTGGAGCAAAGCCTCGGAATTGAAGCCGTTGGCTTAGCTTTGCTGGCTGCACACCTGATTATTTTCTGGTTGTCGCAAGACAGCAATGTCACGCCACCAGTGTGTTTGACTGCTTTTGCGGCGGCAACGATAGCGAAAACACCACCAATGCGCACAGGTCTTATGGCTTGGAAAATTGCTAAGGGTTTGTATCTGGTTCCGTTGTTGATTGCTTATACAGGATTGGTCAGTTGGGATGTCACATCTGTTATTACTGTTGGCTTTTTCGCCATCATCGGCACCTATTCATTGATTGGTGCGATTGAGGGCTATCTTGAGGGGCCGTTGAACATTTTATTGCGTCTGGTACTGGTGATTACCGGTACGCTGTTAGTCTGGCACGATATTCCAGTGCTAGTTCGCGTGGCATGCTGTGGCATTTTTGTCGCTATCTTTATTTACAGCAGTCGCAAGTTCAAATTGCAACAGTCTCCGCTATCGGTTTTATAAGGGGTGGTATGAAATCAGTCTATGACTACATCATTGTTGGTGGCGGTATCGTCGGTGCCTCAACCGCTTGGCAATTGCAGCAACGTCACCCAGACCGTCGCATTTTATTGGTGGAGAAAGAATCTGGTTATGCTCAGCACCAAACGGGGCACAACAGTGGTGTTATTCATGCGGGCGTGTATTACGCGCCAGGAAGTCTTAAAGCAGACTTTTGTAAACGTGGTGTCGAGCGGACGCTGTCGTTTTGTGCTGAGCACGATATTCCAGTGGAAAACTGTGGCAAGTTACTGGTTGCAACGAATGAGCAAGAAGTTACGCGTATGAATGCGCTCTATGAACGATGTCAGGTTAATGGTATCGATGTACAGTTATTAGATGAAATTCAGTTGAAACTCGCAGAACCGAATATTACTGGACTTGGCGCAATTTACGTAAAAGGGACCAGTATTGTTGACTATCGTTTGGTTACCGAGCAGATGGCGAACGAGTTTAAAAAAATTGGTGGTCAAGTTAGTTTAAGAACCAAGGTGATCGCGGTTGAAGAGAATGATGATGAAGTTCAACTCACCTGCGTTTCAGATGGCCAGACAATGCAATTGAATACAAGATTTTTGGTCACTTGCAGTGGTTTAATGGCTGATCGAATGACGAAGATGATGGGCATTCCTACCGATTTTCAAATAATTCCATATCGTGGAGAATACTACCGCTTGGATAGCAAACATGATCAAGTGGTCAATCATTTGATCTATCCAATTCCTGATCCTGACTTGCCTTTTTTAGGTGTTCACCTTACTCGTATGATTGATGGTTCAGTAACGGTTGGCCCAAACGCGGTGCAAGGTTGGAAGCGTGAGGGGTATGGCAAGTTCAATATTGATTTACAAGATACCCTGCAGATGCTCAGCTTCTCGGGTTTTTGGAAAGTGACACAAAAACATCTAAAAACAGGACTAGATGAGTTCAAAAATTCATGGTGGAAGCCAGGTTATCTCAAGCTCGTCAATAAATACTGCCCAAGTATCCAAGTGGAAGACCTTAAATCCTATCCTGCGGGGATTCGTGCTCAAGCAGTACTTTCTGACGGCACCCTTGTGCATGATTTTCTCTTCGCTGAAAGCGCAAGAAGTCTCCATGTGTGTAACGCACCATCCCCAGCTGCAACGTCTGCGATGCCCATCGGTGAATATATTTGCGATAAGGTCATCGACAAGTTACAAGAGAAGAAAGATAAGAATGAAGTCAGCGAGAAATAAAGATGGAGTTGCGTGCTCTAGTCCAAATTAATACTTCTCCACACATTTCAGGACGAGACAAATCAAATCAGCGTAAAGGCAACTAAGTCAGTCGCCTTTACGATTCATGTTCATTAAGCTTCCTGTTAATTTAGCTTTCTGCCAATTCTTGAGGATGCCGTTATATTGTGGCTAGCATTTTGTGACTTGTATTGAATAGTTAAGTCTCTTTTGGACAAAGCGGGCCTTTCTTGGCATGGCGTTCGATCATGTAATCGCCGCGAGCACTATGAAATATCATCGCGTTCCAGATTTCGCCATCTTTAAATTCGAATTCAATGGCATACCTTGTTCCTGCAACGACTTGTGTTCTCACCTCATTAATTTGCTTAAGCTTGTCTAAGGCGTTCATTTGATGCAAAACCATACTGAGTGAGCGTTCTGCATCTGGTGTGACTTCAGAAACTTGCCATCCTCCAGCTAGGCCTTTTTCTGGCGCGCAAATGGCTTGCATTTTCTTCTTCATCTCTTTTGACATTTGCTTGTCCACGGCTAAGGCATGGGTTGCCATAGGTAGGGCAGATACAGACAGTATTAATGTCCAGAACATCCTCACATTCATAAAAGCACTCCGTTGTTAGTTTGCTGTCTTAAGTATTAGTTTACTGGCTTAAGTATTGGTTAACTCGCTTCGTTTCTTTTCGCTTACTAGCAGTGCGTCTTCTCGCTTACTAGCTTAGATTATGGTTTGAGTATAAGCGTGGCTTGATTGCTTTACCTAATCAGCATACACACCATGTATCAATTTGTTTACTTAACTCCGCATTTCAAATGTTAAAAATGATCGTAAATGTTAAAAGCGACCGCGACGTTCCCAATGGTTACAACATTCACTTGCGGTAGTAGCGGTAGTAAAGGTTATCAACGGTCATAAAAGTAAAAACGATCGCTTTAGTGAGTCATTCGTAACACTTTTAAAGGAGGAGACGTTATGAGTCTGAAGCACTACTTTGAAAAGGTCTCACCAAAGTTTGAACCTGGAGGCCAGTATCACAAGTTCTATCCACTGTTCGAAGCGGTTGAAACGCTTTTCTATACGCCCGGTAAGGTGAACCAAGGCATTACCCATGTTCGAGATAGTATCGATTTGAAACGCATCATGATTATGGTGTGGTTAGCGGTTTTCCCTGCAATGTTTTGGGGGATGTACAACATTGGTCAGCAATCCAGTGACGCGTTGTTCTATGGTCTTGAACAAGCAGCAGCGCAACAAGCCATTGAGTCCTCTTGGGGGCTGAGTTGGGTTTGGGGCTCGGTCGAAGCGGCTAGTCAAGCGGGTTGGGGAAGTAAGATGCTCGTCGGCGCAACTTATTTTCTGCCTGTTTATGCAACGGTGTTTGTCGTCGGTGGTTTTTGGGAAGTGCTTTTTGCTATCGTCCGCAAGCATGAGGTGAACGAAGGCTTCTTTGTCAGCTCCATTCTGTTTGCTTTGATTCTGCCGCCAACCATTCCGCTTTGGCAAGCGGCACTGGGTATCACGTTTGGTATCGTGGTCGCGAAAGAGGTCTTCGGCGGTACTGGGCGTAACTTCCTAAACCCTGCGTTGGCGGGACGCGCGTTCTTATACTTTGCTTATCCTGCCAATATGTCTGGTGGTGCCGTATGGATTGCAGCGGACGGCTACTCTGGTGCAACGCCGCTTAGCCAATGGTATGAGGGTGGTCAAAGCGCTTTGATGAATAACATGACCAGTCAGCCGATTTCTTGGCTGGATGCGTTTGTTGGGAACCTACCTGGATCGATGGGGGAGGTATCGACTTTACTGATCGTGTTAACAGGATTGGTGCTGATCTTTATGAAGATTGCCTCATGGCGAATTGTCGCAGGTGTGTTCGTCGGTTTAGCAGTAACATCACTCATGCTTAATGCAATTGGCTCTAACACCAACCCGATGTTCTCCATGCCTTTCTACTGGCATTTTGTGATTGGCGGTGTCGCGTTTGGTACTTTCTTTATGGCGACAGACCCAGTTTCTGCTGCCTTTACCAACGGTGGTAAGTGGGCTTATGGTATTTTGATCGGTGTGATGACCATCTTTATTCGAGTACTTAATCCTGCCTATCCCGAGGGCATTATGCTTGCGATATTGTTTGCAAATTTGTTTGCTCCTTTGTTCGATTACATGGTGAAAGAGAACAACATCAAACGAAGAATGAAAAGAACGAGATCTTCATAAAATGAGGGTAGTCTCACTGAAATGTGACTGAAAATTGCACTATATTGAAAAGGTCAGAGACAAGGGGTTTCTGGCTTTTCTTTTTATCAGGAGGGCAAAGACGATGAGAATTAAGGATATTCTCGATAGCCGTTTGGTGCTGTCGTTCTGGTACAACCTAGATTACGGCTTATCGCTTCTTAGCAAAATCTCTTCTCGTTAATTTCCTCAATGCACTCGCATTGAAAGCAATCTATCTATTTGATTTTTAGCCTTGCGCTTACGTGCGTATGGCCATGCGTATAAGGAAATTAATAATGAAACGTATCCCTGAACCGTTCCGCATTAAAATGGTTGAGCCAATCAAAATGACAACCTTGGCTGACCGAGAAATTGCCCTTAAACAAGCAGGTTTTAACCCATTTCTTCTTCGTAGTGATGATGTGTACATCGACCTATTGACCGACTCCGGTACGGGGGCCATGAGTGACAATCAGTGGGCTGGCATCATGATGGGTGATGAGTCCTATGCGGGGAGTCGTAACTATTACCACTTATGTGATGCGGTCGAACATTTCTTTGGCTACAAATTGACTGTACCTGCTCACCAAGGGCGAGGCGCGGAGCAAATCTTGTTTCCTGCTTTGATTGAACGAATGCGTCAGGTTCGCGGTGGTGAAACGCCAGTATTTATCTCCAATTACCACTTTGATACCACGGCGGGTCATATTGAGTTGAATGGTGGTAAGGCGATTAACGTAGTAACGGAAGAGGCGTTCGATACCACCACGCCATATAACTGGAAAGGTAATTTTGATCTCAACAAGCTGGTGGCCACGATTGAAGAGCACGGTGCTCATAATATCTGTGCGATCATCACGACGGTGACGTGCAATAGCTCGGGTGGGCAGCCGGTGTCGATGCAAAACATGCGCAGTGTGTATGAAATTGCGACTAAGTACGACATCCCGGTAGTGATTGACTCGGCTCGTTATTGTGAAAATGCGTATTTCATTAAGCAGCGTGAATCAGGTTACGAAAATACGTCGATTCTCGAGATCATCCGCGAAATGTACCAATACGGAGACATGCTAACCATGTCAGCGAAAAAAGATCCCATGGTGAACATTGGTGGTATGTGCTGTATTCGCGATCATCAAGAGCTGTTCCAAGCGGTACAAACACGATGCGTGCCGATGGAGGGCTTTGTGACTTATGGTGGTATGGCTGGACGTGACATGGAGGCGCTTGCTCGTGGTTTATACGAGGGGGCTGATGAAGACTACCTCCATTATCGCATTAGCCAAGTTCAATATTTGGGTGAACGTCTACGGGAAGCGGGTATACCGATTCAATACCCAACGGGCGGGCATGCCGTGTTTGTTGATGCAGCAAAAATTTTACCTCATATTCCAGCGGATCAATTTCCAGCGCAGGTGCTCTGTAATGCGTTGTATTTGGAGGCGGGAATTCGCGCGGTGGAAATTGGTTCATTGTTGCTAGGACGCGATCCAGAAACCGGTGAGCAGAAAGCCTCAGAGCTTGAATTGATGCGTTTAACCATTCCGCGCCGTGTATACACCAATGATCATATGGATTATATCGCTGATGCGATTATCGAGTTAAGAGACAGTGCCAATAAGCTAAAAGGCCTGACTTTTGAATATGAGCCACCGGTGCTTCGTCACTTCACCGCTCGCTTTCGTGAGATAGAGTAGCGCAAAATCCAATAGATATTACTGACAGAGGCAAGAAGTAAAACTGACAAAAGCAAAAGGCCGCGAACATTGCGGCCTTTTTGAATCAGACAAATAATCTAAGCCAAATCCAGCGTGATCCGCACGAATTGGTCATCTTGATACTGCACGTCATAATGGAATGTGTTGCTCGCGTAAATACTACCGAGGAACAAAGAACGTTGACTGAGTGGACCACGGAATAACATCGAAATCGGAGCGATGAGGGCATTATTATCATCGAAGTGTTGATTTAGATTCTCAGATAGCACGCACAGTAGGCAGCCATGTTGATCGTGTGACAGATCAACTTTTTCCGGACGAGAGAGTAAGACCGTCGTACCTAGCTTCTTCTCAATTTCGTTAATAAGCAGCAGGTAACTGTCGAGGTGAGGTTGAGGGTTGCTCGGCTTATCGGCACCTACACAGCGTTCAAGAAGTATTTCTAGATTGCCGCTTTCCCCTTTTGCCTGTTGAGTCAGAGACTTTAATGGCTTTTTAATCAGTTTATAGCGATTACTTTTCAGCTTAGGTTTAAGCCATTTTTGTAGTAAGTCGTTACGTTCTTTAGTCGGGAGATTACGCGGTGATGCGTGAATTTTGAAGTGCAGGTGCAATAGGGCGTGCACCGCAAGCTCGCTAAGCAATTGGTTAGCATCTGCGGATAGTTTAGCCTGCTTAGAACTTTGCATTACACTCTAGATTTCTTTAAGAAAGATAATGGTGCCGAGAGAGGGACTCGAACCCTCACACCTAAGGCACTAGCACCTCATGCTAGCGTGTCTACCAATTTCACCATCTCGGCATCATGATGCTCTGAATACTCAGAGGCTTCCTAAGAAGCGTGTTGGATTGTATATCCAAAATCCATGCCTTGGCGAGAGTAAAATGACAAAATTCTCTGTTTTAAAGTTCAATTGCACATTTATTGCTCAACTTGATGCTATTCACAGCGATGACCCCCTCATGAACGCCCTCAGTAACCTCAATAATTATATGCGAATTGGTGAAAACAATGAATTGATTGTTTTTGAACGCTTGAACGTTTGCGTTAAAAAATGTGATGAAACTCTCGCTTTCTTGACTATACTTGCGTCCCGTTTAAGCGGGAGATAGGGTTCAGTTGTTCAGGGCCCTTACCCATACAAGCCGTCACATGGAGTGAGCTGAGTTTATAACTTGCTTTTTATAAACTTGCTTACAGTGAATGACCCCACGGACCGGACCAGCTAAGTTCAATTGCTTGTATAAGGTAAAAATATAATGTCGAACTATCGATTCTGTCACCAATTTGGATCTCTGAGTGTTTCATCACTCAATACGTTGTTCCTTTCCTTTGCCAATCCCACTGGCGTTTCTTTTCTTTTCAACGTTCAGTAGGTCCAATTCATGAGTGTTCTATTTAGTTTATTTGGTATTGTTGCTCTGTTGGGCTGTGCGTTTTTGCTTTCCGAGAGTCGTTCTTCAATCAATTGGAAAACCGTTTCTCGAGCGTTATTGTTACAGATGGGCTTTGCTGCACTGGTTCTTTATTTCCCTTGGGGGCAAGCGGCATTGGCCAGTTTAAGTAGCGGTGTTGCGGGACTATTGAGTTTCGCCGATGAGGGGATAAAGTTTCTCTTTGGTGATCTTGCTTCTACTGGTTTTATCTTCGCTGTTCGTGTTCTTCCTATCATCATCTTCTTCAGTGCGCTTATCTCTGCCCTTTACTACTTGGGTATAATGCAAAAAGTCATTCAATTGATTGGTGGCGCTATCCAAAAGTTCTTGGGTACCAGCAAAGCAGAATCCCTTGTTGCGACGGGCAATATCTTCTTATCTCAAGGTGAGTCTCCACTGCTTATTCGTCCATTCTTGAAAAACATGACGCGCTCAGAGCTGTTCGCTGTCATGGCAGGTGGTATGGCATCCGTCGCGGGCAGTGTACTCGGTGGCTATGCTGGACTTGGCGTTGAGCTTAAGTACCTGATTGCTGCAAGCTTCATGGCTGCACCTGGTAGTTTATTGATGGCTAAAATCATCATTCCTGAGCGTCAAACGCCAAGTGATTACAACGATATTGAGTTGGATAAGTCTGAAGAGAGCAACGTGATTGATGCTCTGGCAAGTGGTGCCATGGGCGGTATGAAAGTTGCCGTCGCAGTCGGTACCATGCTGATTGCTTTTGTGAGTGTGATTGCGATGGTGAACACAGGTCTAGAAAATCTAGGTGAGATGTTTGGCTTTGCAGGGATTACGCTGCAAGCTATTTTTGGTTACTTATTTGCACCTCTAGCGTGGCTTATTGGTGTACCAAGCCATGAAGTACTTGCCGCCGGTTCTTACATTGGTCAGAAGATTGTCATGAACGAATTCGTTGCGTTTATCGACTTTGTTCAACACAAAGCGGCGTTAACAGAGCACACACAAGTAATCATTACTTTTGCACTGTGTGGCTTTGCAAACATTGGTTCTATTGCGATTCAGCTTGGCTCTATCGGTGTGATGGCGCCTGAACGTCGTAAAGATGTGGCAAATATGGGCCTTAAAGCGGTAGCAGCAGGCACACTAGCAAACTTAATGAGTGCATGTTTGGCGGGTATTTTTATCTCGCTGTAGGATCTGATATTCCATCATGACATGTAAACCCGCCTAATTGGCGGGTTTTATAAGGAAAATTTGTCGATGTTTGCTTTTAAGAGGGCGCTGATAAGTCTTTAATGTATCGAAACGTCAGATTGATTCTTTCATTTTTGATTTTGGTTGTTTTGGGAACGGAATGCTTCCAATGATGCTGCAATTCTCCAGCCATAATGAGCAGTGAACCGTGTGATAGTTCAAACTCGATCTTAGTTTTACAATGTAAATTTTCTAATAAAACGACGAGTTTCGCCTAAGTTGAGCGAGGCGATGATTGGGTTTTTGCCAAGCTCCGGCTCGTTATCTTGATGCCACCCCATAGAATCTCGACCATCGCGATACAAATTTGCCAAAACCGAATTAAATGGTGATTTGGCGACGTGTTCACATCGTTCTTTGAGAGATTTTAGCTCTGGAGTCCAAGGGTTTGGGGGCATCGTTAGTCCAGAATACGTGTATGCGGCATCACCGTGCCATGCTTGGAGACGGGGTTGAAGTACGGAGCGACCAAACATCATAATTCGCTCCTGTCGCCATGGTAGAGTGGATTTTAGGCGAGAAAAATAATCGTCCGCTTCTGTTGGAGTTAAAAATTTGGTTGGAAGTAGAGCTTTCCATGAACTACATTTTCCCAATATGAATGTTCAAATAATTCGCCTTGGTTGTTCATATAGTCGCCTTATAAAAATATGAATGATAAGAATAATAAATAGAACTCCCGACGTCATTGGTTAGTTGTTGAACTAACACAAGAGTGTGAACCGATGGGAGACTTATGTCTTATACGCCCAAAAAGCAGCGATACTTTGTGCTGTTCTTTTTTATTTTTCTTGTTGCCTGTGTGGCCATTACGGAACTTTTACATCAAAATTTAAACTTGCTTCGCCAACAACATGCTCAGGTTCAAGCAAAAAATCAGCTCGCGATTCTGGCCTCTAACCTAGAAGCGTCGGTCATGGCTGATATTTATAAAGTCAGCACCTTGGCCACTATCATTCCTTTATTGTCAGCCCGCGACCAAAGTAAGTTGGATATGGTCGTCAATCAAACTTTAGAAAAAGGCCGACACATTACAAGTATCGGGATCGCTCCAAACGATGTCATCACACACGTATATCCATTGCAGGGGAATGAACGAGCTATCGGTTTAAATTATCGCTCATCACCTCAACAATGGGCTCAGGTACAAAAAGCAAAAGAGATTGAAGGCATTTTCATTGCAGGTCCAGTGACGCTGACACAGGGTGGATTTGGATTGATCGTTCGTGTGCCAATATTTACTGATTCCCCCAAAAACGCGCACTATTGGGGAATGGTCAGTGCAACCATTGATTTTAATGCATTACTTGAAGATACCGGTATTCGTGAGTTCTCTCAGGCCTATCATGTGGTGTTACGGGGATATGATAGTAGTGGCCTGCTTGGAGAAGTGTTTTTTGGTCAATTGCAACCGAACGAAACCGTCAGAATCAAAGAGCGCGTTAACTTTCCGTATGGTGGGTGGAGTATGGAAGTTCATAGCAGCAGTGAATTTGAGCGAGGAGTTCCTTGGTATATTGTGAATGTCAGTCGCTTAGTCGGCTATTCAATTTTGCTCGTGATAAGCATCGCGATGTTGGTTATCTACCGATTGTATCGAGTTGCGAATGATCGTGCGCTTCATGATGAACTCACTCATTTACCCAATCGCCGCTATTTTATGCAAACGCTTAATCAACAGTTTGAAATCGCTAAGCGTTACAAAAAGCGTTATAGCTTTGCGTTGATAAATGTTGATCTTAATAAGTTCAAAGCAGTAAATGACAATTATGGGCATAGTGCGGGGGATGGCGTTTTGATCGCATGTGCTCAACGAATAAAAAAGAGTCTTCGACGCTCAGATACGGTCGCGAGAGTAGGGGGCGATGAATTTTTGATCCTTATCCATAACCCGGTGACAGAGGCGAATGTTAAGTTATTGGTGGACAAGTTAAAGCAGGAAGTATTCTCAGAGCCGGTGGTTTATGGGAATGGTCATATTCGTTTTAATGCTAGTCTCGGTTATGCGATGTTCCACCCGAGTATTGCGTCTCCGGAAGCGATGTTAAAAGTGGCTGATGAGTGGATGTATGCAGATAAGCGGCGCTCGTGATAACAGGGGGCGATAGACAAGGCCTGTCTACAAAATCCATTCATGTGGTATGTATTGGTTTTTGGTTAGCGGTTGTTGAGAAAACAATAAGTAGCATTGCACCAAATGGCATATTTAAAAAGATTCGCATTTTGCAATTCCAAAATGCGAATGCAGTGTTTGTTAAAGCAGCAATATGCATAAAAAGTCGGTTGTTTTTGGTGTTTTAAAGTTGGCACGCATTGTGCTTTATTAGTAGTGACCCTTCTTAAGCCGAGGGTCACCTAGCCAACTGACGTTGTTAGTGAACGTATTTTGTTCACACATATATACCGCCAATCACCTTTATTGTGGTTGGCGTTTTTTCTTTTTGGCCCCCAAGGTCGGTTAGAGATTGATCGTCTGCAGTTCATCGTTCGCTTCTCCTGAATCCCCACACTTGCTGTAACAACTTGGTTGCCTTGGGCATACCGCTCCTCTAGAACAAATTAATCTGGCTTGGGTCTGAATACCTCGTTCAATCCAGTTGATGTTTAGGATCTTAGCGACGGTTGTTAGGTCTTTTTTGATGCTTTGCGGAATCATTGCACTACCCCCCGATTCAACACACAACGATTTGAGTTCTTGCGCAATAGCGATAGCATCACCACCTTGAGCTGAAATTGCAGGGTTAAGATCGATGCCCGCACACAGCACGCGATTATTGCCTGCAGGGTCGAATACGTTGACCGACTCACAGCAGTAAATACGAGGTTCATCACCGACATTTAGAATCGATATTTGTGCTGAACTCGTATCAAGTGGTTCTGATAATCGACGGAAAACGGCCCAATGCTGACAAGGATCGTTAACCGTTCGCATGTTGCCCCAAGGGAGTGGAATGCCATTTCCTCGATAAACGGCTTTCAGCTTCCCGGGACCGTAAGCATCAAAGTAATGCCAATGAGGGTAGGGAGAGACAACGGTCATCCGACGCATCGCGACAGAGGGTGACACTCCTGCTTTCTTATGAACCGAGATTTCGTACCCGGATCTATCCAGTAATTGTCTAAATGGCACTTTCGGGCACAACAAAGCTCCGGCGAAAAAGCTCGACTCAAAATCTCGCCATGCTTGAAGAATGTCTTGCGAGTTCAGCCCGGAGCTTGATGTCGGGCCATCGGTTTGTTCCCAGTTATTTTGTTGGCCAATAGACAGGACATTGTTCATACCATCATTGCTGTGCAACACACGGTGGCCTATGTAGACGGCGAGGTCGTATTTTAAGCGGGTTGGATAGTCACGCATGCGTTTATTGAGATAGATGGTTCCCGGCGCTTCCATAAAGGAGGTGACGAGCTGTTTCGCGCTCACTCCCAATTCATCAATCACATCTTGTGGAGCTCGGTCAACCCAACGAATACTTAGCCCCATGCTCTTGGCGATGTCGATCAAGTCCTCGACTGATAGGTTCAAGCGTTTTAGGCCAACTTCTTCAGCGGCGCGCTCTAAATCTGGAAAATGGTTTTGATGGTTTTCTTGGTGTGCACGGATAAGCAAATGTGCGAATTGACGGCCGGTAATACCGGTTTGCGAGAGCATCTCTGGAATCGCGATCTGGAGAATGTCATTCGAAAACAAAAAACTAGGTTCTAGTGCCATACCACTAATGCCACCACGATTCCCTTTGTTGGGGGTAATGGCTTCAAGCTCTGGTTCATCGTCCAAAAACCAGGTGGGATCTTTTTGAAAAACTTCGGCAATCACCTCTAACATATCGATGCTAGGGACCCGCTTTCCACGTTCGATCATGGATAAGTAGGAAACCGATGGTGCGTACTCCGGATTTATCCTCACACAACGGGCAGATAAGTCCTCCATGGTTAAATGGTTGTTTTTTCTTAGATTGCGAATTTTCGTACCTAAGAAATGAGATTGACGAATAAGACTCTTTGACACTGGCATTTTGTAAAATTCACATTGTAAAATTTTGTTGTGAAATTGTAGTCAATTATTCGCTAGTCTACATAATAAGCAGGCAAGAAAATTAACCATCAACTTCACAGATTTGCCTGAAACTTAAACAGAGGTTTTAAGTTTTACTCTAAGTAGTAGGAAGTTACGCCAAATAGACTGTTTAAGGGCACAAGTAAAGTGTTTAAGTGCAGTAGTTAGTTTTGGTGCAGTAGAGTATTTAAGTGCGAGGATACGACGATGAATATGCTGAATTTCGATAAAAAAGACATCCAACAACAAGAACGCCCATTTATCGCTGAAGCTGTATTTGCCGTCGAGGCGGTAAGTGCAGAACAGCAGAGCGAGAAGCAAATGAAGGCGAAACAGCTTTTAGACCGCATGTTCCCGCTAGAGAACGGGTCACACCAAGATGTATCAAGTTACGTGATTGATTACCGACATGTGATGGTTTACTTCAAAGATGGGACGCATAGTGGCCTTAAATGCCCTAAACACTTTGTTGCCTACACGGGTGAAAAGGAAGATCCAAAGTCGATTCTTTTTAAAGATGAATCGGGTAGCCATGTGGAAGTGATGTTTGGTTGTCACAAAGGCACAGGTTGCGTAGAACTTATGGATATTGATGATATTCAACTAGAGACTCGTACGACCTTTAGCCCTGAGTTAACGGGCAATGCACCGACGGCGATGCGCCATTGGATTAGCCTAATTAAAGGTGATAAAAAAGGGAAACCGATGGCTTGCAGTGAGGACAAAGAGTACACCGCTAAGAATGGTGAAGACTACTTCTTAAGCTATTGTTATAGCGTTGACTAGCTACAGTGTTTACTCGAGACAGTGTTGATTTGCTTTTAATGAAGTTAGAAATAATAAACCCCAAGCAGACGCTTGGGGTTTGTTTTTTTAGTCAAGAATTTAAACGAAGTTGTCACCCGTTATAACCGCTTGGGATGGGCTGTTTATTACGGTTGGTATCAGACAGGCATCACCCGATTTCGACCGAGTTGTTTTGCCTCATAGAGTTGTTTGTCTGCTTTGTTGATCAGCGTTTCTAACGTATCGCCGATCTCGTATTCAGCAACGCCAAAAGAGGCGGTCACACTTTGCACTTGGGTGCCCGAACGTTTGTCTGTAACGTGCAGTTTTTCAATCATACGACGTAATGTATCTGCATATTGACGAGCTATCCGCAGAGACTTGTTTGGGACGATTAACGCAAATTCCTCGCCGCCGAAACGATAGGCACATATGCCATCGCGACAACTTTGCTGCAATCGGCGTGCGATCCCTTTGATGACAGTATCACCAAATAAGTGACCATAGTTATCATTGAATGCTTTGAAATGATCAATATCGAGCATGACAAGTGACATGTTCTGATTGCTCTCAATTAGGGCATTTAAATCACTGTCGAAAGCGCGTCGGTTATACAATTTAGACAGGCCATCAAACAAGGCGTCTTTTTGAACTTCGGCGAGTTGGCTTTTCAGGCGGGAGATTTCTTCACTCGCGTTGGTCAGTTGACTATTGAGAAATTTAGTTGAGTGGCGAATTTCTCGGGATTCAGCTACGAGTTGACGGATCACGCTCATCACTTCTTCAATACTTAGGCTATTGTCTTCCACTTTTTCCAATTTGGAAAAACTCTTATCAACCATATCAGAGAATGAGGATGTATCACTGATCGTGTCGTTCATGGAGCTTGTGAGTTCACCTAGTAGCACTTCGACATTCGTCTTTAACTCTTCTAGGCTAGTTTCAGCTTTGCTTGCAACATAGTTGTTATAGAGCTGTTTGTGTACGGCTGGTGGACAAGTCTCGTAGTTTTCGAGGACTCGATCTAACTCCATATTCAGCTCAGGCATAGTTTTATCGACGTAGGTATACCAAAGCGCGTAGTTCGCTGGTGTTGCGGCTACGTGGTTTTTGATCATGAGTGGAACGGCTTTTCTGAGGTTAGCGGCTGATTTTTTAAACTCGTCGGTCATCTATGCGGTATAACGTGCAAATAACATTATCTTTAGGTTAACGGATATAACGAGATACCGCTTTAAAATTTTGCCATTTTGAGTCAATAAACTTAAAAAAATGGGCAAATAATCAAACAAATACCTCAAAAGGTGTACGTGATAAGGCTAAATTTATAAATTGCAGCAATCGTTTGTTTACCAAGTGGCCATCCAGAAAATCGTTTGTTCTGATCTCATTTATCTTCTAAACGTAGAAATTACTTAGTTGTTCCCGTTTGCCTGAGAGAATCATTTGAGTAAAAGAATCGGATTATATTGGTTTACTAACGATTTAAGAGTGCATGACAATTTGCTTCTGAGCAATGCAGTGCAAGAGGTGGACGAGCTTCTATGTTTGTATTGTTATCCAAGCATCACCCCCTTTTTATCTCATTACTCTCAAGTCTCCCAGCTTGGACAAGGTAGGCAGCGCTTTATTAAAGATGCGCTTTTGTGTCTCGATAATTCTCTTAATTCTCTTGGGCAACGACTCACTGTTGTCAACCTCAGCCCCTGGCCAGCTTTGCAACATGCGATTGAGCAAATAGGAGTAACGCATTTATTTGTCAATGCGAATGCGGGGGTGGATGAGCAAAGAGCGGTAGAAATAATTAAGAGACAGAATCCACACCTAATTGTTACTCAAAAGGAAACTTGCACGTTGTTCACTCAGGAACAACTGCCGTTCACTTTGCGAGAGTTGCCGAAAACATTTACTCAATTTCGAAAGAGAGCTGAATGTCTGACAGTCTGCTCTCCAGTTGATAAAGTCCAAGTGTTACCTAGGATGATGACCTACGAGCCAGAGGCTTTGTTGTGCCTGTCCGCATCAAACAAACATCGTTCTTTTTTTGGTGGAGAGAGAGCAGGGCTGGAACATTGTCGTCAATATTTTGCATCGACACTAGCCAGTGAATACAAACAAACGCGCAATGGTTTAGATGGCATGGATTACTCGACTAAGTTTTCTCCTTGGTTAGCTAATGGGTGCCTTTCTCCGAAAACCATTTATGCCATGTTGAAACATTATGAAGCCGCGAATGGCGCAAATGATTCAACCTATTGGATTTATTTCGAACTGCTTTGGCGTGAATACTTTTATTGGTATGCCCGTCGATACAAGCGACAGCTCTTTCGGTTCGGTGGTATCCAAAATAAAGCCCCACTCACCAGCTTTTATGCCCACCGTTTCCAGCAATGGAAGAAAGGAGAAACCCCTTTCCCTATTGTTAACGCTTGCATGCACCAACTAAACGAAACGGGTTACATGTCGAACCGTGGTAGG
The DNA here is from genome assembly GCF_003544875.1 of Vibrio alfacsensis. Classification (NCBI taxonomy): domain Bacteria; kingdom Pseudomonadati; phylum Pseudomonadota; class Gammaproteobacteria; order Vibrionales; family Vibrionaceae; genus Vibrio; species Vibrio alfacsensis. Next base: position 273,619 of record NZ_CP032094.1, read on the forward strand.
CAATTGGTTGCAAGTTGTTTGGTGCACGAGCTTGGCCTTGATTGGCGCTATGGTGCGGCATATTTTGAATCACAATTGATCGACTACGACGTGGCATCGAACTGGGGAAATTGGCAATACCTGGCTGGGGTCGGGGCCGATCCTCGTGGGACACGACAATTCAATCTCGAAAAACAGACGCAGATGTATGACCCATATATGGAATTTATTGACCGATGGAAAGGACGTTGCGCAGGCGCACATTTGGATAGTGTAGATATGGTCGATTGGCCTATTGTGACGGACAGCAATGGCAATACTTAGTCATCGGAGACATCGTAATGCAATTTGAAACCGTACGATTGATATTGGGCGATCAACTCAACAGTGAGCACTCTTGGTTTCAGCAACCGGATGAGCAAGTGCTTTACCTGATTGCCGAGCTCAAGCAAGAGAATACTTACGTCACGCACCATATTCAGAAAGTGTGTGCTTTCTTTTCTGCAATGGAACAATTTGCGAAAGAGCGTCAGAGCGAAGGTCACCAAGTTTTGCACCTCACATTGGATGATACCCAGTCGTTTGACGATCTTGAGCACGTCCTACAGCACTACGTGAGAGAAGTCGGTGCGAGCAAGTTTGAATATCAACGTCCCGATGAATACCGTTTACTAGAGCAGTTAGCCAAACTAAAGCTTGATGGGGTGGTGACGCGTTATGTCGATTCGGAACATTTTTTGCTGCCGTTTGAAGAAATAGAATCGCAGTTTCCTCAAGGCAAACACATCATGATGGAGCACTTCTACCGCCGTATGCGCAAGCGATTCGACATCTTGATGCAAGACGGCAAACCTATTGGCGGGAAATGGAATTACGACACCAATAATCGTAATAAGCTCAAAGCCCAAGACATTGAGCAACTACCACAACCTCTGATGTTCAGCACCGATGTGCGCGGTATTACTGAGCGGTTGGCAAAACATGACATCAAAACCATCGGAAATCTCGACGGGGACTTGTTGTGGCCGATTAATCGTGCGCAAAGCCTGTCTTTACTCGCGCATTTCTGCCAAGTCTGTCTACCGTTGTTCGGCCGTTTTCAAGACGCCATGACAGGCCAGCACCATGCTAAGTGGAGTTTGTATCACAGCCGAATTTCATTCTCGCTTAACAGTAAATTGCTGCACCCTAGAGAAGTCATTGATGCTTCACTCAAAACGTTTCATTCCAACGCGGACATCGACATTTCTCAAGTCGAAGGGTTTATTCGCCAAATCTTAGGGTGGCGAGAATACATCCGTGGCGTCTATTGGGCGAACATGCCTCATTACCCAAAAAAGAATGAGTTGGGCGCAGAAAGAAAGCTGCCAGACTTCTTTTGGAATGGCGAAACCAAAATGGCCTGTATGCGCAATGCGATTGGTCAGTCCCTCGATTATGCCTACGCACACCACATCCAACGTTTGATGGTCACTGGTAACTTTTGTTTGCTAACCGAGATAGAGCCAGACCAAGTGGATGAGTGGTATCTCGGTATTTATGTTGATGCGATTGAATGGGTCGAAATGCCGAACACTCGTGGCATGGCATTGTTTGCGGATGGCGGTATTGTTGGCACCAAACCTTACGCGGCAAGTGGGTCTTATATCAACAAAATGAGCGATTACTGTAAGGGATGCCATTACGACAATAAATCGCGCAGTGGAGAAGGTTCGTGTCCGTTTAACAGCTTGTATTGGCGCTTTATGAACAAGCACGACAAGCGTCTCGCAACCAACCCACGAATCGGGATGATTTTCCGCTCTTGGGGCAACATGGAAGAACAGCAACGCCAAGCGATACTCGATACCGCAGAGCATTACATAGAAAATGTGGAGAACTTGTGATGGAAATACTCATCGTCGGTGGCAATGGTGGAATTGGTTTGGCTATGGTGCAAGAAGCTACTGTGCGGTTCCCTCAAGCGCGCGTGCATGCCACTTATCGTAAGCAGCAACCAGATTGGCAACATCCAAATGTCGTTTGGCATCAAGTGGATGTATCGCAAGATGAGCAGGTAAAAGCGCTTAGCGAGCAGATTGAACATGTCGATTGGTTAGTGAACTGTGTTGGTATGTTGCACACCCAAGAGAAAGGCCCTGAGAAGAATCTTAGCTCGCTCGACGCAGACTTTTTTCAACAAACCATCATGGTTAATACTCTGCCAAGTTTACTGTTGGCGAAATACTTCACGCCCAAGCTAAAACGCAGCACTGAACCTAAGTTTGCGACCATTTCAGCCAAAGTTGGCAGCATTAGCGATAATCAGTTAGGTGGTTGGTACAGCTATCGCGCATCGAAAGCCGCATTAAACATGTTCCTCAAAACCATGTCGATTGAATGGCAAAGAATGGTCAAACATGGCACGGTGCTTTCACTTCACCCTGGCACCACAGATACCGCTTTGTCGGCACCTTTTCAAACCAATGTGCCAGAGGGAAAGTTGTTCACGCCAGAGCGAGTTGCTAAGGATCTATTAGGCTTGATAGAAAAAGCAACCCCGCAAGATAGCGGGGCGTTTTGGGCTTATGATGGGACGTTATTGCCTTGGTAAGAGAACGCGTACCAACGTTAATACAAAGGAAATAGCGTTCCCAGAGAGGGTCGGAGTGACCTACGTTTTCGTTGATTTATTTCTTCGGCAACGCTCAGAACAATAAACGATTTCCTCCCAATTTCGCGCCCACTTCTTTCGCCAAGAAAATGGGCGTTTACACACAAGACAAACTTTTATCGGCAGATTGGATTTAAAACCTTTCATCGCTCTGAATATTTACTCCTAATTTGGTTAAACAAACGGCTTAGTTATTTATCAAATAAGTACAGGTAATCACCATAACCTAGGCTCGCCATCTTGTTGACAGGGATAAACTCCATTGCGGCTGAGTTCATGCAGTAACGTAATCCGGTTGGCTTTGGCCCGTCTTTGAATACGTGACCAATGTGAGAATCGCCAAACTTACTGCGGATCTCGGTACGCGGGTAAAGCAGTTTGAAGTCGGTTTTCTCGACGATGTAAGCAGAGTCAATTGGTCGAGTAAAGCTTGGCCAGCCGGTACCTGATTTGTACTTGTCGGTGGATGAGAACAGTGGCTCTCCAGATACAACATCAACGTATATTCCTTCTGCTTTGTTATCCCAATACTTGTTATCAAAAGGGCGCTCTGTTCCCTCTTCTTGGGTGACGTAGTACTGTAGTTCGGTCAGTTTTGCCTTAATCTCTTTGTCGGAGGGCTTAGCGTAAACCTTTACTTTGGCTTGTGATTCCTTTTCATCAATAAGTTGTCGTAGTGTTTTTGGATTCTCTTGGCGATCGTCACCAAACACTTCGTCTAGGTATTTATCGCGGCCAGATGCGTAGCGATAGTACTTGTATTTCAAGCTACTCTTTTTGTAGTAATCCTGATGGTACGACTCTGCAGGGTAGAACTTCTCAAACTCGATCAACTCTGTTTTCAGTGGTTTTGGGTAAATCATCGCCTTGTCGATTTCCATCATAAATTGCTTAGCAATCTGCTTTTGCTCTGCACTATGGTAGAAAATTGCAGGACGGTATTGAGGGCCACGGTCAACGAATGAGCCTTTATCGTCTGTTGGGTCAATATGACGGAAGAAATAATCCAGCACTTGCTCGTAATTAACGACGGCAGGATCGAATTTCACTTCGATGACTTCAATATGGCCAGATTTTCCCGAAGAGACTTGGCGATATGTCGGATTGGTCAAATCACCACCTGAATAGCCAGACACAACGTCCAAGACCCCCGGTAATTGCTCTAAGTCCGATTCAGTACACCAGAAGCAACCGCCCGCTAATGTCGCAATGTCGGTTTTGTTCGATGCGTCCATCTTATCCATGGTATCAGCGGTGCCTGTTTTACTTAGCAATATAAACAGAACAGGGAGTGTGAAAGATAATCCCACCAACAACTTAGATACATTCTTCATAACTTCCTCAAACGTGATTGTTCCAATGATTGTTACGTAAGAAGACAGAGCAAAGAGCGAAAAAATTACAACAATCGTTAATTTTCATTTTCTCTTTATCTTCAAGAGGGCTACATTAACGGCCAATATATGCGCTCATCAATGTTTTTCACTCGATGAGCCACAAGTAATCATGAGGAATATCATGCAAGCAGAAGTAAAATGGGTTGAAGGGTTTAAGTTCCTTGGTCAATCTCAATCTGGTCACTCGGTAGTGATGGATGGCAATGGCGGCGCAACGGCACCAAGTCCAATGGAAATGGTATTAATGGCCGCTGGTGGTTGCAGTTCTGTAGACGTTGTCGATGGTTTGAAAACGGCGGGTCAGAAAGTTACTTCTGTTAACGCGAAGCTTACAACGGAACGTCGTGAAACAGCGCCGCGTATCTTTACACAAGTGAATATCCACTTTGAAGTATCAGGGGAAGATCTAGACTCTGAAATCGTCGCTAAAGTCGCGGCTGATTCACTAGAGAAATACTGCTCAGTGTGCTTGATGCTCGGTAAAGGTTTAGAGATGACTCATAGTTGGGAAATCGTATAACCTCCTTTGTAAAATCACAAAATAGGAAAGAGAAAAGTGCGAGCTTTTCTCTTTTTTATCGCTATCTTGCATTACTCTATTGATGTCAAAAGTTGTAGGAATAATCCAGTGACCGAATTAGAAAAAATGATGTCCGGCCAAATCTTTGATGGTGGAGACGAAGAGATTGATGCGATTCGTACGAATGCAACCAAAACGTTACTCAAGTTGAATAGCAGCACTGATGCCGAAGAGCGTATTACCCTACAAGCAGAGCTACTAGGCAAGGTGGGAAACAGCTACATTCAACCACCATTTCATTGTGAATTTGGTAAAACCATTGAGATCGGCGAGCAGACGTTTATCAACATGAACGTGGTGATGCTTGATGGAGCCAAAATCACCATTGGTAGCCACGTCCTTATCGGCCCTAGTGTTCAGTTTTATACCGCTTCGCACTCTCTGGATTACCGCAGTCGACTCAAGTGGGAAACGTTTTGTAAGCCAATCACCATTGAAGATAGTGTCTGGATTGGTGGCAACTCGGTGATCAACCAAGGCGTGACCATTGGTGCTCGCTCAGTAATTGCAGCTAACTCAGTGGTAAACAGTGATGTCCCACCAGACTGCCTTTACGGCGGCACACCTGCCAAGTTGATTCGTCGTCTGGACGAAGCGTCTTAGGCTCTCGCTAATCACGCCTGTTTGCTATGAGAATGCGCACGAATAGGGCGACGGTAGAAATCACTCACTGCGTGTGCTGAACCATACCAGCGCTGATAACATAGTCGGTGTTATGGTTTTCTTGGTTCTGCCGCCAAGAGTCGTGATTGCCAGTCAGCGCATGGCAAACAGTTCCTGATGATAGTCATTAGCATCCAGCCCATGCTGAACGAAATCATGTTGTAACGCGCTGCCAAATTCTGATGGACCACAAAACCAAAAGCTGGCATTTTGCCAATCAGGCACAAGTTCGCGGATCTTATCTGGTGTTAAACGGCCATCTTTTGGGGTAATCATGATATGTAACCTGACATTCGCTTTGCTCGCCGCTTCCTTTAGCTTATCAATGGCTGCTTGATCATAGTCTGCGGTTACATGGAAGAAATCCACTTCACGGCTGCCGCGGTCTTTCATGAGATGTTGCATTTTGGCAATAAAAGGCGTCACCCCAATACCTGCTCCAATCCATATCTGGCGGGAACGTTCATCCTTAAAATCGAAACAACCATAAGGTCCCTCAACAGAAACCGGCATCCCGACTTTAAGCCATTGGCTCAGTTGCTTTGTCCAGTCTCCTAGCTCTTTGACAACAAAGGTCAGAGTGGATTCTTGCTCATTCCAGGCTGATGCAATCGTGTATGGGTGTGCCCTTTCAGATTTTTTTGAGCTGACGAATGCAAATTGCCCAGGTCGATGTCCGGCCCATCCAGGATTGAGTTTTATCGTGCTGGCAATAACCCGAATGCCTGGGTAGGACGTCAGTGAAATAATCTCTCCCTGAACTTTACGGCTACGTCCCACTTGCCCTGTAAGCACAATCAAGGCGGAGACCGAACCAGCAATCAACATAACAACCGTTAGCCAGCCGATGGGTTGCGACCAATAATCATACTTAATCAACACGGCTGAATGATACGCCAGAAGCAAATAGACAATAGCCAGCCATTTGTGCGTTTTGACAAATAGATGGTAAGGGAATGATTTGAGTAGCGCTAAAATAATCAGGAGCACCGCAAGATAAAATGCCCACTCACCAATTGACTCGGCTAAACTACGCTGCTCTAGAAACCATTGCTGCAACTGAGGGAATGCCTCAATGTTTTGCGCTTTTTTCTCTGGTCGGTTTAACCATCCCCAGCCCACCATCCATTTTGTCCCTTGCGCCCACCACCAATGAAGAACAGAAAACACCAGCCCCGTAATGCCAAGCCATTTGTGAAGTCGATACATCTTGTCTAGCCCGTTGAGTGGGCGTTCTAGCCATTTTACTCTTGTTGCTAGCAGCATAGACACACTCATCGCAGCAATGCCAATGACACCAGAATACTGTATGAAAACAGAGCGAAAACTGAAATACGTGAAAGGTACAGGGGAAAAAGTATCGGCTAGCATCCATAAAGCCGTAAGGAATAGTAGGCCAATTACAAACACGATCTTTACGTTTTTCATCGGTGATAACCCTATTTAGTTTTAGTGAACGCCATTAAAACTAAATACCACTTACGGTAAATAGGCAAATTTGATTGTCAGCTGAGGTTTCTATCCGAAGTCGTTTTGTCTGGATTGCTTTAGGTTGAGTTTCTCGTGGTTTGGTTGATAAAACCGATTTAATCATTTTCCGATGATAGAGATTTTCATTGTGAATAAGACCATCTAAACTACTCGCCAGAAATGACCTTGATATTGGAAAGACGAAAATGAAATACGATTGGATCTTGTTTGATGCTGATGAAACCTTGTTTCACTTTGATGCTTTCAAAGGTTTACAGCTGATGTTTTCTCGCAAAGGTGTGGATTTCACGGAGCAAGACTTCGCGCATTACCAAACGGTCAACAAGCCACTTTGGGTCGATTATCAAGATGGTAAAGTGACGGCAGAAGAGTTGAAGCATAAGCGTTTCACCGAGTGGGCTGAAAAGCTGAGTACGACGACGGCAGAATTGAACAGTGCCTTTCTAGAGGCGATGGCAGACATCTGTACTTTACTCCCGGGAGCAAAAGAGTTGATGGAAGCGCTGTATGGTAAAGCGAAGATGGGGATCATCACCAATGGGTTTACCGAACTGCAAGCGATTCGACTAGAGCGTACAGGAATGGCGAACTATTTTGATCATGTGGTGATCTCTGAGCAGGTAGGGATTGCGAAACCAGATTTAGGTATCTTTGAATACGCGATGGGTCAAATGGGCTATCCGTGTAAAACTCGCGTACTGATGGTGGGGGACAACCTGCATTCCGATATTCTTGGTGGCAACAATTTTGGCATTGAAACGTGTTGGTTGAATACGACCGGCGCAAGTGTTGATGACCAGATAGCACCAAGCTATACGGTTGCTTCATTAGATGAGCTAAAAAGTATCCTTGTTGCGTAAGTTTCGTAGATTACTTAAGTGACCTTGACTATTTAGCATGCAAAGATCGTCTTAGCATCCTAAACAAGTCTGAGTGACTGATTGAAAACACCATCGAATGCACGATGGTGTTTTTGTATTGTTCATTAACGATCTACTTTATTCATTAACAACCCGTTTATCCATCAATAAGCACTTTACTCATCAACAATCACAGCTTCGAGGTTGCCCCACGGCTCAAGCGCGATATCTTGCCCGCCGTTCCAAATAATAATCGGTAACGGCTTTGGTTTTACATATTCAGCGAAAGTGGAGTCTGAAATCAGGTCAGTCGATTTCACAGGGAACACCAGTAAGTCAGCAAACATAACCTGTTGATCATATTTCAGAATATCTGCTACTTTCCCCCAATAAACAAAATCATTGGCTTCCATCCATTCTGTCGTGGGATTGGTCTTGAGCATTTGAGAGGTTGGTGGATACTGAATATCAACATCTAGCACTATTCCCTCTATGTTGTCTCTCAATCTGACTTGAATCCCATCGTCAATGTTCTCTGTATAGGTGAACTGATCGGAGGGCGGCTCGATTAATTGCGCTAAAGTAGCCGGGTTAGAAAAATCCATTCCGGGTAGATAGCGTTCTAGTGCGACAATCGGATCAAACCCTCCGATGTTGGTTTGTGCCTCTAAAACACTGAACCTAGGTTTCGGATCCGATTCTTCTGGGTTGATGACATAGGTCGACCATTCCGCTCGATAACCATTGAGGTTTTGCCCCACCGATTGATAAATATTTAACGATACGGCGTAAACGGCTTTACGTTGCTCTGGATAAAAACGCATTTTGGCGAGTTCAAACGAGGGAGGCAAAAAGGCTTTTTCAAATGCGCGGATACGATTAGCGGGGATTTCAAAGTTAATAAACAACGTCTTTGGTGCGGTCAGTAGTGAGAAGAACATCTTCGGTTTTTCTATGCCATAAAGAATCCCCAGACCTTGGTAAATATCTAATAGCGCATAATATAAGGTCGGTAGGGTTTGGGCCGGAAGCACAGTCGGTTGAGATTGAGCAATGCCAAACAGCGTTGCAAACACATCTTGTGGACTTTGTCCCTCTAGTACACAACCGATGAGATGGCTGAAAAGCTCTGAGCTATTGCTCGATTGAGTCGCTAGTGCACAGGCTCTAACACCACCAGCAAGCACCTGTACGGGGGAAGTGACGGGTTGAATTAAGAACTCGCTTGTTTCTGCCAGTACAAATGCTTCTGGTGACCCTATAGCGAATTGTCCCCATGAAAAGTCATGATGGATGTCGGCAGACTTTGGCTTGGTTGCGATGAACTTTGCACTGACTGAACTGCCATCGTAATAGTAGCGAGAGAGGCTACCCATTGGCCCTAAGACCTTTTCACTTGCATCAAGATACCACTGTGAAAAGCGCTGGCGTTTGTTGATTTTTGACATGTCAGCTTTTTTTGTCTTGAGCGGAACCGTCCAATGCAAACTGCCCTCATTCGTTAGCAGTGTGCCGGACCATTGTTGAGGCAATGAGGTGAGTTGTATTTGCGCTGGTGTCAAATTGGATAGTTGCAACAAGTCAGTTCCAGGCGTCGCTTTATAGCTGGCAAATCGATACAGATATGTGGTGTCGCTTCCTGGGAGTTGAACAAACGTTTTTAAGTCGACTTTATAACCTTGCTCCGCACGGGTAGTGAGTCCGATATCCGCGACAACATAGAACCTTTTCGGGAATAACATCTCTCTTAACCGTTGCCATCCCTTTTCTTCAAGAAATTCCTCAAAGCGCGCTGCATCCGTTGGAGAGCGATGAACGACGATCGGGTTAACGCTCGCGATCTGGTAGGGTGGAAAGATACCAACATTTCTTGAAAATGCGTGTGTTTGGGCTGGATCGAGCTCCCATATTATCAGCCCGCGATCATCTACGTCATAAGGGAATATGGGCGGCTCCTGCCCTGAGATCGTTGCTTGTCGAAATGCCGCATCTAGCCTTGCACCACCAAAGACGTTGTTTCTAATTTCCATCAGTATCTGCTTTTCTTCTAATGAGATACGAAGTGCGGGGTTAGTGTTGGCATATGTTGTTGAGCCTATCAAAGTGCAGAACATCAGGCTCATTGCCATTGTTAGTCGAACGATAGCTTGAGCAATCATGGGGCGATCTCCCTGCCTACATTGGATGTATTACCAACAAAGTATAGTTAATCCATGGGAGGAACATTTTCAGTTAGGAATATTCACGACAATCTATTCGTTTGAGCATTCTAAGGTAAGCAGGACATACAAGAAAAAGCGCCGAACCATCAGCGCTTTTAGTGTGGAAATTCATGTGTTTATGATTGTGGATCTTTTTCACCTAGTTTGAAGTAGAGTTTACCCACAATCACTTCGGAAATAAGAATAGTGAATACCACAGCAAAGAACGCAACGACACCATTCCAAGGACCACTAAAGTCAACTTTGTCACCAAAAAGAATGTTAATTGCTTCTAGCATGACAAACTTGGATCCGACTAAGATAACGTAAGTTGAAATACCGCGATAAATTTTAGGTGCAGTGCCGGGTTTCGATTTAAAGTATTCGGCAATTTTGTGTTCAGCTTTAATCGAGAGTTTGAGTAGCAACTGAAGCAGCAATGCCGCCGCAAAAGAGATGGTAAATGAGTCAATGGTGACGAAATCCCAATATTCGTCGTAAAAGTTCAGTACCGTAAGGTCTACCAATACCGCCAAGGTATAACCAACAAACAGACGTTGTGGTGTGTTGAAACCGTAGACTTTATCTGCTGCGCTCATAAGAACCCTCAATCAATAGTGAACAAGTTTGCAAAGTCATGCCTTGCGTCGATGGAGTTACTATATGAGTAATTTGAAATGAAAAATTGCCATTTTGCGCCATGTAAATCATTTCAATGAATGATTATTTTGATGCGATATATTGAATTCAAATAAACGCGTTGAATTTGAAAAGCGTCTACAAACGCGAGTAAAAATCGCGTTATCCTAAAAACAATTGCCAAAAATCAAGCAGTAAGGATACATATGACAGACATCAAGCAGCTCGATAGCAAAGTGGTGTATCAAAACAAATGGATGACAGTGCGTGAAGATAGAATTTTACGCCCGAGTGGAGCAGAAGGGATCTATGGGGTAGTGGATAAACCCGATTGCGCTGCGATTATTGCGATTGATAATGACGTGATTCATTTGGTGCAACAGTACCGTTATACGATTGGTCAACGGTGCTGGGAAATCCCGCAGGGGGCATGGGAATCAAATCCAGAAGCCGATCATCTTGAGCTCGCAAAAGGTGAATTAAAAGAAGAGACAGGCATGCACGCCAATAAGATGGTGTATGTGGGGGCACAATTCATTGCCTATGGTTTTTTGAATCAAACGTGTCATGTTTATTTGGCCACCGAGTTATCTCAGGTTGGCAATCAACTTGATCGTGAAGAAGAAGACTTAATTACGCGTTCATTCACGGTCGATGAATTTGAACGAATGATGATTGATGGTGACATCAAAGATTGTGTCACCATCGCTGCATACGGGTTAGCCAAACTAAAGGGGCTCATTTAACATCAATTCAGGTTAATCTAAGTTCGTACTTAGGGTCTGTTTCTCTTTCGAGGTTACATTTTAAATCAGCTCGAAAGGTCAACAGACCCTAGATTTGCTAACGCCTCGTTATTCCGTTGCGTTGTTTTGTTGCGGCCAGTCACGAACATGTACATCCATCTGCGGGAACGCAATTTCAATATCATTCTCTTTGAACAATTTGTCGATATTTTTATTGATCAGGTGAATGGTTGATAGACGATGATCGATAGAGTTAATGTGTACTCTAAGCTCAAAATCCAGACTGCTCGCACCAAAGGCAAGAAAGAACACTGAGGGTGATGGATCGTTTAGCACCAATGGATGTTCTTCAGCAACTCGGTAAAGCAATGTTTCTACTTTACTGACATCAGAACCATATGCGACGCCAATCGGGATCACGATGCGAGTAATGGAATCGGTTAAGGACCAGTTGATCAATTTTTCCGTGATGAATGTTTTATTGGGGACGACAATTTCTTTGTTGTCCCAATCGATGATAGTGGTCGCTCTGGTTTGGATTTTGCTGACAGTACCGGAGAGCTCGTTAATGGTAACAATGTCACCGATACGAATTGGACGTTCAAATAGTAAGATTAAGCCGGAAATGAAGTTGGCAAATATCTCTTGTAAACCAAAGCCTAACCCCACACCAAATGCGGCTACTAACCACTGTAATCGAGACCACTGAAAGCCGAGAATGGCAAATGCAGACAGCACGCCCGTCATTAAAATCAGATAACGCAATAAGGTAGTAATCGCGTACCCTGTGCCAGGTGAAAGCTCAAGCCTCCTCAGAACCAATAACTCCAATATTCCGGGAAGGTTGCGCACTCCGACAAAGGTGACAAGAAGAATGGTTAATGCATAGATAAGTGATTGCAAAGTCACATCAACGAGTGTGGAACTGCCACTGACTGCTTCGCTGACTTGCCAAATAACGACGTTATCTAACCACCGAGTCATTTCTAATGCGCTAGACCACAGCGTGAGCACAGCTGCAATCAATGCGATCAAAGACAATCCACGCAGTAAAGTCATGGACTGCTCGCTGATTTGTTCACTACCGAGGCTTTTCTCTTCGACCTCAGGAAAATTCTCTCTGAGCTCGGCGAGTTCTGGTGGTTCTTCAGCTTGTTCTTGTTGCTGTGCTATCAGTTCTTCGCGGCGGGCCAGTAACCGTTGATAATTTAATTGACGGTGTTCGAGTTTGAGCCAGCGTTCACCAAGTTGATAAATAAACAAAACACCAAGAATCACAAATAGTGTTAATTGTTGGTAGAGCAACAGCAGCCAAGAAGCGATAAAGAGGCCGAGTATCGCCATGACGACAATGGCAAAGAAAGAGCCAAAAAGCAGTACTTTTAAGCTGAGTAACCCCAATCCTTTATTTACAGGGGAGGGCAGTGCTGCAGGGATGCGTTCTGGTTTGAGTAACGCAGCATAGATAAGCGCCATGGCAAGGGTTAGGACAAGGAAGAACATTCGCGATATTTCGGCTTCTTGTTCTCCTGCAACCAAATCCGCAAAAAATATGCACAATAAGAAAATGGTCAATGGAAAACGAAGTTTCCGGCTCTCTTTGTGCAGGTAGAGACAAACATGATCGGGCCAATTTAGATGCAAATTGAGCAGACCTTTTGTGGGGCTCAACGCATAGATTAACTCTAGAAAAAACAGTGCACCAGCACTGGCAAGTATCAACATTTTTGATTCGGTTGCGTTGGGTATCGGCCACACCCAAAAAAGAGACGAGGCCATCAGAACGAGCCCTAAAGGCAACACTAATGCTTGAATGGCGGCAATACTGAGTAGAGACATGGTGTTTTGAAAACGATCACGTAACGGGTGACCGAATGCTTTTTGGTAGTCATGACGTAATTGAGTCGCCCGTTTTCTTAGTCGACCATGACCGTAAATCAGAACTACAGAGTAGATAACAAAAGCAATACCGATCAGCTTTAGGCGCCCTATATCGGTGCGTTCAATCATGGATTGCAAAGGTGTTGCGTCCCCAAACCAAGTGATTTTACTAAAGTCAGTCATGTGCTGCCAAAATGGCACATTACTACGAGTCCAAAATTGTTGTTCCCTTAAAAATGAACGTGCACTGTCGACCTCTAGTGAATATTGATTGATCGTCAGTTGTAACTTTCCCAGAGCAATGATTAGCTTTTCGTAGTCGGTCGTTAACTGTTTCAATAATTCTAGAGATAAGGTGTTTATTCTGGTTTGAGTTTGAGTTTGAGTTTGATTTGACGCTGCCAATTGACCTTTATTGTGAGTCGATTGAACGGCATTATTTAAGGCATGAGCCGCTAACGTTTGACTTATTTCGTATTTGCGAATGTGTGCGGCGGCAATTTCATCTGGGATTGATTTGTCTCCAACTTGATTAGGAAGTCGCTGCAGTTGTGCACGAATTGACGCACCAAAAGCAGTGCTGTTTTTTAACCAAGAGAGATTGTCTTTAATGAGGCGTTGTTCTTCGGCAAGGCTTCTTCTTTCTACTTCCAATTGCTGCTTTTCAATACGTGATTGTTCAATGGTTGCCAATATTTGCTCTAACTCATCCGCATATTGAGTGACGGTAGCAAAGCTCTGTACCGCTATAAGGTCTGATGGTTCGATGTCACTCTCTAATGAGCGAACGTCAGCGATAAGGTTTTTGACCGATGCTTGTTCGACGCGAGTCAACTTGTCTTGAAGTGTAATCAGCAAAGGGGAGGCAAGTTGAATTTTTCTGTCGAGCAGCTTTTGCTCAAGTCTTAATAGTTCGGTTCGTTCATCGAGACTTTGAAGTTCGGCAGCGGTGGCTTCTTGCTGTAGTTTTAGATAGGTTAAATTGGATAACTGCAGCCATTGTTCAATGTCGGAGCCGTTGTCGTTTTTGATGATCGATGCTTGCTCCAACTGTTGGCTGAGTTGCGCTAAAGATACGGGTAAGGTTTTACGATCAGTCGTGAGTTGAATGCTTATCTCTGCATTTGCTTTTGAGGTGTTGCTCCATTCGTTTATGGCCGCTTGCAGAGACGCGATAGATTGAGATAAGTCGCTATAGCTGTCGAGTTGTTTGGTTTGTAATAAATCCAATTGCTCAGCTTGTTCAATTTGCTTTAGCAAGCGTTCTTTCTGCAAAGGATATTGGCTAACGATAGAGCGATAATCTTTGATTATGGATCGTTGTGCTTCCAAACCATCGATTTGGTTGAGCAGCGTTTGATACTGAGTCAGGAGAAGTTCATTTTTTGGCTCCTCGCTATTGAGGCGGGTTATTTCACTTTGTATAAACTGAGCGTTGGGCAATTCTTGTGCAATGATTCGTTCAGCGACGACCAAGCAGGCAAAAGCGATTAAACAGCTTATTATCTTGCTAAAACTTATCTTGCAAAAACGACGGTTAACACACTTGCTCACATCGGTCTCCAAATCATGCTTATTCAATAAAATTAAGTGTATACGTTAGATTGAAAGGGTGCTTTTTTTCTTAATTTGGATGAAAAGTGTGACTAGAGAGGCGTATATATCCCGGTTGACTCTTAAGACTGGAAGAGAGGCTTACGTTTTATGTACACTCTACGTGGTTTAGGTTTAGGTTTAGGTTTAGGTTTAGGTTTAGGTTTAGGTTTAGGTGAAATGACGATCACAAACTCGTAGGGGGCAGAACTGCCTTTGTGTTAGCCTCTTTCTCTTAAACTCAGATGCAAAAGGTGAGTCATACAATGAAAGTATTCAGCAATTTTGACAGCGGCAGTATTCACGTAGTGAAAGCCGAGGATAAAAATGATATTCAGCTCAAAATCCCAAAAGACAATATGTCGGAATTCTACCAGTGGTTCCACTTCCGTTTAGAAACCGAAACGGAGCAGTCTCATACGATTAAGTTATTGGATTTGGCGAAGTCTGCATATCCAGAGGGATGGCAAGGGTACGATGTTGTCGCATCGTATGACCGTGAAGAATGGTTTCGAATCCCAACAGAATTTGATGGTGACACCCTGACTTTCACGGTGATTCCTGAGCGCAGCTCAGTTTACTTTGCGTATTTTGCACCTTATACATACGATCGCCATCTAGACTTGTTACACATGGCACAAAGTGTCCACCACTGCCAACTTGAAACATTAGGCCATACGCTTGATGGTAATGACATGAGCTTACTGACCTTTGGTGAGCCGGAAGAAAGCAAAAAGAAAATCTGGATGATTGCCCGTCAACACCCTGGTGAGACAATGGCTGAATGGTTCATGGAGGGGATGATTCAGCGTCTATTAGATGAAAACGATACAGTAGCGCGCGCATTGTTAGAAAAAGCGGTACTTTATGTCGTACCAAACATGAACCCAGATGGTGGTATTCGTGGTCATTTGCGTACAAACGCAGCGGGTGTAAATTTAAACCGTGAATGGCAGACGCCATCAATGGAGAAGAGTCCAGAAGTCTTCCTCGTTCGTGAGCGTATGCTAGAAACGGGTGTTGATATGTTTTTAGACGTTCATGGTGATGAGGCGATTCCTTATAACTTTGTTGCTGGTTCAGAGGGTATTCCATCCTACGATGAGAGTCTCGCAGAACTTGAAAAGATGTTTAAAAGCGCGTTATTAACGATCACGCCAGAATTTCAAGATGACGTAGGTTACGACAAAGATGAGCCGGGTAAGGCAAATCTGACCGTCGGTTCAAACTGGGTAGCAGAACAATTTAAATGCTTGTCATATACAATAGAAATGCCGTTTAAGGATAACAACAACCATCCAGACCCGTTATATGGATGGTCTCCGGAGCGGAGTGTATTGTTTGGTCAAGATGTGTTGGCTGCAACTTTGGCAGTATCGCATAAAATCTAGTTTTCCAAACAGCCTGTGATTTACAGGCTGTTTTTCATGTAATTATTCCTTTTAAATATGATGTAAACTTTGCAAACGTTAACTTTTCTGATCTGAAAACTCGTCCAACCAAAATGTTGATAAATTATTTTTATCAATTCGATAAGTAATTCAATTTAACTTTGATTTGATGATTCTGTTAGAGTTGTTTTGAGATTTTTGTCACAGAAATCATTGTGTTCCAATTTATCACAGTTTATACGTTCTAACTCGTGCTTATATTTAGCAGATCGAAGCCTAGTTATTTATTCGATAATCAGGAAACTTCGTTTTTGATTGCGCCTAGTAGAACCAAACTTGTTAGTGGAATACTCATGCTCGTTATATGACTGAGGCCAGACGGTCTTACCATATGCAAGCATATCGCTTTGAACCTTTTAACGCATTATTAAGCTTAATCTCTTAATTGAATTCAAGACGACAGCATAAATGCTGTTTATGACTTGATCTTGTTGATGTGGTTCTAATCAAATAATAAAAACAGCGTAGGTTCTGGCTTTGTATTTTCCGCTTAGAGAGGTGGGTTAGAAAGTTGGGTCACTTTCGCGAAAAAGGATAAATAATGAAAAAAATCGCTCTAGCAGTGGCAGCAGTAGTGGCTGGTCTATCAAACGTAGCAGTTGCAGATACTTACATGGGTGGCAAACTAGGTTACAACGCTCTAAATGATGCATGTCACCTAAATGCTCCTTGTGATGATGATAGCTTTGCAGCATCTATGCACCTTGGTTACAACTTCAACGAATACGTTGCAGCTGAGTACGGCGTTGATTACCTAGGCTCATTCAAAGCTAACTTTGATAAAGCTGGCATGAACACAGTAGACGGTGACCTATGGGCAATCACTCTTGCACCTAAGTTCAACCTACCAGTTACTGATTCATTCAACCTATTCGCTAAAGCGGGTGCAGCATACATGATGGCTGGTGACGAGAAAGATTTCGTACCAACTGGCTCTCTAGGTGCAGAGTACAAAGTAAACTACAACCTAAGCCTACGTGCTGAATACCAACGTTTCGAAAACATGTCTGATAACGTAATTTCTGACATGGATGCAAACTACTTTGGTCTTGGTTTCAACTACAAGTTTGGTTCAGAGCCAGTTGTTGTTGAAGAAGTCGTAGAAGAAGTGGTAGAAGTTCGTCCTGCGGCACGTATCGTTGAGCACGTGTACCCAGCTCAAGTGGAAACTGTTCAATTTGGTCTAGAAAGCGCAGAAGTTCAAGATGCATCTCGTCTATCTACAACTATTGAGCTAATGAACACTTACCCACAAGCTCAAGTTGAAATCACTGGTTACAGCGATACAACAGGTTCTGAAGCGTACAACCAAGCGCTAACTGAAAAGCGTGCAGAAGCCGTTGCTGAACAGTTCAAAGCGGAAGGTATTGCAGCAGAGCGTATGACTGTAAAAGGTATGGGTGAAGCAAACCCAGTAGCAAGCAACGAAACTCGCGAAGGTCGTGAAGAGAACCGTCGTGTAGAAGTGGTTGTTCCTGCATTCCAATACAAAGAAACGGTACAAGCTCAATAATCTATTGTTGAAACCGTAACGTTAAGAAGCCAGCGCATTTTGTGCTGGCTTTTTTGATCCTCTATATTCTTGTTTTCAAAATATGATGATGCGATTGGTATAACATTCTTGCTCTTCCTTTAAATCTTGTTTGTAAACTCAGTGATAAACTGAGGCCTTGTTGAGTTTTTCATGCTTATTGCCTGCTCTAACCACTGAGCACGATGCTTAAGGAGTCGTATGGAAACGTTACAAGGTGGCCGAGAATGGGCGATCTATCGTAAAGATGATGTTGTACTTCGTCCGGCAAACCATTGGACGATGACGGTTCATCTATTTCTAAAACATTTGCATTCAAATGGCTTTCTCGCTTGCCCAAAACCGATTTCTATAGAAAAAGGTAAAGAAATACTGACGTATGTGGATGGGCAGTCATATAACTATCCTTTGAATGGTCCCATTAGTTCAATAATAGCGTTGAAATCGGCCGCAAAAATGTTGAGAAATTTGCATGATGCATCTGCCAACTTTCTGAACGACCATCAAGATACTGTGCTTCACTGGATGCTGCCCGAACGGCTTCCAAAAGAAGTGATTTGCCATGGTGATTTTATGCCATACAACGTTGCCTTGGATGGGGAGTGTGTTGTTGGCGTGTTTGATTTTGATACCATTCATCCAGCCCCGAGAGTCTGGGATATAGCGATGTCAGTTTATGGTTGGGCACCGTTTAAAACCAACGAATATGACAAATTGGGGACGTTAGAAGAGCAAATACGCCGCGCAAAACTATTCTGCGACAGTTATGGTTGTTCTCGCTTAGATCGAGAAGAGTTGGTTGACGTTATGACGCTTCGATTGACCGCTCTGGTTAATTATATGCGAACTATGGCGACAAAAGGTGATGCGAGTTTCCAGGAAAATATGCAAGACTGCCACCACGATGCTTATTTACAGGATATTGAGTATCTGCGTAAACATCGACGGGTCATAACACAAGGTTTACTAGATTAACTTCATATCGGGATAACCTAAGCCATTCAGCAATGTAGACTTTCTTATCCCGAGTCGGGGTTAGATTAGGCATACAAAGTATTCCTTTGAAGAACTTTTGATAGTTTTTGTTTATCGATAATTTAAAATTAATTGTCGAAATCTAACGTTTCATTTTTAGTTGTCTAAATGATATTGATTATCATTTGTGTAAGCGTATGATTCTTCTCATCGACTTGAGAGGAAATCGCGATGAGTAATGTCTCTATAGATACTGCATCCACGCAAAAAGTTTCGGCATTCAACAAAATAAAGCGAAAATTATTGATGCTTGGCCCGGCTTTCATTGCCGCTATTGGTTACATCGATCCAGGCAACTTTGCGACGAATATTGAATCGGATCTTCATTTGGTTACCAACTACTTTGGGTAGTACTTTGGGCGAACTTAATGGCGATGTTGATTCAGTATTTATCAGCGAAACTGGGGATCGTAACGGGTAAAAATCTTGCTGAACATTTGCGAGACCATTTGCCCAACAAATGGGCAGTTGGCTTTTATTGGATTCAAGCGGAAGTGATTGCCATTGCTACTGATTTAGCGGAGTTCATTGGTGCTGCGGTAGGCTTTCAGCTGGTATTTGGCATCAGCTTAATGGAAGGTGCGATGATTACGGCGGTGGTGACCGTGATGATCCTAATGCTTAATCAGAAAGGGCAGAAACCATTAGAAGTCGTGATTGGCTCTTTGCTGATGCTTGTCGCCATTATCTACATTGCTGAGCTGTTCTTTGCGCATCCAGCGGGAACAGAAATGGTGAAAGGTTTGTTAACCCCAACCTTTACTGATTCACACCAAATCTACCTTGCCGCAGGGATTTTGGGGGCAACTGTGATGCCTCATGTGATTTATCTTCATTCAGCATTGTTTAAAAATAACTATGGGGAAAGTACTAAAACACGGCTTAGCACCACACGTTTCGATGTATTGATTGCGATGGTGATTGCGGGTTTTGTGAATATTGCGATTGTGGCAATGGCTGCGGCAGTGTTCCACTATTCAGGCAATCAACATGTGGCAGAGATAGAAACGGCTTATATGACGCTTACTCCACTTGTTGGTAAAGCCGCTTCGATATTGTTTGGTGTGTCATTGATAGCTTCTGGCTTATCTTCAACCGTGGTGGGTACGATGGCGGGGCAGGTGGTGATGCAAGGTTTTGTGCGCTTTTCTATCCCAATGTGGCTTCGCCGATTGATTACCATGGCACCGTCATTCGTTGTGATTGGCCTTGGTATGAATACCACCGATATTTTAGTGATGAGCCAAGTAGTACTGAGTTTTGGTATTGCGCTTGCGATTATTCCATTGCTTATCTTTACAAATAGTGAGCGCTTGATGGGGGAGTTCAAAAACAGCAAGTGGGTTTCTTACTCTGGTATGGTTATCGTTACGTTGGTATTGGCATTAAATGCTTATTTAATGGTTACCTTGATGGCCTGAGGTATACTGAGTTGAGGAGAATGAGTCCTCTTGTCGATAAAAAAGCGGAAGCCAATTGGCTTCCGCTTTTGTCTCAGAATAAGAGAGGAAATAGAGACATTAACTTTCTGCGTTTGCTTCAACCAATTCCATTTCTGCTTCGCTACGTTTTGCGGCTTCAAGCATTTTACGGATGATGAAAGAGGCTGCCAGTGCAATGCCAACCATTACAACCGCAAGGATGGTAAGCAGTTGGAAGTAATCACCATAGACGTGCTGAACGATTTCTTGTGTGATTTCTTGGCCTTTTTCTAGCGCAATGGTGGTTGAGAATGCAGCACCAACAATACCACTTAGAGCAATAGCAACAGAGAATAAGCTCACAGAGAAGTTCTCAATGTGCTTCGGCGCAACGGATAAGATGAATGCGACAACCATTGATCCAACAATTACTTCTGCAATAGCTTGGAAGAAATGAATCACTAAGAAGACTTCTGGCATGATCACAATGTCGTCACCAACGGTAGTCACTGCAAAGGTCAGGATGCCAAACGCAATAGCGGTTAGTACGAACGCCAAAGCAATCTTAGTGGCAGTCGACAGGTGAATATCACGTTTCTCCAGCATGCCAAAGAGACCAGCCACAATAGGGCCACCAACCATACACCATAGAGGATTCATTGCCATTGCGGCTTCTGGCTCAAGCGGAATGAAACCGAATAGCGATCCTTTTAATGTATTGATTGCTACCATGTTCATTGAAGTCATCATCTGGCCATAGTAAACGAAGAAACATGTGGTCAGGAATGTCACGATTAAGATCGTCCCCATCTTTAGTGATTCAGCTTTGCTTGCTTTTAGCATGAGAGACACAAAGTATAGAATCGCCGCACCACCGATTGCGTAAACAATGTTTTGGCCAATATCCATGTTGGAGAACATGAAGAACACTAGGGCAATCATTGCGATAGATATTAATGCAAAGAAAATCCAGTTTTGGATACTAACGGATTTTTTGTCAAGCTCAGAAGCGACCCCGACCAGTCCTTTACGGAATGCAATGAGCATAACCAAAGCGGCAGTTGCCATGACGGTTGAAATGACAAAGCCACCATTAAAGCCGATAACAAGCACAAGCATTGGGAACAAGTACTGACCTAGAAAAGCCCCTACGTTGTTGACGGAATAGTTGATTGGGTAGCCTTTCTCAAAGTCTTCTTGAGAACGGAACGTGCGCTTATATAGGCTAGGGTAAGATGGCGACATCAAACCACGACCGTAACTAGCAAGGGCGATACCACACATAGATAAAGGGACGTTGGTTGCAGATGCCCCCAAAACGAGCAATACATAACCTGATGCGAATGCTACGAAGCTGATCGTCAAAGAACGGTAAGCACCTAAAAATTTGTCGGCAATGAAGCCACCAGCAATCGCAAACAAAGGACCGATAGCAGAAAAGGCACCCACGATCATCATGGTATCGGCTTCGTTGTAATTTAGATCTTCTAAAAAGAAACGCGTTAGGCTCACTAACACGCCATAAAATGATAAGCCAAACATCATTTGGCAGAACATCATAGATTTATTTAGTTTGTTCCACATATTCTCATGCTCACTATTGCGAGGTGGGGATATTCAAATACCTAAATCACGCCCAGCAGAATAGCTCCTTTTGGAGTGATTTGGATATCTGTCGTCATTAATTGCTGTTAAAGGTTACTTAAACGCGATGTTACAGTTTGAAACAATTGTCGCATAAACGGGAGAGAATGCACTATATTTTCCAATGCAAAACGTTTGCTTGGATAATGCATTGAGCTGGATCAAGTGGTTAAATGAGGCTAAATAACTTTAAAATATAAAATTATTAGCAAATCATCCTAAGTTGAAATCTAAGTTTTTGAGGCGTCGATAAAACAATATCAAGCGGGAAATAGCATCGAGATCATGCTCACAGTTCTGTGTATTGCCATAATTCGTAGTATTGTCTTAATTCATAGTATTGCTATAAACCGAAGCATTGCCGTAAATCTTAGCGTTGGCCAAATCAGGATTGTTGGCGAAATATCTTCCGCCAACAATGAAAAATATTAATAAGCATGAGAATGGAAAGCGTACGCTATTCGCAAGGAGGGGCCATATGAATGATCGCTAACCCACCAAGCGAAGTTTCACGATACTTTTGTTCATGTCTTTCCTGTTTGATACATGGTTCGATAACTTTATCTAATGAAATTAAACATTTACTTGTACGCTTTAGCGCCATGCGAGAGGCGTTGATGGCTTTCATTGCGCCCATCGCGTTGCGCTCAATGCACGGTACTTGTACAAGCCCGCCAATTGGGTCGCATGTCATGCCCAATGAGTGTTCCATAGCAATTTCAGCGGCAATACAGATTTGTTCGTTGCTGCCCCCTCGGAGTGCGGTTAAGCCTGCCGCCGCCATGGAAGAAGATACGCCAACTTCTCCTTGGCAACCGACTTCCGCTCCTGAGATGGAAGCATTGGTTTTGTACAATATGCCAATCGCACCGGCAACGGCGAGAAAGTCTCGCAACTGTTTATTGTCCAGTTCTTTAATGAAACGGTGGTAGTACATTAGAACCGCAGGGATAACACCAGCCGCACCATTGGTTGGTGAGGTAACCACTTGACCTCCGGCTGCGTTCTCTTCACTAACGGCAAAGGCAAATAAGTTAATCCAATCCATGATTTCCATCGGATCGTTTTCAATGGCTGCGTTTGCTTCCAATTTTTTTAGTAGGTTAGGGGCTCTGCGAGTGACATTCAATCCACCCTCAAGAATGCCCTCCGTATCGAACCCTCGTTGCATGCAAAGTGACATGACTTTCCAGATTTGGTCGGCTTTATCGATGATTTCATCTTGCTCACGCAAAGCGCATTCATTTTGTAAGATCATGCCGCCGATGCTTAACCCATATTGCTCGGCTTTTTCCAACATCTCATCAGCGGAAGAGAAAGGGAAAGGCACTGAGACTTCAGTTTGGCTGCTGCCATTTTCTAGCTCTGCGGCGGTCGCAATAAAACCGCCACCAATCGAATAGTAAGTTTCAAACTCGACTTGTCCTCCTGCCGCATCGAAAGCCGTAATCATCATGCCGTTTTCATGCAGAGGTAGATTGTCACTGTGGAACACAATATCGTGATCATAGCTGAACTCGATTTCATGGACACCCGCGACGGATAATGAGCCATGCTCCATGGTGTGTTGAAGGGCGTGTTTTGCGCTCGTCATTTTGATGGTGTCTGGCTTGTTTCCCATTAGTCCGAGAACAACGGCACGGTTGGTGTGGTGACCTTTCCCGGTCAATGACAAAGAACCATACAGGTCAACTTGAACCTTGTGGACTTTCGCCATAGAGTCGTTCAATAATTGAGTAAAGTGATAACCAGCAAGCATGGGACCGTTTGTGTGGGAACTGGATGGACCCACTCCAACTTTAAAAATATCGAAAATCGACAGCATGATTGACTTCCTGTATCTGTAGACTGAAATGCCCAAGTCTCTCACCAAATCTGGCGTTTGAGGTTACGGGTATGCGGCAAATGTTTAAAATGACATTGTTAATTTATTGTTAACTATTAAATGGTATGGGTAAAGCCGATGTTTGTATACAAAATGTTCGGTAAAGTATGAGTAATTGAGAGCTAGATAATGAAGTTAAACAAGGTCGTTATTGTTCTTGGTAAAAGGTTGGTTGGAAATCAACTGACAACTGAAGGGCGAACAAGAGTCGAGGCATTGGTCGATGCTCTAGGCCGCGTGTGTTTTTCTTCTACTGCGATCGTATTTTGTGGTGGCGTGACACAAGGAAACGTACTTTCTGAAGCTGATGCGATGCACGCCTATTTTTTACAGCTTAGTTCGGCGAGAGGTGTGGCCTTTCCCCCGCAGCAAATCATCGTTGAAAACCGTTCGTTGAATACGGTTGAAAATATGCAGAATGCTGCTTTCGAGTTACACAAAAGTGGTTTGTGTAAAATGGGACAATCAATCAAAGTGCTTCTTCTTTCTAGCCAATATCATTTAGAACGGATCATCGAAATTCAAACGTTGATGGATGAGCAAGGGCTATTACGAGTGCTCAAAATGCACTGTGCACAGAAGAACATTGAATTGGATATACCTTTAGTGATGCATGAGCATATCAGTGTGCCATACCCTCATACAGGGAAGCTGGCGGAGGCTTTCTTGCTGTGTGATGAACTCACGACTTATCGGGTGTATTTAGAGGGTGTAAGGCGCGGCGTTTTTAAGCGTGAGCTTTCAAAAGTAAAGTCCAAACCACTTGCTATTGCTCTTAGTGCCATAGAAAGGCTCGAAACCTTAAGGTTAGAGGACGGTATTCAAAGACAAATTTCAGAAATGAAAAAGGCCGTTGAAGTTACGGCCTTTGATGATTCAGTGTTACTCGCGGAAGAAGCGCTATCCGTCTTTCATCCGATATTGACCGCATTAAATCAACAACTTGATCCAGAGGCCACCACCGAATGTTAATCGAAGTAAATACGGGTTTATTTTAGCGCTGCCCAATGTGATATCAGATCACTGACTGGCCGTTGGTGTAAGTTCACGGCGAGTACGTACAGCACTCAACGCAAGTAGGCTGTAACAAAGAAGCTCCATACCCTCTTCGGAGATGTTTTTAACATCACGTACATAATGCTCGTTCATGACATGTTGCCAGAAGCTACCCATACCGTATAGGCGTGAAAACACCAATAACAAGACTACCGAACCAATAAGCAGTTTCATGTATGGTGATTGAAGAATCGTTGCCATTTCATTTACGGTTGCTTTACCACCTTGGTACGCTTTTGCACAAGCTAGAGCGGTAACCGCTAAGGCCGGGAATACCCAAGAGCCGTGATGGATCATGTCCATCCAGTAGTCCATTTCACGGATCATCAATACGGCGAAGAAACCAGAGATTAGGATTGCCGCATGAGAGACTTGAGGCTCTTGTTTTGAGATACGATAGAATGACCAAGAAGCAACGGCTAGCATAATCAGTTGTAGAGTCTCAGTAACGGATGTTTCGCCAAGGCTCGACCCTAACAAGACATAATCAACTCGAATACTTAGATTGACTAATATGCTAATAGCTACAATCGTCAGAGCACTTAACATTGATTTGTAAATTGTGCGCTTTGTCTCTTCGGTAATGACATTTGATTGTACCGAATCGGTTTGTTGGACCGTGTCTGTTTTCATCCTGACCATCCGCTGCAGTAAAAATGTGGAAAAAAAGTGAAAATTCGTGATGTGGAAAGGATTTTATTAACCACTTGGAAAGTAATGTCAGGGGGATGTCAGGAATAAAACGCCGTTCAATATCGTATTTGAGTACGGTAAATGAAAAGAAAGAGGGGCTAAGTACAAGAAAGTTATTGGTTAATTGAGAAATAAAAAGGAGCATAGTGCTCCTTTTTTTGGAATTGTGAAATCTAAGATTGCGCGTTTGCTACGAGTTGTCATCTTGCTTGTGATTTCTACGGTAGTATTCCCATTGTTCTACACGTTCGTTCTCAGATAGCAGACAGTATGTTACGCGTTCACCATTTTCAGTGACCGTTTCTAACTCTCCACCCTGTTGAACACAGTAAACGGCGGCTGGGTTGGCGGCTGATGTGTATTCATTAGAGCGAGTCGCCCCCTCATAAGTAGAACAACCTGCCAGTATGATCGCCGCTGCCATTGCTGTTCCTAACGCTGTCTTATTCATTCTTAATCTCCACATGGGATTGACGAGTAGTGTGTTGATTATAGGAGACTTTCAGCAAAATAATGTCCTATGTTTGTTAAAAGCTCGACCCGACGATGAATTTGTTACCAAATTTAGAATCTGCTCACTATTCATGTGTTTATGTTTCATTGGGCCTGAATCAGTAACAAAGCTCTGAATTCCGCACCTTGAAGTCACTTGGGTATACTCATAAATTTCGGTAGTATGCGGACAAAATAATTACGGCGGAATCTGTGATGAGACATTTAAAAACCACGACGCACCCAGACATCGAACATTTGGATGACAAAATTATCGCAAAGCGGAATGCAGCACGCGCTATCGTATTAGATGGTGAAGATGTACTGCTTCTTTATACTGCGCGTTATCACGATTACACGCTTCCTGGAGGCGGTATTGATGATGGTGAAGATGTTATTGCGGGTTTGGTTCGTGAACTAGAAGAAGAAACGGGTGCGCAGAATATTCACAACATTAAACCATTTGGTATTTTTGAAGAATTTAGACCGTGGTACAAAGACGATGCGGATGTGATGCACATGACCTCATATTGCTACACCTGTAAAATTGCTCGTGAATTAGGCGAGACGTCTTATGAAGATTATGAAATAAAAATGGCATGCGCCCAGTTTGGATGAATGTACACGAGGCGATTGCTCATAATGAAAAACGATGGCGGAAAGTCCTAAAAAAGGCATGAGCATTGAGCGAGAAACGTTTTTGCTGCAACTTATTGTGAAAGAGTTGCTGTAGTTTTAGTTCGCGAATTTTTACCATTAAAAAAGTCCGAGCTCCCCCCCGGAACCCGGACTTATTCCAGACGCGCAAGCGAAGCGTCATCTTTATCATTTGGTATTTGTATCAATATGTAAATACAATAGCTGTTTTATATTTGCTGTGTAAATGCTTAATAGCATTTCAATGACCATTTCATACTAAATTACATCGACTACGCGATCTGCCTCTAAGCTATTTGCAAGTAATGATGATCAAATAATAAGCAAGTGGCACTACGTTTCTTATATTTGAGATAGGTTAACGTAAACTAAATGTACATGTTTCGAGCGATATCACGTTGTTGGTAATTTTGATATCAATTTGTGTGAATTCTAGTTGCGACATATTTTATAAGTTCATTTGCTCTTTATAAGTATGCGTATGTTTTATAAATATTATATGGCTTATAAGTGTTTGTGCGTTATCAGAACAATGTGTTATCAAAGCAATTCTGTTATCAAAGCAATACGCGTTATCAAAGCAATCCGTTTTATAGCTTAATTAGAGGCGGTAATCGATCCTGTGCGATCAGTGGTTGCACATTGAAGTTTGAAGTTGATGAAAATAGCAATAGTGGTTGAAATGAGGTTATCTTGATTTGCTTGAGGTCTATCAACTGCTCTAATGCGTAGAAACGACTAACGTACTGACGCGTTTCTTTAGGTAATACCAACTGAGAAAACTGTGAACTATCTGCCTTGTTTATCGCTTTCATCACACGCCCTTCCCCCGCGTTGTAGGCGGCGAGAGTTAATGCCATATCTTGACCAAATTTATTATAAAGGAATGTCAGGTAATCGATGGCTGCCAACGTACTGGCTCTTTCATCAAAACGTTCATCATATTCGGAAGTGACTTCTAAACCGAAGCGTATTGCTGTCGCTGGAACGAGTTGCCAAAGCCCGGCTGCATTTGCATGAGATAAGGCTTGAGAATTGTAAGAGGACTCTAGCATTGGCACTAACACGAACTGTTCTGGCAGTGAACGCTGCTTGAGATTCTTCAGAATATAGTTCACAACCTGTCGGGATGATTCGATACGCTTGGTAATTTGTTCAGAGTAAGGAGCGAGTACTTGATACTCCCTCTGAATATCCTTGGAATAAGGCGCTGCATAGAGAAAAGATGGGAATATCAGGCAGAAAAGCAAAAGCCAATTTACCGTACCACTTTTCAGTGGTGTTGCAATTTTCGGATGGTTCAGGTGCTGTAGGTGGCACTGATACTGGTGGCGGTACTGATGATGTCTAGAGTGTTCTCTCTTCATAGATGTGCTGAACCGGTTGCTTAATGTGACTTATTAGCTCATGGAACGCCGCGGAGCTTTGACCATTACTTTGATTGTATTGGTGGCATTGCTTAACTAAGGATTCTAACTGCGTCCACTGCACTTTTACCTGAGTGCGAATGTGACTTGGTAAAGCATTTATAATTTTCTCAGCACCTGCGCTATTGCAAGGCAAACCCAGTGCTCGCATGGATTGGGTTCTTTCACTCGAAGAGCGATTGAGTTGATCGAGTATTGGCGCTTGTTGCTTAATATTATTACTCAGTTCTGAACCATCAAAGGTCAGATAGAGTGCTTTTTGTCGCTGTACTAGAATCAACAATTGTTGGTATCGCTTTATATCTGCTGTAATTAAGCGAACAAAGTGTTGAATGTGCTGAGATGCTGCTGATGTCATGCTGCGTCCTAAATTGCGTTGTTACTCATGTCCAGTATGGAATTGCATGAGAGCTTTAGACAGTGCTTTCGTATCAAGGTTTAATTCACCACGAGCGAGTGCATTTCGGACCTGTTCGACTTTCGCCATATCCACATCAGGCAGTGATTGGATTTCGGCTTGAGCACGCTCCACGGCTGCAGTGTTTGCTTGCAGTGCAGGTTCACGGATTTGGCTTTGTGGCGCTGTCTCTGCTGGTTTGCTGCTAGATTGCTGCAACGTTGTGTGTGAGACATGGCCGCTCGTCACTTTATCGATTTTCATGCTGTGTTCCTCAATCA
This sequence comes from Vibrio alfacsensis, assembly GCF_003544875.1. Taxonomy (NCBI): domain Bacteria; kingdom Pseudomonadati; phylum Pseudomonadota; class Gammaproteobacteria; order Vibrionales; family Vibrionaceae; genus Vibrio; species Vibrio alfacsensis. The sequence goes on from NZ_CP032094.1 coordinate 302,272, forward strand.
TCATGTTCTAAATCGAATAGGCGACTAGGTTGTGATGAACATTAAATTTTAATTTTAGTCGATTTTGGTTCTGTTTGACGAGAAGAATAGTTAAAAGTGATACGCTGAGTCCAAAATTAGAACTGAGTGTGAACTTGGTTCACCCCCGTAACGACAGCGCGAACTATTTTTCCAGAGCTTTGATTTTCGATTTCAATTTGATCTCCTTTTTTCCCATCTTCTAATGCGATGCCTTTGGTGCTTGCACGAAACCCGTTTTTGCTCGCGATAATAATGACTTCGTTACCTTTCACTATTATTGGGCGAGCATTAAGAATACTAGGATCTACGATTTGACCGGCCTTTAGTCGACGTGACGTTTCTAAGCCAATCGCTTGATGCGCTCGTGTATAAAAATCGTCTTGTCGAGTGATAGTTCGGGTTTCCAGCTTGATATGTGAAGCTGAAATCGTCTCATTGCGATCAAGTGTCGTGGTTGCGACGAGCACGGGTAAGGTGAGCGTTGCTCTTATCGTGACATTAATTCGCCAAGGTGAGTCGAGACTTTCGCAACTCACTGCTCGTTTTAGGTTCCCGACTGGAATCAGTCTATTGTCTCGACTGCTTACCACTAAAGGTGTGTGACATATCGGCAGATAATTGGCAGCACTTGGAGCCCAGATATCATATTCAAGATGGTGATTCTCCCATCCTCTTGCTTGCGCCGTTTTAGCGACTTCCTGTTCAAAAATTTGAGCGACAAACGTTTTCAATTCATCGACAGTTAGTGTGCTTTTACTCGCGTTTGCAGAGTGGCTTATCACAAGGCATGCGATGCCAACCAAGGCCTTTATCGAGGAATATCGACGTTTCCTCTTATTTTCTTTTCTTTCCGGAGAGCGGAAGTGAGCTTTCCCTGCTTGATAGTAATTCATTGATTTATATTGCTATTTTTTATGGCATGCATCTTGTTTGATCTTGGCGTATTCGAGCCGACTGTAAGGAAGATACATGGCGATCTCATTTGAAAACGCGTTAGGAGTACATCCTGAGGCCCTTAATTTTCGCGTTCAGCGTACCAAAGTCTTAGCGAGTAACCTAGCAAATGTTGACACGCCGGGGTACCTAGCAAAAGACCTTAGCTTTAGCACTGTGATGAGTCAGATGTCATCCACTGGCGTAAGTAAATCGGTACCTAAGTTTCAAATTGAAACACTGTATTCGGTTCCTTATCAAAATAGCAAAGATGGCAATACGGTTGAGCTTGGTGTTGAACAAGCCAAATTCACACAGAACAACATGGACTTTCAGACCAGTCTGACATTTCTCAACATGAAATTCAGTGGATTGGCAAAAGTAATAGAGGGACGGTAATCATGTCTTTTACTGATATTTATTCAATCACTGGCTCGGCGATGACGGCACAAACTGTACGTTTAAACACGGTAGCCAGTAACCTTGCGAATGCGGATGCGGTTTCGGCTAATCCAGAAGATGCCTATCAAGCATTAAAACCCGTATTTGCAACGGTTTATCAAAAGAGCCAAATGTCCACGGAAAATGGCGTTTATCCAAACGCAGAAGTACGAATTGTGGATGTCGTACAAAATGCAGGTCAAGCAGAGAAGCGCTTTGAGCCAAATAACCCGTTGGCGAACGATGATGGCTATGTTTACTACCCAGATATTGATGTGGTGTCTGAAATGGCCGATATGATGTCGGCAACGCGAAGCTTTGAGACTAATGTCGAAGTGCTAGCTAATGTGAAAAGCATGCAACAAGGTCTACTGCGTTTAGGGCAGGGTAGCTAATGAGCTTGGCACAATACACCGCTCTATCGGCTGATACCCCTGTATCAGCTGCGACAAAAGACACGGCAAATGTGGCTTCAAACCCTCTAGATTCTAACAGCGCGTCGTCACTGCAAAATGAATTTATCACCTTGATGGTGGCACAAATTCAAAACCAAGATCCATTAAACCCTCTTGATGGTACGGAATATGTCAGCCAATTGGCTCAGTTCTCACAAGTACAAAGTATGGAGAACATGTCTGGGTTGATGCAAAACAGTATGGTGCTACTTGATAACATGCAAGTACTGTCGACGGCAGGCTTAGTTGGACAAACGGTTTATGTTTCTTCTGATGAGTTTGAACTCGGCGAGGGCGTTCAAAGCGGCAAGATTGAACTCGAACACAACTCTAACCAAGTGACCCTCGTGGTGAAAGATGAGTTTGGTCAGTCTACAAAAGTGCCACTCGGTGCACACAGTGCTGGTGACGTCGAATTCTCGATTAACCCAGAAGAGCTTGGCTTGAAGCCTGGCAAATACACGGTATCAGTCGAAGTTCAAGAAGGGCAAGCTAGCCCGAATATTTTGTTAGCTGGCAAGGTCGAACAAGTTCGCATTCCAAGTTCAGGTGGTGCCGCGCTGGTTAAAGTTGAGGGCGTTGGCAGCATTCCTTTCTATCAAATTTCACAGTTTGGTGCCTAACCGAGCTAAAAATTAGAGGTTTTTCATGAGTTTTAATATTGCACTAAGTGGCCTTGATGCTACCAACCAAGAGCTAAACACTATTAGCCATAACATCGCTAACGCGTCGACGTACGGTTTTAAGGGCGGTCGAACGGAATTTGCTGCGGTATACAACGGCATGCAACCAGGTGGCGTTGAAGTGGCATCGATTTCTCAGAACTTCGATAAGAACGGCTCTATCACAGGTACAGGCCGCTCGATGGACTTGGCAATTAATGGTTCTGGATTTTTTGTGACTCGTGATAGTGCAGGTCAAATGCTGTACACACGTTCGGGTGTTTTCGGTACAGATAAAAACAACTTTGTTACGTCGAACAATGGCGCAAAACTGCAAGGTTACAGTGTCGATAGCAATAACAACCTACAGACAGGTTCTGTCGGTGATATTCAGATTTCAACGTCTTCGCTAAAAGCGCAAGCGACAGATAAATTGGACTTTGTGGCGAACTTTGATGCGAGTGCATCTGTGATCGATACAGCGGTCACGCCATTTGATCCTGACGATCCAAGTTCATTCAGTTCTTCTTACACCACGAAAGTGCACGATTCGTTGGGCAACGCACACACGGTAACACAGTACTTCACGAAAACGGCTGATAACCAGTGGGAAGTGAATATCAATGTAGATGGTGCGGCGACAACTCCGGCGACTAAGCAGACAGTGACTTTCAACCCTGACGGTACGCTAGCATCACCAACTGGCTCGTTTAATGTTGCATTCCCCGCTGCAGGTGCAGAGGCGATGAGCATTGACATTAGCCTTGCAGGCAGTACGCAATTTGGTGCGGCATTTGGTGTGAGCTCTAACAACCCGAATGGCTACACATCAGGTGAGCTTGCAGGCATCCGCGTAGAAGACAACGGTATGGTTTATGCGACTTACACTAATGGCCAATCTCAATTGCAAGGTCAGGTTGTGATCGCCGATTTTGCTAACGAGCAAGGGCTTGCGAATGCCGGTGGTACGTCTTGGACACAAAGTTTTAGCTCAGGCGCACCGATTCTTGGCGTTCCGGGTTCAGGCACACTTGGCAGCCTAACGCCGGGTGCACTTGAAGGCTCGAACGTCGACCTGACGAGTGAATTGGTTGCATTGATGACGGCTCAACGAAATTACCAAGCGAATGCGAAAACCATTTCTACCAGCGATAAGCTGACCCAAGCTTTGTTCAACGCGGTGTAATGGGAGTTCGGCATGGATAGCTTGTTATTTACAGCTACGTCGGGTGCAAGCCGTGTTCTTAAGGCTCAGCACGTACGTTCGAACAACTTGTCGAATGCGGATACTGCAGGTTTCCGTGCAGATATGGAGCGCGTTAGCAGTATCGAATTGCAAGGGGCGGGGTTTGATGGACGAACCATGGTCGTGACGAACTCCGCAGCAACGCGCTTTGACTCTGGTGACATTATGAAAACTGGTCGTCCACTTGATGTCGCTATCATGGGCGATGGTTATTTTGTCGTGGAGACGCCTGCTGGTGGGGAAGCTTATACCCGAGCAGGTAACATCCAAGTGGATACATTCGGTGCGATGTCGATCAATGGTTTTCCTGTGTTAGGCGAAAATGGTCCTCTTGTTGCGCCTGATTTTCAAAAAATCGAAATCAGTGAACGTGGGCGTGTCTCTGTCATCCCTCCTGGTGGGGGCCGAAGTGGAAGTCGGAACGTTAAAGCTCGTTAAGCCGCCAATGGATCAATTACAGAAAGAGAGCGACAGCTTGTTGCACAGTGCAGATGGCGCGCCTTTTCCAATCGATGAAACCGTACAAATTTCGCCAGAACATCTAGAGGGCAGCAACGTGTCCGCGATTGATGAACTGTTAAGTGTGATGTCTCTAACTCGCAACTTTGAAATGCAAGTTCGCATGATGAAAACCGCAGAAACACTGGCTCAAGCTGGCAATAAATTGATGGCGGCGAAGTAATTCTTTTTAAAGAGAGTTTCCGCCTAAAGGAGATAAGCAATGCATTCAGCATTATGGGTAAGTAAAACAGGTATGGCAGCGCAGGACACGAAGATGACTGCCATTTCCAATAACCTTGCAAACGTTAATACGATTGGCTTTAAGCGTGATCGAGTTGTTTTTGAAGATCTTTTTTACAGCATTCAGCGTCAGCCAGGTGCGCAAGTTGACCAAGTAAACGAGTTGCCAAGTGGTGTTCAACTTGGTTCTGGTGTGCGTGTAGTAGGAACGCAAAAAGTCTTTACTCAAGGCAACACTCAAAATACCACCCAAGAGTTGGATTTAGCCGTGATGGGACAAGGCTTCTTCCAAATTGAAAACTCTGACGGTCAGATCATGTACACACGTAATGGTCAGTTCCACATTAACTCAGAGGGCTTAATGGTGAATAGCCAAGGTCTTCCATTGGAGCCACAAATCCAGCTCCCAGATAACGCGGTCTCATTTTCAGTTGGTGTGGATGGCACGGTCACAACAACCTCCGCTGACGACCCAACACCACAGCAACTGGGTCAAATCACGTTGGCGAAGTTTATCAACCCTGCGGGCTTAGAAGCCGTTGGCGGTAACTTATTCCGCGAGACGGAAGCAAGCGGCCCTGCGGATGAGTTGATCGCTGGTGAAGATGGCGCAGGCAGTATCAAGCAAGGTGCTTTGGAAGGTTCGAACGTACAAGTTGTTGAAGAGATGGTTGAAATGATCACCACTCAACGTGCGTATGAGATGAATGCCAAAGTGGTCTCAGCAGCGGATGACATGCTGAAATTTGTCTCGCAATCAATGTAATAAAGAAGTGGTGATGATGAAGGAATACACAAACAAATGGCTAGCGAAGAATTGGGTCATTGCTGTGATTTTATTGGCAGGTTGTGCTGGGCGTCAGGAATTTATTCCGCCAGAACCAAACGCAGAAGAGTATGCGCCACCAGTGCTTGACTACACGCTACCGGATACGAAATCAGGCAGCCTTTATCGTCACCAATACACCATGACTTTATTCCAAGACCGCCGTGCATATCGCGTTGGTGACGTGCTTACGGTGCAGCTTTCAGAAGAAACGTCTTCCAGTAAGAAAGCGGGCACTCAATTTGGTAAGAATTCGACCGTCGATTTTGCCGCTCCGACGATTGGTAATAAAACTTACAATGAATTTGGCGTTGGTCTTGATGGAAGCCGTAACTTTGATGGCAGCGCATCCAGTTCACAAGGTAATAAGTTACAAGGTGCGATAACGGTCACCGTGCATGAAGTGTTGCCTAATGGTGTCCTCCGAATCAGCGGTGAAAAGTGGCTGCGTCTGAATCAAGGGGATGAGTTCATTCGCCTTACTGGGATTGTTCGTGTCGATGACATCAGTCGCAGCAACCAAGTTTCTTCTCAGCGTATCGCAGACGCTCGAATTACTTATGCAGGCCGCGGGGCATTGGCAGATAGCAATGCGGCAGGTTGGTTAACGCAATTCTTTAATAGCCCATGGATACCATTCTAATGAAGCCAGTAAATGCTTTTCTTTCTTTTTTCTTATTGGCATTAACGTTGGGATTGCCGATGACCGCTCACGCCGAAGTGGAAATTCCTATTATGGACTTGGTTGATGTGCAGGGTATTCGTGAGAACCAACTTGTCGGCTACGGTTTAGTGGTTGGCTTAGCTGGGCAAGGTGACCGAAACCAAGTCAAATTTACCTCACAGTCTATAACGAATATGCTGCGCCAGTTTGGTGTGCAGATTGATGACAGTATGAATCCTAAGTTGCGTAATGTGGCTTCAGTGAGCGTCACCGCTTCGGTGGACCCAATGGCGGGGCCGGGGCAGGCGTTGGATGTTGTGGTCTCATCCATTGGTGATGCGAAGAGTCTACGTGGCGGTACGTTGCTACTGACGCCACTTCGAGGCATCGACGGTGAAGTGTATGCCATTGCCCAAGGAAGTGTTGTGGTTGGTGGCCTTTCAGCAGAGGGTAAAAGCGGCTCAAAAGTAGAAGTAAACACACCAACCGCGGGTCGTATCCCTAATGGTGCAATCCTCGAACGTGAAATTGAGACCGATTTTAATGAACGAGATGAAATTACTCTGAATTTACGCAAGCCAAGCTTTACGACTGCGAAGAACATCGTACGAGAAATCAACAGTACATTTGGGCCAAATGTCGCGGTCGCGATTAACAAAGCGCGTGTGGACATGCGTGCGCCTATGGATACGCAACAGCGCGTGATTATGATGTCGATGTTAGAAGAAATGAGTGTGGTTGAGGGCCGTAAGCCTGCGCGCATCGTCTTCAATTCGCGCACTGGTACCGTCGTTATTGGGAAAAATGTGAAAGTTGGTGAGGCGGCGGTCAGCCATGGCAATTTGACAGTCCGTATCTCCGAATCAGAACAAGTGAGCCAGCCGAATGCATTCTCTGATGGTGAAACCAAAGTGGTCAATCAATCCAAAATTGATGTGAACGAAGAGCAAGCTCAAATGGTGATTTGGCCTCCAGGGACTGAGCTCAACACTATCGTCAGTGCGGTAAACAGTTTAGGTGCAACGCCAACAGACTTGATGTCCATTCTACAAGCATTGAACGAAGCTGGCGCATTAAACGCTGAACTGGTTGTGATTTAAGGATTGAGAGATGAAGTTAGACAATAATGGTGACCAAACTCCACTCAACGCCATGCTTTATCATGACAATAATGCCCTCGCGAGCATCAAGCAGAGTCGTGATAAAGAGGGAGCGCTCGAGGTGGTCGCCGGCCAGTTTGAAGCCATGTTTCTGCAAATGGTACTGCGTCAAATGCGCAGTAGCAGTGATGTGTTAGCTCACAAAGACAGTCCATTTTCGAGCCAACAACAAGGTGTGTTTCGTGATATGTACGATGGGCAACTCGCGATTGAATTGGCAAAGAAACAAAACTCAGGTATTGCTGATATGTTGGTTCAGCAGTTGAGTCCATCGATGCGAGAAGTCGCGTTTGATTCTACTCGTAACATATCGCCGGCGAATGACCACGATGATTTAGACTTTGAACGCATATCACAAGTTGAAAGCGAAGCGGCAATCGCGCATTCCAATACGATTAATTCTGTTCAGCAAGCGGTCGCCTCTGTGCAACAGGTGCTTGGTGAAGCCGGTATGACAACCGCGTTTTCTCAGCCGCTGAACAGAAAAATGGAGCTGTAAATGAATCTTGTTAATATCGCCCTATCAGGCTTAAACGCTAATCGTGTTGCTCTTAACGTTACCGCGCAAAACGTGGCAAACGTCAACACGCCGGGATACAGTCGTCAGCAAGCGCTGATGGCGTCGGTTGGCGGTAGTGTATCTAACTCATTAAGTGCCGGAAATGGTGTCGAAGTGACGAGCATACGTCGAGTTACAGACCAATATTTGGTTAAGCAAACATGGTCAACGAACAGTGCTACATCTTATGCTTCGAGTTATACCGTGGCGATGAGCCAACTAGAAAATACGCTAGGTGCTGATGGCTTTAGTATTTCTGCGGGCTTAGATTCATTTCATGCCGCTCTTAACGACGCAACCGTTAAACCAGATTCTGTTCCATTTCGTCAGCAAATCATCGCAGAGGCAGAGGCATTAGCTCGTCGCTTCAACACGCTTAATGAGTCATTACATAACCAACACAAAGACATGAGTGACCAGCGCACCGCGACGTTGGCGAGTGCGAACAGTCTGATGGCGAACATCGCTCAGGTGAACAAGCAGATCGTTGAAATGCAAGGCAGTGGCGGAAACCCAGCACAGCTGATGGACTCTCGTGATGCGTTGGTCGGAGAATTATCAAAAATTGTTGAAATTAAAACCACAGATCAGCCAGATGGAAGCCTGCAAGTGACACTTGCTTCCGGTCAGCCGCTGGTTATGGGGGCTGATTACGGAAAGCTGACGGCCACTCCAGATGTCAATGATCCTTACTTGGCAGAACTGAATGTCGAGTTTGCTAATCAAGAATTTGCGGTTGAACAATCTGTTGGTGGTCAATTAGGTGCAATTAATGATTATCAAACGGACGTTTTGAAGAAAAACCAATTCGCATTGGATGACATGGCAAAAGCACTTGCTGATGAATATAACGACGTATTATCTACAGGCAAGGATCTCAATGGTAACCCGGGCAAACCACTATTTAGTTATGATCCTGCGAACCCGGCGTCTAGCCTCACTATCACTGATATCGATGCTGAGGAGTTGGCATTTTCAAGTGATGGTACACCGGGTAATGCGGATGTACTTAATGATTTGATCGCATTGAGCAACAAGCCCGTTGCCATTACAGGCTATGGTTCCTTAAGCCTTAATGATGCCTTTACCGCCATGGTCGGTGATGCCGCCGTTAAGTCTCGCCAAGCCGCTTCTGATTACGAAGCCAAAGCCGCCATGAACCACCAAGCTCATGCTGCTCGCGACAATGTGAGTTCAGTGAATAGTGATGAAGAGGCGGCGAACTTAATGACGTTTGCGAACGCTCACAATGCGAATATGAAAGTGATTAGTACGGCTAATCAACTGTTTGACTCCGTTTTACAATTGTTCTAATAGGAACTACAGATGCGTATTAGTGATAACCAATTTAGCCATATGATGCTTCAAAGCCTGCAAAGCAACAACGCAGGTCTTGGTTTAGTCATGCACCAAATGTCCACAGGTGAGCGACTAACAAAACTGTCTGACGATCCAATGGCGTCAATTAAATTACTTAACCTAGAGCGCGAAACTAGTGCGTTAGGTCAATACCAAAACAATATTGCCAATTTAAAAACCACACTATCTCAGCAAGAAGTTCACTTAGATGCGGTCAATGAAAGTTTAAAAAGCATGCGAGACTTGGTGCTCTGGGGGGCAAATGAGACCCTAACTGATGAAGATCGTACAGGGATGATTACTGAGCTAAAAAGTTACCGCGATTCGATTGAGTCGTCTTTCAATACGCAAGATCAGGAAGGGCACTACATCTTCTCTGGAACGCTTACTACTACGCCAGCCATTAATAGCTCAACAGGGAATTACGTCATTGATGGTAACAGTGATAAGAGAGTGGTGACGGTAGCAAAAGGCGTGACTATGGAAGCGAACATGACCGCGCAAGATATCTTGGAGCTGGGCGGCGGTGATAATGTACTTAATCAAATTGATGCTCTAATTGCAGAATTTGAGAATCCGAGTCCAAATTTTCAAGCTGAAGTAGGGGCTAGCCTAGAAGCCATCGATGCTACAATGGCAAACGTGCTAGGGGCGATGACCGAAATCGGTGGACGCCACAATAACCTAGATTTGATGGATAGTTCGCACAGCGAAAACCAACTGTTTGTTGATAAAGTGACAGGCGATCTATCAGCGCTGGATTATGGTGAAGCTTCTGTACGTTTGAGTGATTACATGGCGGCATTACAAGCCACCCAAGCGAGTTACGTAAAGATCAACGATCTTAATTTATTTGATCGTATTTAAGGAACACCCCACATGGTAATGAGTGCAGTAGAGGTTAGACCCCATAGCATACGACTTGGGGGGCAAGAACAAGCCTCTATCATGCCAACCCGATCAGCAGATTCAAGTGCTGCGATCACGCCACGTCCGGTTACTGTTTTGGCTGATGCAGCAACATCAGCCTATTCAGTTTCTGGCATTCAACTCATGCATGGGCAGCAGCAAGCAACGGCAGTCCAAATTGCTTCTAAATCCTTACAAGTCATAGGAAAAGAGCTGACTCTTATAAAGCGAGGCTTGTCTCAGGCTCTTCACCAAGGTGTGCAAAACGTTCCTGGCTTACAAGATTCACTCGTACGCTCGAAGAGTAGTATTCAGCAAGTTGTTGAGCAAGCGAGTTTTGATGGTAACAAAGTCATCGATAATGAACTGCATCTTAAACTTGATAAAGCAAACATACGTCGATTTTCTATTCCGGGTTTGAATGTTCATCGTTTGAGCGAGAGAGCTGAGCAAATTCGTTTGGACTTTCCTCAAGGACAGTCGGTGATGATTCAGTTTGATGGCTTAGCGGATGGTGAGCGCACCGTTAAGATGCTTGACCGAAGTGTGATCGGATTAGGAATGCGAGCGTCACTCGGTGAAGATGGGTCGATTTTATTTGAAGCATCAGAGACGGCCTACCGTCAAATGCAACAAAAAGTACTGGTCACGGGGGAGGGACATCGATTCCCAGCAGGCCAGCCGAATGTGCTCAGTTTGAAAGCAGAACCCGATGGTATTGCCGAGTTAAGTTTTGATCTCGGTTCGCGTGACGGCATTAAGCAATCTATTGCGAAAGTGAATCAACATTTAGGGCAAGTTCAAACGAGTCTAGAGCAGGCGAAAGACTTTCACAGTGAGTTGGGTGTCCAGATGCAATCTGTTCATAATAGCTCTCGTCAGCTTTCTGTTGGTGCTGTTAACGCAAAGTTAAACAGTTTTATAGAGAGTTCTTCTCAATTTACGTCAACGTTTCAAGCCTTAAATGCTCAGGCGAATGTTCGTCGACATACCGTGGTGGCATTGTTGAATTGATAGCTTGAAGCCAGGTCTCTTTGACGAAATTTGTACTTGTGGGACCTATTCATCCCAAAAGTTAGTGAAGCTCCGGAATGAAAAATAGAAATATCATACAGAAAACTAATAACGCCGGAAAATTTGTGGCGCTCATCCTCGCTAGAGGCGGTTCAAAAGGTTTACCGAGAAAGAATATTCTCCCCCTTAATGGAAAACCAGTTATCAGTTGGACAATAGAGGCTGCCCTGCAGTGCCCTCAAGTGGGGCGCGTATTTGTGTCAACAGATGATAGCGAAATCGCAACAACTAGCATCAGTTTAGGTGCTGAGATTATAGATAGGCCTCCAGCGTTAGCTTTAGACACTTCTAGTAGTATTGATGCTCTTTCACATGCGATTGATTGGTTAGAGCTTAACAATATTCAGAGTGAGTATCTTGTGTTGTTACAGCCAACCTCCCCATTACGTAACGCAGTTCATTTACAAGAATCATTGCATCTCTATACAGTTAAGAATGCTGATCTTGTGATCAGTGTGTTTGAGCCATCCCATACCCCAATAAAGTCGTATATAGAAAGGGAAGATGGTTCATTAGCCGGCCTTTATAGCGATGATGCTCCCTATACCAGGAGGCAAGATTTACCTCGAGCTTTTCAGCCGAATGGTGCAATTTATGCCTTTTCAAAAAATGCATTTAAATTAAATAACCGATTTCCCCAAAGTAATGTTTACCCATATTTGATGTCAGAGTGCGACTCATTAGATATCGACACATTGGATGATTTATTAGCGGTGGAAAAAGTAATGATGGAATTATCAAGATGACAAATCCAGTATTTGAAATATGTAATCGTAAAATTGGATTAGACTATGACCCACTAGTCATTGCTGAAATAGGCATTAACCACGAGGATCTTTGACCGTTGCTTTTGAAATGGTTGATGCTGCAATTCAAAGTGGAGCAGAGGTCATCAAGCATCAGACTCACGTAGTCGATGATGAAATGAGTCATGAAGCTAAAAGTGTCGTTCCTGGAAATTCAGATGCTTCTATTTATCAAATAATGGAACGCTGTGCACTATCAGAAAAGGATGAAATTAAGCTACAGGAGTATGTAGAATCTAAAGGCGCAATTTTCATTAGCACGCCATTCTCTCGTGCAGCGGCTTTGCGTTTAGAACGCATGAATGTACCTGCATATAAAATTGGTTCTGGCGAGTGTAATAATTATCCTTTACTTGAGCTGATCGCAAGTTTTGGTAAACCAATAATTCTTAGCACAGGCATGAATGATATATCTTCTGTTGAGAAAGCCGTGAATATTTTCCGTAAACATGAAACTCCTTTTTGCTTGCTGCATACGACTAACTTATATCCGACACCTGACCATTTAATTCGCTTCGGTGCTATGGAAGCGCTCCAAGCAGCATTTCCTGATGCAGTTGTTGGTCTTTCTGACCATAGTATTGACAATTTAGCTTGCCTAGGAGCAGTTGCCTCTGGAGCGTCAGTCCTCGAGCGCCACTTTACCGATAGAAAAAGTCGACCTGGTCCGGATATCGCCTGCTCTATGGATCCTAAAGAATGTGCAGAGTTGATTGTACAATCAAAGCGGATGGCAAAGATGCGTGGTGGCAAAAAAGAAGCTGCAAAAGAAGAGCAAGTTACCATTGATTTTGCTTACGCGAGTGTTGTGACTATTGCCGAGATCAAGAAAGGTGAAAAACTGACCACTGAAAATATTTGGGTTAAGCGTCCAGGAACGGGTGATTTCCTTGCAGAGAAGTATGAATCATTGCTGGGTAAAGTTGCCAAAGAGGATATCTTAGCTGATATTCAACTGAAGATGGAACATATTTAGTTTCATGAGAAAAATATTATTTTTAACAGGAACCCGTGCCGATTTTGGTAAATTAAAGAGCTTAATTAAAAGGTTGAAGATCATGCGCAATTTGAATCGCATATTTTTATAACTGGCATGCATATGATGGCAAAATATGGTATGACAGCAAATGAAGTAGAAAAGCAGGGTTCAAATCACTTTATAAGTACATCAATCAGAATGGTCACGATTCAATGGATATTGTATTGTCAAAAACCATTCAAGGTCTTTCAGATTATGTTCAGGATCTAAAACCGGATATGATTGTGGTACATGGTGACCGCGTAGAAGCTTTAGCTGGGGCAATTGTAGGATCTTTGAATAATATATTGGTCGCTCATATTGAAGGTGGTGAAGTTTCAGGAACGATTGATGAACTCATTCGTCATTCAGTATCAAAGATGTCACATCTTCATTTTGTATCGAATGACTTTGCTAGGAAACGACTGATTCAGCTTGGTGAATGTGAATCAAGTATATTTGTAATTGGTTCACCTGATTTGGATATAATGAAGTCAAAAGAATTGCCAAGTTTATTGGACGTTAAAGATAGGTATGATATCGATTTTGATAAATACTCTATTTTAATGTATCACCCAGTTACGACCGCATTAAATGAACTTGGAGAAAATATTCATGAAGTTGTATCTGGAGTTATAGATAGCGGTTAAACTACGTTGTAATTTTCCCTAACAACGATCATGGTTCAAACGTTATAATTAATGAATATGAAAGGCTTAAAGGGAATCATAGATTTAAAATATACCCAAGTGTTCGGTTTGAATGTTTTCTAACATTGCTTAAAATGCAGATTTTATAATAGGAAACTCTAGTGGGAATTAGAGAGGCACCTTTTACGGAAAATTAACCATAAACCTAGGCTCAAGGCAAAATAATCGTTCAAATGCACCATCAATAATTAATATTCCAGAGGATATGGATCTTATTGTGCAAGAGATTGAAAATAAAGAAAGTAAGATCTTTGAGAAAACGGTGGAATTTGGTAATGGAAAGAGTAACGAATTGTTCATTCAAGCTATAGAGAAAGAGTCTACTTGATAATTAATAAGCAAAAGAGATTCATGGACATATAATTTCTCTTTTTGGGTTGGTTGTCAAATTTTTATTTGATGTTTTAGTAGGTTTTGTTCAAAATGAAGTTTGAAGAATAAATAGTTAGGGTACATGCGTACAGTATTATTTTTGATTGTTTATGTAAGTTCTATGAACACATAAAATCATGTACTTCGGATTAAATTAGTTGCTTTTATTTTAATTTACATATGGAAATTTAGGTATTTATGATTATTAGAGAGCTTTCATCTTCGATGGTTTGGGATTATGAGAATGGTTTTTATTGGTTTTCAAAACCTAACCGGTTAAATAAAGCTTTAGCCCACTATGAGTTATATAAATTAATTCAGGGATCCCTGGGGCGATATTAGAGTTTGGCGTATATAAGTCAGCCTCTCTCATTAGATGGGCCACATACCGACAGCTCTTGGAAAATGACTATTCCAGAAAGATTATTGGATTTGATGCGTTTGGAGCATTCCCTGAAGTTGGGCTTTCTGAGCAAAGCGATGTTGAATTTATTGATAGTTTTACTATGGCCGGTGGAGATGGCTTATCTTTGGGCGAATCGCAAGCGATATTGGAGCATAAAGGTTTTAAGAATATTGAGTTAGTCGAAGGTAATGTTTTTGATTCAATACCCAAATACTTGTCTGATCGACCAGAAACTAGGGTAGCACTGCTGCATTTAGACATGGACGTTAAGGAGCCAACTGAATTTGCGCTAGAGATGTTGTACGATAGGGTTGTTCCAGGCGGACTTATCGTTGTTGATGATTACAACGCAGTAGAGGGGGCCACTTTGGCTGTAGACAGTTTTTTGAGCAAGAAGCGCCTTAAACTAGAAAAGTTGCCGTACTACAACGTTCCTGCGTTTATAAGAAAACCACTTTAGCCGTTTTCCAAGTATTAGAATGTTCGGAATTAATTTAGGAAAGTGCTACCTTTCTGATCAGAGCGAATATTTTAACCTTAGAAGAAGATAGTTGCCCGCGTTTGTTCAATGGCGCTAAACCTATAGTTAAAGACAGTAGGAGGGAGCTCTCATACTCGTACTCATTTCTCTTGGTGTCAACTTATGCCTTAAGACTAGAATATAAGGCAATAAATTTTATAAATCGAATTTTTGAATTTTAATCGTAGAAGTTAGGTGGCGTTCATTACGATCAAACTTGTCACATTCAGTAAGTGGAATTTTGAACGATGACTCGCCTAACATTTATTGTCGTTGCACTAATTTTGACTCAATGGTCGATGTAATTTTTGGAATAGCCACCCAAGCGCGATTAAAGAGGCACCCAAACCTAAGAAACTGATCGCTCGCCAGAACCCATCTAGTGAGCGGACATCCCACAAGAATACTTTGAGTGCGACACAAGCTAGCACAATCAGCCCAATTCGTTGTATGACAGGCATCTTGCCTGTAACCCCTTTCCATGTCAGTACGCCGCCTATTAGTAATCCGGTCACCGAGTAGGTAAACATTTCCGCCATGCTAGTGGATTGGGCAAGTGTCATTGATGTCGTTTGCCAGAATTGGCGGATAGACATGCCTAACCAAATGACACCTAAGGTGAAGCCGATACTCGCAATGGCTTTGGGTGGAATACGCAGAGTGTTCCAACGCTTATAGGCGGTCACGATAAGTATCGCAGCAGGCAATAGCCACCCCACTGACAGCATGTTAAATACAGGCATAGCCTGTGCAGATATGTTGTTAACTAATAGTGGTGATTCAAGGCTGTTAAGTAGTGCAATAAGCACAAGAAAAACGCACCAAAGCAGGTAGCTGTATACTTGATACATTCGCTCTAGTTGCTGAGCGAACTGGCTGCGATAGCTGTATACCAAGCCCATCACAAGCGCTTGATTGGCAAAAACAATCGCGGAAGTGAAATCGAGATAACTGAGATAGCCATATTGCCCAGTTAACCAGTAATTAGTTTGGGTGAAAAGGGCCATCAAGAAAACATGCAAAAACGCACCTTCAAACCAATTCGCGAGTTCGTTTTCAGAACGCTGCAATACACTACGAGCGTACGCGAGAATGGCCAGTGATGGTAGGTAGCTGATGATAACCCAAGCCCAATGCTCCGTATTGACGGGTTGCCAATCAGGAATGAATGGCAAAAGGGTCAATCGTACAACAAGAATGCTCATTGCCAGCTTGACAGCCCAACTCGCAGGTCGGAATAGGCTTGATTTAACCTGTAGTGCCATTACCGCAACTTGCAACGAAATCGCTGTTGTTAGCCAAGTGTCACTTAACCAGATGAAAGCGGTACCTGCAATCATGGTATGCATGATCGCAGAACACTCAAAAGCGAGATCTTTGTATCGCAAGCCAATCAGCAGGTAGTAAGCGGTAACTAACGCTGTAAATACCGTCCAACTGAGAACATGGCTTTCTACAAACTCATTGGTATAAAGCAATACCAGTAGCGTCATTGATGGCGCAAGTACAAGAAAAAATCCAGTTGCCATTTGTGAACGGTCATTGGCTAAGGTTTGGCAAAGCGTTCTTAGGGCAATCAAAGTAATGCAGATGCCCAGTGCGATGAGAATGAGAGTTTCGCTATTGGTCATGTAGAGCAAGTGAAGAGCGATGGATAACATCAGGGATGCAGCAAACACCACCAAGATAGAGGGCATATATATTCTGAGTGACCAACCTGTTCGAATTGCAGGGAGCCAAAGCAACATCACTAAGATCGCATATAAGTAGCTAATTTGTATTGGATTGATGCTTGGCAGACGCGCCAATGCGGATAAAGCCAATAACACAGTGGCGAATGCGAGGACTGTTGGTATGTGCGTCCACTTTCCTTGATTATGGCGAAAACGCGGGTTTAACATCCAGCCAAGCCTAGGCACCGCGAACAGTAAATATGCAGTCAGTGAAAGGAAAATTGCCAACCATGAGAACAACGTTTCTGTCGGGATGTTTTCGATTAATAATAGCATCCAGATTAAATGAGGACCGGAAATGCAGGGAGAAATCCATGCGTGTCGTGCCCTTTGCATCAGTAGTGTTGCTGCGATAGAAATGGCACTTATGTAACTGGCAAGTAAATAGTAATCAGGTTCTGTTCCACCAATCCATAGTGGTGCGGAGTAGCCGCCAATTAAGCCTAATAATGCCATCAATGGTCCTTGGCGTAGTGACAATGCCAAGCT